>CAZQUQ010000021.1:0-23035 GCA_964596445.1 uncultured Oscillospiraceae bacterium
AAACTCTTCGGTGGTCAGCTTGCCTGGCTTGAGCAGTATATAGTCCGGTATTCCTACCTTTCCGATGTCATGAAGGGGTGCTGCTTTAGATATGTATTCAACATAATCATCATTTATATAGCTTCTGTATTTTTCGCTGCAGCGCAATTTGGCTGCCAGCAGCTTGCAGAGCTCAGCCACTCTCATTATATGCTCCCCGGTATTGTAGTCCCGCGACTCTGACAGCTTAACCAGCGAGTATATCGTGGCCATTTGCGCTTCGAATATCTCATTATCTCTCTTTTTGACCTTCTCGATCTCTTGTCTGTAGTGATCCGCAAAAAGCCGTATAACATACGCTATCGTTGTATATGTCAACAGCCTGAGGATCCAGTTTATCGGATCCTGCATTATGTTCTGCTCCACATTCAACGGCATGTAAGGCCCCATCAATAACGCATTGACTGCTGCATGAACAATTCCGTGCTTTTTCCCATTAGTGGATGAAACAATAGCTATAGGTATATACATCAGATTGGCGTATACTTTGTTGGTCCCCCCTGCAATATAGACAATAATCGTAATAATTACAGAGCAGATATATGAAAGTACTAAAAAATATTCATTCCTGATATTGATTTTTCTGGTATTCAACTTTATGCTAAACGACATATCGGACACCCGCGGACAGCGCATATAGCGCCGGTTTCTCTGTTTATCGACAGCTGTTTGGTGTTCTGATGTTTTTACATAAATTTGCATCTTTCATTCTTTTACCACATTTTCTGCCGGCTAAATCATTTTTTTGCTTTGCACTGTCCCGACTGTCCAACCAGCTTTACTTTATAAGAGACAGCAGATATACTAAAACTATCAAATAATCAACCGGTGGTGAAAAGAGTGTATTGCATACGATTACCCTGTTAACACCTGGCACGAGCACCTCCTGATAAATGACCGATCATTCGCCATTTTAGTAATCAAGGGAGGTATTGTTATGGAAATCGTGAACATGAACACGCTTAACGAAAAGCAGATAAGGCAGGCTGCTCAGATGCTGGCAGATGAGCTGCCGATGGGCTGGGCAACCATTGACGAGGCATTGGATGAGATCAGAGAAAGGTTGATCCCGGAAAACACTCTTCTTGCCGCAGTTGATAACGGTGAAGTACTCGGTTGGTGCGGAATTTTGCCTTCATACGGCGGCAATGTGTTTGAGCTTCACCCGTTGGTGGTCGCGGGACATATGCAGCGCAAAGGCATTGGAGCCAAGCTGGTAAATGCAGCCGAAGAGGCCGCCCGTGAGCGCGGAGGCATAACACTGTGGCTCGGTGCGGACGATGAAGAAGCAGGAGGAGAAACCTCTTTTGCCAATGTCGATCTGTATGATAATCTGCCTGAACGCATAAGAAAGTTTGACCCAGGAACACATCAGACCGCATTTTACTTGAAAATGGGCTTTAGTGTTGTGGGGGTAATGCCTGATGCAAACGGGATCGGAAAACCTGACATTTATATGGCAAAACGCTTGCGAGGTCAAACTTAAAGTATCGATTAGCGGAAAATAACTATCCTTTTGTGGTGCCTGTCACCATAAAAGGATAGTTATTCAAACTGATACCGAAAAGATCTGGGGTCAGGTTTGAAGTATCCTCTTTCCGATACCGCAGAAACAACTAATATACAGCCCTTTTGCTGATTTGATTTAGAGTGAATTTTTCAAACCTGTTTCCAACAATCTTTGCAGCACCTGTGCCATTTGCGCACGAGTCATCTTTTTTCCGGGTGTCAGTCTTCCGTTGCTCCCAATGATAATTCCGGTCTCGACCAGCAATGTCATGGACTCCCTCGCCCATGAAGATATCTGATCCGCGTCGGCGAAATCCGCCAGAGTCTTCCTGGAATTGCCCTTCGGCAGCCTGTTGATCACTTTCAGCGCTTTATACAGAAGCGTAAACATTTCCTGACGCGTGATCTCCCTCTCCGGCGCGTACATATTGTTTCCAACTCCCGCTGATATACCCAGCTTCTTTGCTGCAGCAAGATAGCCTGTATAATAAGTATCGCCGGCATCCGAGAAGTTGTCTGCCGGATCTGTGTCTGGCGATATTTCATAAGTCCGCATCAGCATCACAAGGAAATCGCCGCGTGTCAGATTCGTATCGGGTCTGAAGACCGCATCATCATTGGCAGGTACTATGTTCCTTGCAGCAATGCAGCTCACTGCCTCATAATACCAGGCATCCTCAAGAACATCCCTGAAGGCGGTTTTGTTATACCCGACCGTGTAATAGCTGAAGTGTGTGGTCGTGAAGACAACAGTGCCGGTGACAGGGTCATACCGCCCGTTGGGTACACATATGGCATTTCCATTCCCATCGATATACCAGATTATGATGCTTTCAGGATTGGCGAGTTCTTCTTCTGCAGGCGCGTACGGTATCGCAACAGTCACGGGAGCATTTTCATTGCTCCAGGAAGCCTGTTCGCCGTCTATCACAAGCTTCAGCTCAATAACAGGCCTGCTGCCGATCTGTTCCCGCACATCCTCATCAAGCTTGCCCGGGTCTCCCGCAGCCACCGTTAGAGTGATTTTTTGCGCTCCGGATGATAGGTCTTCCGGCAGCATATTATCCGGCAATGTCACAGTTGCAATGCCTGTCCTGATCTCGACAGTTCCGGTCAGATTCGCTGCACTGAAAGCATTTGCAGGAAGAGTTATCCCGTATGCCTCTGCTTCTTCTATCTCCGGCATGACGATTTCTATTGAAACAACTCCGTCTTCATCAGCTTCCGATGTCTCAAATGCACCGGCTAAGGAGGCTGAGTCCACTTCTGCCGTGACGGTTCCCGTATTTCTGTCATGAGTTGCGGTGACGGTTTTTGCAACATTGCCTCCGGAGTCAAGAACATCCGCCTTTACAAGAGTCTGAGCAGGAGGGGCAGTCGGAATGCCGGGGCCATAGCTCCCGCCGCCGTATGATCTGGGTCTGCCTTCGATATGTGCAGGCTCACCTGCACCAATTTCATTGACTGCACGCACATAGAAGGTATAGACAGCGTCGTTGGTCAAACCTGTGAAAGTATGGGCACTGCTGTGATCCGCATCCACCCAGTTAGAACCGTCCGATGACACCTGGTAGCCGGTGATGTCCCTGTAGCCGTTCGACCATGGCTCTCTCCAGGACACACTGACCTGTTGGCTGGAGTTATGAGCATACAGCTCTCTGGGCGGACCGGGGACTGTCGGGATATTCGGGCGTCCGTTTATCACTCCCGCTTCGCCTGGTCCGGCAGCATTAACAGCACGGATGCTGAACGTATAATATATGCCGTTCTCAAGGCCGGCCGCCATATACGATGTGACATTACCCACATTGGTCCATGGCGCGGTGAGATCTCCTCCCCTAAGGATCTCATAGTACAGGATCGGGCTGCCGCCATCTGTACCTGGTTCCCAGAAGAGCTCCATTGCTCCGTCATGTGCAAGATACCTGCGGTTGATCGGCATGCCCGGCGGATCTATGGCATTAGTAGTAAAGGTCACAGTTTGGCCATAAGCAGTGCCTGCGCTGCTTACTGCAAAAGCCCGGACACTGTAAGCCGTTCCGGGAGTAAGGCCGGTCAGATCAGCCGTGAAGCTGTCAGCCGGGCCGGCACCCATAATCGTATGGTTATAACCATCACTATATTTAAATCCATACTCGGTGACAGGCGAGCTTCCCTCATCTGTCACACTGCCGCGAAGGTGAGCGCTGGTATCGGTGATGTCGGCCGCAGTCACCGTGAATGTTATTACGACAGGCAGTCTGTTTGTTATGTTGCCGACTTTTACGATGCTTCCGTCATCTCCTTCATATACACTGTATCCCTGCTCATCGATATTGCTATATGAATCATCGGGCATGTCGATGTCGTTTATATACAAGTAAGAAGGTGCATCGATATTGCCATCGATAACGACATCGCTTTCCTTCACACTTGCACCATAGTAAGTATAGGATTTGACATCGCCGGTAATATGTACATGACCGAGTCTTGTATCCAGACCGGTCGATACGGCCTCGACACTTCCGTTTACCGTTACCGTGCTGAGTTTTCCGCCGAAATTCTGTATGACAATACCTTTGCTGTTGTCTCCGGACACAGCCACATTGCCATTGACCGTCGCTGTACCGCCGTCTCCTTCACCTCTGTAAGCATAGACGCCATAACTGTGATCTCCGGCTGCATTTATGCTGCCATTTACTATAACTTCACCTAAATCGCATACATCCAAACCTTTAGCTCCGTCGCCGCTGATCGTAATATCTCCCGCCGTCAATAGGCCTAAATTGCTGGAAACTGCACCGCAGACAGAATAACCTGAAGCCGATATGCTGCCATCCACGGTCACAGTTGCGTTGTAAGCTTCAGAAGCTTTAGAATAATTGCCTGTTATTGTAATACTGTCGCCGGTTTGAGCATCCACTTCAATAGTGCTTAAATAGCGTGCAAATACACCCCAGCTATTATCACCTTCAACAAAGATACCGCCGTTAACAGCTATATTGGTGTACTCACCATAGGCATAAGCGCCTATAACATTTCCGCCTTCCTCATCGGCTGTCACATTTATGTTGCCGTTGACTGTCACTTGTCCGGCAGAATCTGCAAAAACGCCTGTCGAACCATCACCGGCTGCAGTTACATTATTCACAGCTGCGGACGAGTCATCACCGATCACTTTAACGCCGCACTCAGTACCTGAGACATTGAAGGATCCTGTGCCGGTATAGGAGACATGACCGCCGTTCGCCACATCCAGTCCTATACCTCCTGCATTTATTACATTCAGAGTGTGTCCATCGAGATCGAATATAACAGATTTACCGTCGATGACCATCCCTTTGGAATATGTAATATCAGTCAGCAGCCTGATGGTCGTCTCATCAGTTCCGACCGCCGCAAGGGCCTCATCCAGGTTTTCATACTGAACGGTTCCGATGGCGCAGACCTTTGCGGAGCCTGTGACTGTGACAGGGAGGGTCAGTTTTAGAGTCTGCGGCGCTCCGGTCGTATCCTGAGCCGTCAGCACCAGCGAGTGTGTTCCTGCCGCCGAAGGATTCAATGAAACAACATTATTTGAAATGCTTGCCCCAAGAACGGCAGGAGTTGCTTCGGTATCAATTGAAAAATACAGCCCGCTGAACACTCCTTCCAGCGTTATCGTCGCGGTATCGCCTTCATCTATGCTTACAGGCGCAGGGATCACATTGATGTACTTCCTTGTCTGTCCGCTCTGATTAAAGCCTATTCCGCCCGGAATGCTCACATTTCCGCCAGTTGCATCTAAATCGATGGTGCCGCCTGCGTATGTCAGCACAGTTCCTGTGAATGTGCCGCCGGTTATATCGGCTGTACCGCTGCACCCTAAGGCAATCGATGAGGCACCTGTGCCTGTAAAGGTCCCTCCGCTGATATCAGCTTTTGCGCCCGAACCCAGATACAGAGCAGTACCGCCCTGAATAGCGCCCGCGCTTATATCAGCTTCCCCTGATCCGGTCATGGTACGGATTCCATATGTCACACCGCTGATCGTCCCGCTGTTTATGGTCAGCTTATTTCGATTTTCGATAGCGGTATAGGAACTTGTGATCTGTCCTCCTGAAATATTGACCGTACCTGTATCACTATTGTATATGGCATATACGGAGCTTTCATTCCTCGTCTGCTCGATACATGCGTCTCCCGCCAGTGTGAATGTACCTGATACATCGATTATGCGGGTGCCGCTGCCTGTCACAACGAGGTTTCCATCCACCACGACCGTGCTGCCCAGTGATATCGTGATACTGCTGTCTGCCTGGCTCCCGATATTCAATGTCGAGCCATTCGACGAAGTAAGCGTGATATTTTTATTGATGGTCAACGCTGCCGGTTCCTGTGTCAATGTAATATTGCTGTCAATACTGATAATATCACCATTGACTGCATTCGAGACGGCATCCCTCAATTCCTGCTCATTCGTGACTCCTATCATTGCACGAACCGTAACAGGCAGCAGCATCATAAGAAGCAGCGCCGAAAGCAGTAATGAAGTCAGCTTTTTCAGTTTGTGCTGGTAATACATGGTTGGTTCCTCCTTCAACAACAAAAAAATGTAGGTTTTGGTGTATATCAGCGGCCACGATCATATTTCGTGCCGCCGGTCTGAAGCATGTCATTATTCGTCCGCAATGCTGTCATCGTTTTTGTCGGAAGTTGACCCGGCGCCGGGCTAGGAGGCCGTATCAATCTGAAGATGCTCTTTGATCAATGCTTCCAGCCTATGGCAGTCTTCCGTTACCGTTTGGCTTTGCTTCTCATTCAGATACCCCGTCTTCGCCATGATCTCAAGCAGATATTCCACCTCCTCCAAATATGCCAATGCCTGCGTGATCCTATCCGAATAAGCTTGCGTTTCAGATTCCTGCATAAGCCTCACCGCTATACCGATGCCGGCAGCACAAAAAAGGAATCGTTCGCCAAGCGGGAAAGGCCTGTTCTCCATATTCAGATAGTTGATCAATTCTACGGCGCGGATAGAGAAATCAAAGCTTCTGTCAAGTATCTCCCGCATATTTCAACCTCTCTTCCTGATGTGTCTCGAATCCGATTATAAGATCAAACTTCCGGCAGCAAAATTACATCACTGTGAGGTTTTGAAAAAATTTTTTCAGTAAAATTTAACCGGATGTGAGGTCTGAATGAAATTTTCCTTAGATATCTGTATTGGATGTGAGGTTTTTCTGTGATCTCACAATAGAGCAGAAGGAAAAAATATCACATCGATGTAATAATGTTTCACATTTATACCCAATTTATGTTATTATTATGCTGATGGCAGGGAGGCAGAAATATGAGTTCTCACCATTTGCAAACAGACAAGTTGATCCCGATCAGGCTGCCTGAGATCTGCGCTCCGCGTGCAGAGCTGCTGAAGCGTTTTGACAGAGCGGCAGGCAAACGATACATATATGTCAATGCACCTGGCGGTTATGGCAAAACAGTATCTGCGCTCCTGTGGATACGGAAAACCGGCTATGTACCTATCTGGCTTGGGCTTGACAAATATGACAATACGCCGGCGACCTTCTTCAGATTTCTTTGTACCGCTCTCTTTTCGGTCATACCCCAAAGCGAGAGCCTGACAAAAATTATCCTGGAGCCTTCCTTTAACGATTCGCCGGTGGAGTATACCATCGATATTTTATCCCGGTTCGCCTTCGACAACAGGAAATATGCTCTCGTTTTTGACGATTTTTATTTTATTACCAATGAAGAGATACTCAAATCGATGATCTATATCCTGAATCGGCTCCCGACGTCCATAACAGTGATCTTTCTGAGCCGAAACGAGCTGCCCCGCTATTTCGCTCCCCTTGAAGAAAACGGCAGGTTCGCTTTCATCGGAGCTGCTGATCTGACTTTTAGAAGCGATGAGATACGGTGGTTTTTCTCAAGCTATGGCAGGTTTATTACAAAGGAAGAAGCTGATGGTATCCTGTCGCTGACAGAGGGCTGGGCTATTGCAGTCAGCGCTCTGGCATTGAGTGGAAAAATCACTGCCAATCATAAAATCGCCGGAGACTTTCTGTATGACTATATAAAGGCGCAATTATGGGATAAATTTGATAAAAGTCTGCGGCTGTTTTTTATTAAGACATCGATTGTGGACGAATTCACACAAAAACTCTGCGAGCGGCTGACACAAATGCCTGATGCCCAGCAGATCGTTGATTCCCTTTGCAGCGATAATTTATTTATCAGCAGGCAAAATGACAAATATCGTTATCATCATATGTTTCTGGATTTTTTGCGGACAGAAGCCGGAAAAGAAATTGCCGTCGACTATAATGCCCTTTACCAGGCTGCCGGAGAGTATTATTCTGAAGAAGGCATGTATTTTAACGCTCTGCGCTATTATGTAAAAACAAATGACAAAAATGGAACTGCCGCAGCGCTGTACCACTTCTGGAGCGGTACGGGAAAGTCAGCTTCCGAGCTGTCAAGGATCTCGTTTATAAATGAGCTTCCCGCGGATTTTCTCGAACGCAATCCGTATCTGTATATCGGCTGCGCCTGGTACGCCCTATTTTTCAGCAACGCCGGGAATTTCTATTATTATCTGGACAGAATATATGAGCATATTGAAGATATAATCAAAGAATATAAAATGTTCATTGAAAATATGCTTTTCCTCTTTACCATAGATCCCCGATACACCTTTACGCAACAGATGTCAAGGCTGCCGGCCGGAGGCGCGGTCACAGTCGATGAACAGAGTGTTCCGAAATCCCAGTGCCAGTATTTCCCTACCTTCCACAGGACTCACCGGGACTATTCGCATTACGCTCTGGACACGGAGAAGCATTTTGCTGAATTCCGGCAGGTCTTTTTCATGATGCTCGGCAAATATTATCCTGTTATCGAATCAGGTGTACGGGCAGGTCTGCTGTATGAAAAGAACCAGTTAAAGGAGTCGTTATCCCTCGTTTCCCCCAATCCGGCCACAGATTCGGATGAACTCGTGTTTTTATCAAAGGTGCATATAGCATCATGTCTTTTTGCAATGGGCAAGGAGGAAGAGGCCGACCGGTGCAGAAACGACATAAAGAAGTTCCTGGATGCCAATAATCTGCTGTACCTGCACCCTGTTTTGTCAGCATACGAGGCAAAAATAAAGCTGTTCGACGGCGAAAAAGCGGCAGCATCGGCATGGCTGGATAACTATTTTGTCAGCGATCGGCAGGATATGGAGCTGCATAAGATATTTCTGAACTTCACTACGGTCAGAGCCTATATCATATTGGGCGAATTCAAAAAAGCACAAATGCTGTGCGAACACATAAAAGCATTATCATGCGATTTCGGCAGGCTTCTTGACAGCATTGAGGCCACCGTGCTTTTGATCATTATCTCATGGATAACGGGAAAGAAGCAGGAGGCAGTCCTGATGCTTCAGTCTGCGCTGGCAGAAGCCGAACCATATAATTTTGTGAGGGTCTTTGCAGATGAGGGAAAGGCGATACTGCCCGTTCTCAGCAGGTTGATGAAGAAATCAGGCACTGACGGCATATCTGTGCCGGGCAGCAAATATATGCATGAGGTCTATCAGGCTGCATACAGTATGTCAAAGAGGCACAAGGGGATAGCTTGTGCCTCCGGTAAGCCGATAAAGCTGTCCAGGCAGCAAAAATACATACTGGAGCTATTGGCAAAGGGCTATAAAAACGCAGAGATCGTAGAAATGACAGGCCTCTCCATCAATACTGTCCGCTCCCACACAAAAGTTGCCTACCAAAAGCTTGAAGTCAATAACGTATACGACGCCGTGCTTCGCGCAAGAGAACTTGAGCTCATCGATTAACAGCGAAAATAACTATCCTTTTGTGGTGCCTGGCACCATAAAAAGACAGTTATTCAAACTGATGCTGAGGCTTTCAAAGGGGTTGCGCAGGCAGGTGTCCTGCTCCACCGGGATCCATTTTACGCCGATCTCTCTGCATGCATTTATGATGCCCGGCCAATTGAGGTTTCCTTCTCCGACTTCAGCCATTATTTGCTTACCTTCATGCATTACCATGTCCTTGAAGTGAACGACATCCATACGGCCTTTCAGCTTCCTGATCCATTCGATGGGATCGGCGCCTCCGGCCTGTACCCAATAGGTATCGATTTCAAAGTCGAAGTATTTCGGATCTGTTTCATTGAACAGGATCTCCATCCCTGTCAGTCCGTCAAATTTATGAAATTCAAAATTGTGATTGTGGTATATAAAGCGCAGTCCGTTTTCACTTAAAACCTTTCCGAACCCATCCGCTATCTTTGCAAATTCGATATATCCTTCCCTGCTGCCGCGAAATCGGTCCGGCATCGACCCTAGACCAACATATCTGCAATCCCACATTTTATGAAACTCGATTATCCATTCCATATCATTTTCCAACTGTTCAAAGCCGACATGGGTCGCACAGATAGTCAATCCCAACTCTTCTGCGGTTTTTTTCACCAGTTCTGCCTTTCCCCGATCAATGACTCCCATTCCCGATACCTGAACGGCATCATACCCGATTTCCTTAACCCTTTTAAACGTACTTACAATGTCCTCCGGAGTTTTCAGATACTCCCGAAGCGTATAAAGCTGTGCTGCAAATTTTGGATCACTCATATATATCCTCCTTCAGGGTCCATTTGTGCCTTTTCATTAATCAAGCATTTTCAGCATCTGATATTCGCCGAACAGGTACTCTCGATCAGTTTCAGATGAGTCATAGATCCCCTTGATCATCTCAATGGATGCTGAAGCATCCGAAACGCTTATATAGTCCCTTCTGTTATTCAGCAGGCATTCATAATAATGCCTGATCAGCTTCTCGTGGCTCAGTCCCCAATAGGATTTCTCGCCGGAGGCTGCCTGGTCGCTGGCCAATAGCTCTCTTTTCCCATCACGGGTCATGTACAGTTCCCCATCCTGGATCGTCAGCAGCCCGTTCTCGCAGTGAACCTCGATCAATACCGCAGAGTTGTCCGTATAGCAATTGGTTCCGTAGAAAATTCCCTTGGCGCCATTTTTGAAATATATCGTGGCTTCGGCCGTATCTTCCACTTCGGTTACATTCCGGAGGCACCGGGTATCTGCATGTCCCTTGATCGCCGCCATTTCGCCGCCAAACCACTGCATCAGGTCCAGTGTATGGATAGCCTGGTTCATAAGTACACCGCCGCCCGCCGTCCTCCTGTATCCTTTCCAGTCGCTTTCTGTATAATAGGATTCATCCCGATGCCAGGTAACTATTCCCTTAACTCCTTTTATGCCGCCTAACAGGCCGGAACCGATCACTTCCTTTGCCTTCACGCAAGTTGGATTGAAGCGGTTCTGAAAACATACAGCCAGATGCTTCTTATAAACTTTGGCTGCTTGCGCCATTTCCGCCGCTTCATTAACGTTCAGGGCGACAGGCTTTTCCGTCAGTACGTGCTTCCCTGCCTTCATCGCATCAACAGCCATGGAGACATGGAGATGATGAGGTGTGCAGATATGAACTGCCTGGACTCTGGAGTCTCTCAGCATTTCTCTGTAGTCTGTATAATACTCACAGCCATATCGGGAGGCAGCCATTTTTGCTGCACTTTCCCTTATATCTGCAACTGCAGCAAGTTCTGCGAACTCAGACCTAACAACAGCGTCTGCATGGATCCCAAAAATTGATCCGCACCCGATAATAGCGACTCTTATCTTATCCATCTTTTATATCACATCCATATGATAAAATTTGAACTGGACCGCTTTACACAGCATATAGCTCAGTAAGAATACCGTTATCCTCAATTGAAAGCCCTTCCATGAATATTCCTATAAATATCTGCCGAAGACAAAGGCATTTCCCTTAAAGGCATCTCCCTTATATAAAGGCAAAAGACCCTGTTAATGGGTCCCTCGCACATCCAAAGTTACATCCTCAGTGTTCTTCCTGAAGGTGGAGTTCCTTATTCTTTCCTGCAATTTTTCATAGAACAGATCCTCATCTATGGGCAACTCCACCCAATCGTCAGTCCATGCAGATAAATGCATCGCATTGGAAATCGTCAATCCCAGGATACCCTCCTGTCCGGGGGCCAACAGCGGAGCTCCGTTGGTAATGGCATCCACCCAGTTGTTCATAATACCCACATGTCCGGTCTGGTGTCCGCTGACAGGAACTTCGCATACCCAGCATTCCGGCTGTCCGAATCCGCCTTTATATTCTTTGTTGAACTGTCTTTCCGATATCCGCAGCCGGTGGAAAGTAATCTTGTCGTCCTCTATGACTATTTTGCCCCTGTCTCCTGTGATCTCCAGACGATTGGTGCCGGGCGCATCACTGGTGGAAGTGACGAATACGCCTGTGGCTCCGTTCTTGTACTCAACATAAGCAGTTACATCGTCTTCCACCTCAATATCATGCATCTTGCCAAACCCCATGAAGGCCCGCACACGTACAGGCATCCCGCATATCCATTGCCAGAGGTCCAATTGATGCGGATCCTGATTCAGAAGGACGCCTCCCCCTTCGCCGCTCCAGGTCGCTCTCCATCCGCCGCTGTTATAATAACTCTGAGGACGATACCAGGATGTGATGATCCAGTTGGTTCTTCGGATCTCTCCTAGCTCTCCGGCTTCTATCAGTTCCTTGACTTTTTGATATAACGGATTGGTCCTTTGGTTATACATGATACAGAAGCATTTGCTGCTTCTGGCTGCTGCTTCGTTCATCTCTCTGACTTGCTTCGTGTAAACCCCGGCAGGTTTTTCTATCAATACATGCAGATCATTGTCAAAAGCCTGGATCGCAAGCGGAGGATGACTATAGTGAGGGGTACAGATCATTACTGCATCGATCACCTTTGCCTGGAACAGTTCATCCGGAGAAGCAAATCTTTGCACATTCTCCCCCAGTACCTTTCGTGCCCATTCCAGCCTTTCCGGCCGCAGATCACACACTGCTGTCAATTCTGCCCCTGGTACTTTCCCTGCAGCCAGGTTCTCTGCATGGGAACTCCCCATATTTCCGATACCAATGATTCCAATGCGTACCTTTCCCATTTTGTCTCCTCCTGTTACTGATTCATTCAACTACTTGTTTTAGATGATTCGCTTATAGATAGTCCTCACTGGCAGCCCTTCAGCCAGTGATTTGTCTGCGATAAACCTCTTGCTGTATATGGATGCAATACCGAACCTGCAGCTATCCCGTGATCTCGCTGATCAGCTTCTTTAGTGCGAAAGCTGCTATGGCAAACTTCTGGGATCCCGAATCCTCCGTGCTTGCTTCTACCTTCCTGTTTTCCAGTTCCGCAAAGCCAACAAAATTCCATAAATGAGGCTCTATGGAGAGGAACCCTTCAAATCCCTTCCTGTAAAGGCTATCCAGGATCTCCTTCACCTTTCCGTCTCCTTGTCCGGCAGGCACCACATGATGATCACTGTATACCGCATCCTTGATATGCAGGTAGACGATATGCTCCTTTAACAGTTCATAAGCCTCCGGATAGGTTTTTACATCACACTGGACAAAGTTGGCCGGATCAAAGATGAGCTTGAGATTTTCGCTGTTCATCTCTCTTACCAGGTCAAGACACCGTTCCGCAGTATCTCCGTAGATATCCTTTTCATTTTCATGGAGCAGCGTGATCCCGGTTCCCTCAGCCGCTTCCATGAACTGCTTCCAGCGAGCCATGACTTCTCCCCGATAGCTTTTCGGATCTTCCCCCTCCGGGATAAAGAAACTGAACATACGAATGTACCTGGTATCTAAAAATTCAGCAATCTCCAGGGTATGTTTGAACAGATCCAAATGGGGGCCAAATTCATCAGTGATCTTTATTTTCCCGATCGGCGATCCGACGGCAGAGATCCTGAATCCCCTGTCATCCAGCTGCTTTTTGATACCCCTGACTTCATCCAGCGAGTACTGGGTGATATTTTTCCCATCCACTCCGCGCAGTTCGAAATAACTGATCCCATGCTGGTCAAGAACATCCAGCTGCACATCGAGCTTTGGATCGATCTCATCTGCAAAGGCTGATAAAATAAACTTACTCATTTTTCCCTCCTGCTCCACTGCCTTCATATATTTCATTATAACTAATTCTGTCGATAAACTCTTTGACTTTTTTGCTTCAAATATTGCAAATTTTGCTGTATGTCCACCGCTGTCAGGCAGATAATTCTAAAAACCATTAAAACGGGAGTATTTATATTGCAAAATACCCCCGTAATGTTTCATGCATTGGTACACGTTATTAAATCTTGTTTATTAATCACTTTTTTCATCATTAAGGCTTCCGTCAGGATTGCGGCTGAACCTTGATACATATGACCAGCCCAGTGCCGGTTCGGCAGGGTGGACCTCATGAGCCTTGCCATGCGCAAGCACAAAATGATAGAGATCTTTCCGGCCTTCATCCTCCGAGTAGAATACATGATGAGTGAACCTGCTGTCAGGATGCTCTTTGGACAGGAACTGTTCATACACATCATCGCCGATAACCCCGACACCGTCGCTTTCCGAATCCACCGTCTCCCTGACAGGTATATTGTTGAATTCCTTCCAGAAATCATACTGGATCTGCTGATTGCTGCCTTTCCGAATCGGATATTCCGATTCCCGGGATCCATAAAAATACATGACAGGCATGCGATATGGCTTTGCTTCCTGTCTGCGGATGGCTTCACGAAGCGGCGCAAGATTCCTTTCCGGGTCTTCCCTTGGCATAAACGGTTTTTTCGGCTCCTGTCCCGGTTTCAATACATGGGTGATGAACGGCTTGTTGTTTCCAAATCGGAAGAATTTGAAGCTTGCATAAGGAAATGTGGTATCTATCGGGCATATGGCCGCTATCAGTTCAGGGTGCATAAAGGCAAACGTCATGGCCATACCTGCGCCGTTCGAGAAACCGGACAGATATATCCTGGTCTCATCGACAGGATATGTTTTTTTCAGGTAATCAATCAGGGCAAGATAATATGCAACATCATCATAGCCGTCTGGGGACATGCTTAAGTTCCATTTATAACGGTCAGACGCAAAGGTATATACCGTAATGAACCCTTCCCTTTCACCAAGTTCATGGAATTTTGCCATGTCTGCTGCCTTCAGCGGATTATCGGACATGCCATGGCTGAATATGATCAACGGTACTTTTTTAGCCGGATCGGCCTTTACGCTCTCAGGGATATACTCTAGCCAATCGTGATCGAGACCGTCGTTATCACCGAGTCTTGTATCCCTTATGTGCCATATGAAATTGCATTCTTCGGGTACGATCCTGCGATCGACCTGTCCCTCCGGAGTCGTATTCGTGCGCCTTATTCTTAAGAAAAACTCCTCCCACATGATTTTGCATAGTTCTCTTGAAAAGCCTTTTGATTTCACGACCCGCACCTTTTGCATTGGATTGTGCTTGCAGGCAAACAGGTCTTCATCATTGGTTTTGGCTGCATCATTCGCATTTATGTAATAGTCTATTGCACGAGGATCTCCGTTGATAATATAGGCTGGAACGGGCGAATTTACAGCACGTTCCAGTGCCTCATCAGCCATAACGCCGCCGATCGTGCAAACAGCAGCCGCAAGGGACCCACTCGGAAATGCAGCCGCCAGTGTGTTTACCATTGAAGCACCTTCACCAAAACCCAGCAAATAGTGTACGTCATTTATTGCCCGCCAGCCTTCAGTAAAGCTGCCTGAGTTTAATGAATCATTCAGGGCGATAATAAATTCCGCATCTTTTGAGAGCCCTTCCTTCAGCTTATAATTCCATCTATCCTCTATGGGATTTGGAAACAAAAGAAAGGCTTTTTGCTCATCCACGAGTTTATCCAGTCCATAGGACTCAATGATCTCCTTTACAGAGGCTTCAGACGAACTCTCCCTTAGTATGGTTATAGATGATGATTTCCATAGCTCTTTCGGATCCGTCTCCGGTGTGGCTACGTACATGGAACGCACTGTTTCGGGAGTTTGCAGTTCTTTCAGAAATAATTTCATTTTATCACCTCATGATTCCAGATGTTTCAGTACTTAATGCCAGACGTTTTAATACTTATATTTCCAGACATCTCAGTACTAAATTCCAGACGTTTTAATGCTTATATTCCATATGCTTTAGTCTTTAAAAACCAACTGCAAAAACTCGTATGCATGCTTTCTCCAAACAGTCCATTCATGGTATCCCGGACAGCTGAAGTACTTATACTTTATACCTTTTTCATCAAAATTCTTAAGGTGGCCGGAAAGAGACTGCAGCAGCCTTTCCTCATCCTCGCCGACAGCAATGAAGAAAAGTTTTACTCTTTTGTTAAACTCCTCTGCATCCTCAAATCTTTCAAAATAGTTATACCTGCAGTACCACCTCATATCAAGGGATCCGCTGAATAACCCGATATACGGGAACATGCCCAAATGAGTCATGGTTGTCATCAGCGTCTGGTATGATCCCATGGAAAGTCCGGCCATTGCACGGTTGCCCGGCTCCCTGTTGATCCGGTATTTGTTTTCGATAAACGGTATACAGTCGTTTACAAGCATACTGTCGAAATC
This sequence comes from uncultured Oscillospiraceae bacterium, assembly GCA_964596445.1. GTDB lineage: Bacteria > Bacillota > Clostridia > Acetivibrionales > DTU013 > DTU013. Next base: position 16,086 of record CAZQUQ010000021.1, read on the forward strand.
CCCTGAAAGGAACTCCTCATTCTGCCCATAATTTACATCATAAAGGCAATTCATAACTATGATCATTTTTCTGCATTTGCCTTCAGCTATAAGATTATCGGCTATATAATTGATTTTGCCCTGCCAGATCCACCCCGTCTCATTCTCACCGCCGCCGTGCTGCAAGTATAGAACGGGATATTTTTCATCCGGGCTCTCCTCATATCCCGGAGGCGTATAAACCCAGCAGTTGCGCGGAATGCCGGTGCGGGAAGATTTGAATATCTCCATATGGATCGTACCGTGCGGAACATCCTTGTATTCGTAAAAATCAAGGTTATCATCAGGTTTCTCAAAAAAATTGATGCTTTGGTGGCAGCCGTATCCGATAGGGGCAAGCGGGTTTACAACACAGTTTCCGTCAACATAGTAAAAGTGGTAATGGTATCCGGACGGAATACCGCTGACAACGGTTCTCCAATAACCTTCCCCTGCCGGTTCCATACTGTGGCGTTTATTGGTCATTGCCCCGCCAAGGCCTGCGACCTCGACCGATTTAGCATCCGGAGCGTAGAAATTGAACTCGACATCCCCATTCTCAAGTATACGGACACCTTCCTTCTCAGGACAGTGCCGAGGACCGGTGTTGCCCTTTTCATCCGTATACAGGCGCATTTTCAGGTAAGCCGGGTTAAAGAAAAGTCCAAACTCCCGATATGCCTGATTAATAATTTTTCCCATCATTCATCTCCTCCAGCAAATAAATTTGTTTTTCACCTGAAAGCCCTCACCGTGGACAAAAATTACTGCCGCCATAAGCGTGCAATAAATTCACGGGCACAGTAACGCCAGACATGCCATTCATGTCCGCCGGGAGCACTGAAAAATACGTTGGGCACGCCTTGCAGGCGCAGATCTCTCATAAGCTGCCTGTTAAACTCATAAGTATGCTCGTACTCACCGACCCCGACAAACAGTAAGTCAAAATTATTTTTAAATATATCCGCATTTTCCGTCAGCCTCTTTGTATCCGCCGAATCTTTCGTAAAAAGGGAACTGAATATCCCTGCGGATGCAAAAATATCATTGTATCTTACGCAGGTGCGAAGAGCCTGTCCGGCTCCCATAGAAAGTCCGGCTATCGCACGGCTGCGGCGGTCGGGGATAGTACGGTATTTGGAATCGACGAATGGAATACAGTCATGTACGATTACTTCTTCAACATAACTTAAAGCAGGCTCTTCCATATCACTGTCATCCTTGCGGTATACAGTCCCGTGGTTCATTACGATGATCAGGTCCTTGCATAGTCCATCTGCGATCATATTGTCAACAATGTTGTTTATTTTGCCATGCCATATCCAGCCGGTTTCAGACTCGCCTCCGCCATGCTGCAGGTACAGTACCGGGTAACGCTTGTCCGGATCATCTTCATATCCCGGCGGAGTATATACCCAGCAGCTGCAGAATCTGCCGAGATATGAGCTTTTGAAGTAATCCATCCTGACAGTGCCATGGGGTACATCCTGCAGAAGATAAAACTTTGAGTATTTATCGGGCATCTCAAAAAAATTCATTATCCGCCCGCAGCCATAAGCATATGGCTCATGTGGATTTATAGCCCGTGTGTTGTCTACATAATACTCATGGTAATGAAAACCGGAATCGATCCCGGACACGGTCACATGCCACCATCCGGCCTCGTCCCTGGTCATTTTGCACTTACTGTTGCCATCGCCGGAAGGCAGCCCAGCAACCTCAACAGACTTTGCATCAGGTGCATGGAAGGAAAATGTTACATCACCGTTTTCATGGACTTTGCAGCCTTCGGGTTCAGTGACATAACGTCCCGCGGGGTTCCCGTCCTTATCATTTGCAAATATAAGACCGCGGTGCACATCATCAAAAAACAGAGCATGTGCCGAAAGTGCCTGGTTATCTATGATCTCTTTCCTCAGCATAAAACAGCCTCCTCATATATGAGCTTCCTTACCGTTTAAACAGCTTCTGCAAAAATTCATACAGGGAAAAACGCCACACATCCCATGTGTGATAGCCCGTCCTGTGGTAATCGCTGATTTTTACCCCGCCTGCCCTAAGCTTTTCGATAACGGGAAGGGTCCTCTCCTTGAACCCCTCGTCGTCACCGCCTGAAACAAAGATCAGGTCAAAATCGGAATTGACTGCATCAGCATTTGCAAAGTAGTCCCTATAGTCGTATTCCGGTCGTTTGATCGGAAAACCGCCTGAAAAGACGCCCATGCCTGAAAAAATATCACGATGCTTCATTGCTGAATAGAATGCCTGCACAGAACCAAGAGAAAGTCCTGCTATTGCCCTATGCTTTCTGTCGGCAATAGTCCGGTATTTTTTATCGATATATGGTATGCAGTCGTTAACAAGCTCCGAATCAAAGTCTCCCGGGAAGAAGACGGGATCCTCTCCCTCCTTGAATGCATAGCCTGAGTTCATGACTATTATAAGCTTCTCGCATTTGCCTTCTGCTATGAGATTATCTGCGATAAGGTTCAGCTTTCCTTGCCATATCCAGCCTGTCTCACTCTCTCCTACTCCATGCTGGATATAAAGTACGGGATAGCGCTGCGTTCCTGCCTCGTATCCATGAGGAGTATAGACCCATGCACACTTGATCCGGCCTGTCACGGATGATCTGTAATATTCCATACGGACATCACCATGCGGAACATCCTTCAGCATCCAGAAATCATCCTCATCAGAGGGAAGATCAAAAAAGTTGATCGCATAAAAGCATCCGAAGCCGCACATGGTATCAGGGTTCACAAGCTTATTGCCGTCAACGAAGTACTCATAATAATGAAATCCCGGCTTGATCCCTGATACGGTCACAGTCCACCATCCGTCGGACTTGCGGGTCATCAGATTGCGCTCTCTGGAGAATCCCCCGCCAAGTCCCGCCACTTCGACTTTATTTGCATTAGGAGCATAGAAGTTGAATTCTACACCGTTTTCACCTATTTTCACTTTCTGCTCTGTTTCTTCCAGCACTATCTTCATTTTTTCATCAGAACCGGGAGCAGGGGGAACAAACACCGCTTTCTTCTGCGGCGGATCAAAAAGCAGCATCTGCGACCTCAGTATTTGGTTTTCATAGATTTCATTGCTCATTTTCATACCTCGCTATCATAAGAATTAATGAAGTTCAGTAAGACAGGATCAGGCAAAACCAGCAAATAACTAGAAAGTTATCTCCACCTCCGCACTTTCTCCTTCGGCAAAATCATATTTTACATTGTCTCCGTCCGGCTGCATCTCTTTGCCGTTTACGCGTATCGATGACATTTTCCTGCGGCAGCACAAGGTAAGTGTCTGCGCCTTATTTGACACCAGTATCGCTTTTACACCGCTGCCGCACCATTCCATGCGTTCAAGCTTTGCCCATGTATAAAGCCATATGCCTTCTATTGCGCCTTTGTCAATATACTCAGGCATAGCCGGCAGGAACTCCACCGTGCCCGGAGCGGAAAAGACGCACATCTCGAGCAAAATTGCCGGCATAGCACCCTGCAGGTCGGGGAACTGGCCCCTGTGCGGAAAATGCCGCGTCTGCAAAGCCCGTGTCACAAAACCATGATTGATCAACTGGGACAGGTTTTGCATCATTTCCTCCATATCCTTCAATCTGATCGCAGTAAAGCATCGGTGTATTATTCCATGAGCAGAGTCGTCCTGCTGTCCTCTTTTCCTATTGGACATCTTTATGGCTTTTGCCAGGTCGGGATCTGTTTCCGGAGTTACCGCGCGGCCGGGCCATACATCATAGTGATGCGACACATGACGGTGATTGTAGTTTTCTTCGATGTCAGGCCATGCCCATTCCTTCAGCGCACCTTCCTCATCCAGCAGATAAACGGGCAGCTCTTCTCTCTGCCGCTCCCAGTGACTGATATTTTCCTGCTCTATACCTAAAACATTACATGCTGTGATGAGGTTGTCCAGTACTTCCCGACATATGGCAATATCCATTACCGAATTGATCCGGGTAGGGCTGATATCCTTGCATGTGACCGTCTGGTAGTCCGGATTTGGAGTAGGATTCTCAGGAGAGAACGACGGATAGAATATCACATGTCCATCAGGCCCGCGGTCGCAGGCATAGTCCTCGAAGAACAGTGCTATCTCCTTAAGTGCCGGTACAATACGGTTTTTGAGGAAATCCTTATCACCGGTCACCAGCCAATAGCCCCACAGCTCATTGTAGATCCATCCAAGGCACCCGGTCCAGCAGTAGTGCGGGTATGTTTTTGAGAAATGATAGAACAGTCCGTTATCATAATCACAGTGTACAGTGCAAAGCAGCCCTCTTGCGCCGAACAGCCTTTTGGCATTGATCCTGAAATCATCGAACTTACTCTCGTAATACTTGAAGTAAACATCCATTTCATCAAACAGTCCGGTATTGTTCCCCGCGCAGACCTGCAGATTAGTGTTGATATTATGCTGTCCCCACATCGGAGGAGTCACACCGGTATCCATTATCTGATAGAAACGCCCCATGTCATAAAGCTTGTCCATCAGCGTCCCATCTATCGCATACTCGGTATTGGACCGTGCGAATAATTCTTCTGCCGACAGTGCAAAATCCCCCTTGTCGCCCATATAAAGCCGTGAACGTTCCATTCGGGATCCGATATGTTCCTGATTATATGCCAGCATTTTATCAAAGTCGGGATCTATCGATTTGATTTTTTCAATAACAGCCTTCGCACAGTCAAATGTAAAGTTATCTTCGAACCTGACTGTTTTTGAGAGCACTATCAGACTGTCGGCCTCTGTGACATGGATCCCATCGCCGGTACATTCGGTTTTGCCACCATTGCGGATAAACCGTAACACCGATACGTAGCCCTTTTGTCCAAAATCAGGACAATATGCAAGACTTAATGAAATAAGATCTTCATTGATATCGAGCTTATATGAAACCAGTTCAGGGAATTTCATTCCATCATAAAATCCTTTCCCTTCCATGGGCAGCTTTATCCTGAGCTTTACGTCAAGAGCGCCCCTGGGAGCGCTATAGCGCTGGACCACAACGTCATCCTTATAGCACGCAAACAATTCACGCTTGAAAGAGCCGCTGTCATTTTCCCACTGGACTGTTATTTTTCCATTGAGCATATCCAACCACCGCAAGTAGTTTCTGGTGTTATCAGCTTCGGGCTGTTCGATGTCAAGCCAGAACGCCCTGTGCAGCCTCAGGCTGTTTGGCGGTACAATGTTGTCGTTCCATTTATTCAGGATAGGTCCATAGCCTGCATCGAGCTGGACCTGATGCACCAGCTCTCCCGCCTCTGCAAGCCTGCCTTCAAGCAGCAAACTGCGTATCTTCGGCAAAACTCCTGTCAGATCAGGCGGTTCAGGAGCCTTTGCCCTTATAGGTTCATAAAGGAGTTCGTGTGTAAATGCAAGCTGCTCCGCATATGGATCTCCAAGCACATCTATTCTTTGAGAACCATTTCCGGTACTTAGGCAGTCTGCGTAATCACCGGACGGATATAAGCTGCATACGCTTCTCTCCGGCAGGATCCTTCTGCGGTCATCCAGCGGCATTGCTTCGTATTTTAGAGCGATTCTTTCTGTTTTGATAGGCATTGATCATTATCCTCCCTTTTTTGTATAGGATATACTTTTGTATAAGATACGCCGGCAGCTTTGCATGCTCACAGCGATCATCACTATTTGAACACTAATTTTAAGAATTCCCTTGCGCTGTAACGCCATACATCCCATTCATGATATCCGGGACAGGAATAAAAAACATTTTTTACACCTTTCCGACGAAGTTCATTCATCCTTTCTTCAAGCTGGACATATCCCTGCTCCTGCTGTCCGATGGAGACGAAAAGCAATTTGAAGGTCTCATTGCATTTCTCAGGGTTTTCAAACAAGTCTGTCAAATCAAAGCCTTTGCCTTTGACAGTAAAGCCACCGCTGAAAATCCCCACATTTGCAAAGAAATCGAGGTTTTTCATAATAGTAACGTTCGACTGCATGCCTCCCATTGAAAGGCCTGCCACCGCTCTGCCGGTCCTGTCGGCCAGCGTACGGTATCTTGAATCGATAAACGGTATACAGTCCTTTACAAGCATCTCGTCAAACCAGCCCAATCCGCTGCCGTCCTGCTCTGCTCCAGGCTTAAAGACATATCCGCTGTTCATGACGATAATCATTTCCTCGCATTTCCCTTCAGCAAGGAGATTGTCCATTATGTAGTTGATTTTGCCCTGCCATATCCATCCTGTCTCATTCTCACCGCCTCCGTGCTGAAGGTAAAGTACGGGATATCTCCTGGAGAGATTCTCGTCATAGCCGGGCGGTGTATAAATGTAACAGCAGCGTGTCCGGCCGGTCAATGAACTCTTGAAGAGCTCCATTCTGACCGTTCCGTGAGGAACATCCCTGAGCATGAAGAAATCGCAGTCCTCGGCATTTGGTACTTCAAAGTAGTTGATGACTTCAAAGCATCCATAGCCAAACGGCGCTTTTATATTCGTTGCCTGCACTCCATCTACATAATAGCGATGATAGTGAAATCCAGGTGCGATATCATGGACAACCGCATGCCAATAGCCATCTCCTGCCGGCTGCAGGTCAAACTTTTGGGGCATGGAGCCTCCTATCCCTTCGACCCGTACCGATTTTGCTCCCGGAGCATAATAGTTGAACTCTACATCTCCATTTTCAAGAACTCTGACTGCAGGTTTTTCATCTACATAGTAGATAGTAAATTCGCCCTTTTCATTCTTCTCAAACTTGGCAACTTTGTTTAGAGGATCAAAAAACAAAGCATGCTGCCCTAATGCCTGGTTCTCAGTTACATTTTTATGCATGGATCAACCCTCCTTGGACTTCATTTTTCTGTTCAGCGAAGTGGTAAATTTTTCGCCCTTATTTAATCATATCATGGTTTCGGGAAATATAAATGCAAATTT
>CAZQUQ010000022.1:0-23016 GCA_964596445.1 uncultured Oscillospiraceae bacterium
CGATATAGCATCAAGAAATCACATTTTATCGGAGGATAACATGAAAACTATCAAAAATCCTATTCTTCCCGGATTTAACCCGGATCCGTCCATTGTTCGCGCAGGGGATGACTACTATATTGCAGTATCTTCCTTCGAATGGTTTCCCGGCGTTCCGATTTACCACTCCCGTGATCTTATACACTGGGAGCTTGCCGGACATGCACTGAAAACAAGAGAGTATCTGGATCTTACAGGCGAGGAGGCTTCAAAGGGTGTATGGGCTCCATGCCTGAGCTATAGTGAAGCGGAAAAGAGATTTTACCTTATATATTCAAATGTTCACTGCAGCAACCCCTGGTTCTTCGATGTGGACAACTATCTGATATGGACCGACGATATAAGAGGCGAGTGGAGCAAGCCTGTTTACCTTAATTCCAGCGGATTCGATCCGTCGCTGTTCCACGATGACGACGGCAGGATGTGGCTGGTCAACAAAGACAGGGATTTCCGCCCCGGTAATATGGATAACAGATCGATAGTGATCCAGGAATTTGATATGAAGAGCTTCACGCTGAAAGGCGAACCTGTGGTCATCACACGTGGAGCCACGAAAAGAGGCTTTGTTGAAGGAGCGCATATCTATAAGCACGACGGCATGTATTACCTGATAACTGCTGAAGGTGGTACAGGCTATGGGCATTGTGCGGCGGTTTTGAGATCCCGGTCTGTTACGGGGCCGTATGAGCCGGATCCTGCCAATCCAGTGATAACCAGTGCTGCGTGGGAGTTTACCGCAAGCGAAGCGAACCCTTATATGATGCCTGAATTGTGCAACCCTGAGGCGGGAGTGCAGAAAGCGGGACACGGTTCGCTGGTCGAGACGCAGAGCGGCGAATGGTACATGGTGCACCTATGCGGACGGCCAATACTGCCCCAGCGCAGATGTTACCTCGGACGCGAGACGGCTATACAGAAAATGGTCTGGACAAGCGACGGGTGGCTCAGGATGGCGGACGGCAGCAATATAGCCAAAGCTGAAACGCCTGCGCCAAACCTGCCTGAACATGTATTTGCTGAAGAAAGCAATATATCTGATTTTGACGGCGGCTGCCTCAGCTCGCATTTTTGCTCACCCAGAAACCCGATCACACCGGACTGGGCCGATCTTGTCTCGCGTGACGGATATCTCCGCCTGCGCGGACGCGATTCGCTGACGAGCCGGTATGATGTAAGCCTGGTTGCCAGACGGGTAACGTCGTTTAAGGCAAAGGCAGCGACAAAGATGGAGTTTTCGCCCGAGCGCTACCATCACATGGCGGGCTTGACGGTATACTACAACAGCAATAATCACTATGCTCTGTACAAGACGTTTGACGAGAATCTGGGCCATTGCGTGACTGCATACCTGTATTCCGAGAACAGGCTCAGGGAGCTGTGCAAGCCTGTGCCGGTACCTGAAGGCAAGCCGCTGTGGCTGCAGGCATATATAGATGGTCCTTCACTGACGCTTTCATACAGTACTGACGGTGAAAAATATGTTCCGATCGGCATGCCATTCGATATGACGCTGCTGGCTGATGAGTATGCACATCAGATGTTTACGGGAGCGTTCATCGGCATATTTGCTGCCGACCTGCACACAAAGAGCGTATGGGCAGACTTTGATATGTTCAGCTATGAGGATCTGTAAATATATATTGATATCTTGTTAAGATGCCGTACCAGGTTGGAGGTTACACATTGGCTAAAAGACTGACAATAATATTTTTGGTGATTATATTGATTTCCGCATTACTGTATGGATGCTCGCTGATAAGCAACGATAAGCGGGAAACCGGACAGGATGCGGCATTGGATGTTTCGGATGGGAGCGGGGAGGGCGGAACATTGCCCTCAGCCGGCAATACGGAAGGCACCGTTGATGGCACTTCGGATAACGCTTCATCTGGAGAAGGGAGCGATACCGCGTCTGAAGAAGGGGATGACGCCTCATCTGGAAAAGTGAGCGGTCCTGCGTCTGAAGCTAATGACGAAGCAACTGAAGATAGGGATGATACCGCATCCGAAAAGGGTAGCGATCCGACGCTTGGGGCAAATGGCGAAGGGCTTGGGCTCGATGATTTTATCGCAGCAGGTCCCGACATAGCACCTGATGTTGCCGAGGGCATTATAAAGGAGATCGCTGATAAGGTCATCCATGCAATAGCCGATAAGGATTTTGATACGGTTTCGGGGTTTGCACATCCTGAGTTTGGTATAAGATTCACTCCTTATACCTGTCCTTCACCGGAAAGAGATCTGGTCTTTGACAGTGAAGGGATAAAGAACTTTTTCACTGATGATAACACATACATGTGGGGGTATTATGACGGTTCGGGATTTGATATCGAACTGACTCCCGGAGATTATTACAAGGAGTTCATATACCCGGTGGATTTTGCAAATGTCACGAATATTGGGTACAATACCGTATTGAGCAATACGATCATGTATGAGAACCAGTTTGAGGTCTACAGAAATTCCATTATCGTGGAGTATTACTATCCCGGCACTCCCGAAAATACCGGACTGGATTGGAAAAGCCTGCGGCTGGTGTTCCAGCAATATGAAGACAGCTGGATGCTGACAGGGATAATAAGCAATCAGTGGACTATATAAGGGCGCAGAGCAAAGGGCTGTGAAACGCAAAGAATGCGAAACGTGATGACTGTAAAACACAAAGACTGTGAAACAGCAGCCTGAGGTGCTGTTATAGCAAAACTATAAGGCAGGATCTGTTATGGATCCTGCCTTAACTATAGAAACACTGACTTTGATAAACTACATTACTGTATCTTCATTCATTTTTTTGACGATACCGTAATAGGTCCTTGATGTTATACTGTAGCTGAATCCGTAAAGTATTATGAACAGGGCTGACACGATCAGGGCGCATTTTATTATCAGGCCTCTGTCGAACAGGTTTATTGCGCCAAGCAAGCCTGCCGTCATGCTGAAGCCGGCCATGGTATGCAGTATGGCCATAAGCAGCGGAGAGTAGAATACCATGAGGATCTGCTTCCTGATCGTCCCTCTCACTTCTGCGTCGCTCATGCCGACCTTCTGCATTATATCGAAGTTTTCCCTGTCGTCATATCCTTCTGCTATCTGCTTGTAGTACATGATCAGGATAAGGCACATCGTGAACATGATGCTGAAAAAGATGCCCATGAATATCAGGCCGCCGTTCATTGAAGCCATTTCATGCCTGCCGCCAACACCGTTTTCGACACTGTTGTCGCTCGAAAGCGTACCGCACCATGTCCGTGCTTTCTGAACAAAGGCGTTTTTATCCTGATCCGTACCTGTAAGGTTAAAGCGGTAAGTAGTTATATGTTCATTAGCAGCTGTATTGTCGAAAGTTTTGCAGAGTTTTTCAATTTCCACCGTGTCTTTTACGACCATGTAGTAAGTATGCATGAAGATGTCATTTTCTTCTTTTGGCTGGAACAATGATGTTTCCAGCTCCTTTTTGACACTGTAGGTTTCATCGCCCAGCTCAGCCGTGTTGAATCCATAGTCGGCGGCGGTTGAGAACATGATTATTTCATTATTCTCCAACGTTTCCAGCCTGTTTTCGATCCTGTTGTAATCCTCCAGGGAGACGAGCCTGATTGCAAAACGATCGGCGTATTTGCTTGTTGGACCTGGTATTATAAATTTACTGCCCTGTTTCTCGGCATGCACTACCTTGTAAGTGAATGATATTTCATCTTTGATCTTGACATTAGCTTCATCTGCGAGCTCTTTGAGCTTTGCACCGACAGATCCGGCATCCTTTATCGACTCCGTTGTCAGTTTCACTTCGGCATCGTACGGATAACGGTAATAAAGCATCCTCGTGGAACCAAGCAGCACGGAAAGAGTACACAGCAGCGTGATTATCGTCATCGTGCTGAAAATGCATATGTTGGACAGGCTGGAAGCGCTTTTTTTCATTCTGTGGAGCATGCCTGATATTGTGACGAAGTTGGTCTTGCTGTAATATATTTTCCTGTTATGCTTCAATATCTTCAGCAGAGCCAGCAGCCCCGCCTTGAAAAACTGGTGTGTTCCTATTACCACCAGTGCGACAGCCAGCAGAAAGTTAACAAATATACTCGTATCTATCTTTGATTTTATTGCGATCACATAACCGATCCCCAGCAGTAAAAGTCCGGACAAGGCTGTGAGCCACAGGAACCTGGGTTCTCTGTCGCCCTTTTTTGGTCCCCTGATCAGTTCGTTGGGGTCGTTCCTGAAGACATGTATGACGTTCTTTATCAGATTGAAGCCATAGACGACCAGAAAATATATCAGAGTCAGGTTCAAAGCTTTCAGGCTGAACGTAAATCCGGTTTCGACGGAAAGCAGGGACAGGTTTATCAGTGCAAGAAAGATCAATTTGGAGAAAGCCAGCCCGAAAACGACTCCGCCGGCTATTACGATTACATAGATCAGCAGCGTTTCCCAGAGCATCATTACGGCAATATGCTTTTTATCCAGCCCAAGAACGCTGTACAGTCCAAGCTCCTTCTTCCGGCGCTTGATGAGGAAGCTGTTCGTATAGGTGATGAACGGCAGCAATATCAAGCCCAGCAGGAACTGACTGATTTGCATCAGTATCAGTGCATAGCTGCTGCGCGGGAGTGTCCGCATAATATCATTGTCTATTATCGTAGAAAACGAGAAGAAGGCAAAAACCGCCAAAATGCCGGCCAGAATATACGGAACGTAGGTCGAACCGTTTTTACGGATGCCCAGTATGGACAGCCTGGGAAGCAGAAAGAACTTATTCATTTTTCATGCCTCCTGTCTGGATCACTGTCAGCGTATCGGAGATCATTGTGTACAGCTCTTCGTTGGAAGCGTTTCCCCTGTATATCTGGTGGAATACACAGCCGTCCTTGATGAACATGACTCTTCCGGCATGGCTTGCAGCCTGGATGCTGTGTGTTACCATCAGGATGGTCTGACCCTCTTTGTTTATTTCCGCCAGCAGCTTCAGAAGCCTTGAGGATGCTTTTGAATCCAGAGCGCCTGTCGGTTCGTCGGCCAATACGATCTTCGGGTTTGTGATCAGCGCTCTTGCCGTAGCGGCGCGCTGTTTTTCACCACCTGATACTTCATATGGATATTTTTGCAGGATTCCATCGATCCCAAGCTTGCGGGCCAGAGGATCAAGGCGTTTTTTCATCTCGTCCGGAGATTTCCCGGCCAGTACCAGAGGCAGATATATGTTGTCCTGCAGCGTAAAGGTGTCCAGCAGGTTGAAGTCCTGAAAAATAAAACCGAGGTTGTCGCGCCGGAAGGCGGCCAGTTCGCTCTGCTTTATCTTTGACAGATCTTTGCCGTCCAGCAGGACCCGGCCGTCCGTTGCGCGGTCGATGGTGGCAAGGATATTCAGCAGCGTCGTTTTGCCCGATCCTGACTCTCCCATGATCGCCACATATTCGCCCTTTTCGACGGAAAAGGTAACATCGTCCAGAGCCTGGATCTTGTTTCCGCCAAGGCGGGTACTGTATATCTTTTTTACATTGCTTATTTCAAGTAGTGCCATGCTATCATTCCTCTCATGCATTAACTTTTGATCAATATCGATTTTAATGCTGACGGAATAGCGCTGCCATAATTTTACCTTACATTTTTCATCATAAGCTTACATTTTTGTAAGGCTGAAGCTGATGGCGACCGTTGTTCCTTTTCCATATTCCGAGGTCACTTCGATGGTATGGGATAGCTTGTCGAGTATCTTCCTGCACAGATACAGACCGATTCCGGTGGATTTTTTATCAAGCCTGCCGTTATATCCGGTGAAGCCTCTCTCAAATATACGGGGCAGGTCTTCGGGCCTTATTCCTATCCCGGTGTCTTTGATGATAAGCCGGTCTGCATCTGCAGCCGGTTCGAGGCGTATTGAAATACCGCCGGAGGGAGTATATTTGATAGCGTTGGACAATATCTGGCCGATCGCGAACTGCAGCCACTTCTCATCGGTGACGATAATGCGGCTGAACTCCTGCAGATCAAGGGACAGTTTGCTGTTGATGAAAAATATGGCGTATTTCTTTAAAGCCTGCTTTACTATGTCATACAGATCGTATTTCTTGAACAGGAAATCCGATGTGATACTGTCGAGCTTCTGGTAATACAGCGCCATTTCTGCGTACTGCTCGATCTTGAAGAGCTCTTCGGCCAGCAGTGCCGAACTGTCGCTGATTTTTTCGCTTTGCAGCAGCAGTTTCATTGCGGATATCGGCACCTTGATCTGATGTGCCCACATCGTATAGTAATCCGTCATTTCCGTATCTTTTGCGCTGATGCCGGTCCTGAGACGTCGGAGTTCTTCTGTAAGAGCAGATATCATCTGCCGGTATTGCTGTTCCATATTACCCTGGGGGTCCGGGAGCAGCCCGATCATGCTCTCCGGGTCTGTTATTGCTGTAAACAGTGTTCTGTATCGCTGCACATATCTGATGAAGCCATAGACGGCAAAACACAGAGCGGAGAAAGCCCACAGAAAGAATGCATAATAAAGGCTGACCATGTTTTCCAGTTGATAAAGCAGACAAACCAAATAGAAAAACAGCATGCTGACAATAAATACTGCTGCAGTTCTGCGCTTTTCAAGAATATACGCGATCAGAAGCCTGTGCAGCGGCTCCATTTTTTCTTCTGCCTTCTGTTCATTGCCGTCTTCTGCAGTTATTCGATTCAGTTCTTTGTTGTTTTCAGTTGCTTTCATTTCAATCACCGCCGATCATATAGCCTATTCCCTTTCTTGTCTGTATCAGGCCGGTGATCGATGCTTCTTCGAGCTTTTTGCGCAGACGGTTCATGTTCACTGTCAGCGTATTATCGTCCACGAAGCAGTCGTCATCCCAAAGGCGTTTCATGATCTGTTCTCTTGAGACTGTCCTGCCGATGTTCTCGAAAAGGACATGCATAATTTTGAACTCATTTCTGGTCAACTCTATCTTCTGGTCCTGATACATGATGGTGCCGTCCAGTGTGTTGAAGAGAATACCTTTGTGTTCCAGCCACACCGACTGCTCATTATATGAGTATGTGCGCCGGAGCAGCGCCTGGATCTTTACCCGCAGCACCTCAAGGTCGAAAGGCTTTGGTATGAAATCGTCTCCTCCCATGTTAACCGCCATAACTATATTCATGTTATCTGAGACGGACGAAATGAATATGACCGGTGTGCTGGACAGTTTGCGTATCTCGGCGCACCAGTAATAGCCGTTGTAGAACGGCAGCGAAATATCCATCAGTACCAGGTGGGGTTCGAATTTCACGAAATCGCCGAGCACATTGCTGAAATCCTGTGTGCAGTGCACTTCAAAGCCCCACCGATCCAGATGTTCGCTGACCACCTTCGCTATGACATCATCGTCTTCAACGATAAGGATCTTGTACATATGATCTCCTTCCGATGCAGCAGTGATAGAACAGGGCTGCTGTTACACTGCTGTCAGATGTATGAGCTTGCCTTTGAAATCACCGTGCAGGCCGGTGATATTTATGCCTGCATACATCAGCACGCTGCCGGTATAAGTCTCTCCTGTCTGTGAGATCCTGTACACGGTATTTTCGTCAAGCCCTTTCAAACGTATCCTGCGGCTTTTATAATTCGGCCTCTGAAGGACCTGTATGTACGTCGCCAGCGCTTCCTTTTTGTCTTTTGACACGACCATCCAGGCATCATACAAATGGTTTTCGGAGTAATCAGCGATCCTGTAATAGTCTCCATTGCGGATCAGATCGTTGTATTTGTGGTACATCTTTATCTGTTCGGGGATCATATCTCTGTCTTCTTCAGGTATCCGCGTCACATCCAGTTCATATCCGAATGTCCCTGCCAGTGCGACATATCCCCTTGTCTCAAAGGGAGCCGTTCTGTTGAGCACATGGTTGGGGCAGTCGCTGACATGTGCGCCTATCGTCGAAAGCGGGTATACCATGGCAGTACCGCGCTGTATTGCCAGCCGTTCTATTGCATCGGTATCGTCCGAGCACCAGATCTGGGGGAAGTAATACAGTATGCCGGGGTCGAACCTTGCGCCGCCGCCCGAACAGCCTTCGACCAGGATATGTGGGAAGTCGGTCGTCAGGCGTTCCATCATCTTATAGACAGCCAATACGTACCGGTGACAGATCTCTCCCTGCCTTTCACGGGGCAGCCAGACGCTTCCGAGATCACTCAGAGGACGGTTCATATCCCATTTCACATATGTAATATTGGCTTCAGTCAGTATTTTCTTCATCATGCCGTAAACTGCTTCGGCAGCCTCGGGATTCGTAAGATCCAGCACAAGCTGGTTCCTGGCCAGGCCCGGCGTACGGCCTTCTATGTGTATGCACCAGTCCGGGTGGGCGCGGTACAGATCCGAGTCAGGCGAGACCATTTCCGGTTCGAACCAAATCCCGAAACCCATGCCGAGCTTATTCACCTCATCCACTAGGTTTTTCAGCCCGCCTTTCAATTTTTCCTCGTTTACTACCCAGTCGCCGAGCGAGCAATTGTCATCGTTCCGCCTGCCGAACCAGCCGTCGTCCATTACCAGCATTTCTATGCCGAGGGAGGATGCTTCCCTGGCTATCGAAAGCAGCTTCTCGGTATCGAAGTCGAAGTACGTGGCTTCCCAGTTGTTGATCAGGACCGGCCGTTTTTTATCCTTGTAAGAGCTCCTTATCAGGTGATCGCGGTAAAGGTCATGGAAGGTCCGCGTCATGCCGCCGATGCCCTGATATGAGTAAACCATTACGACTTCAGGGGCCACAAACTGCTGAC
Source organism: uncultured Oscillospiraceae bacterium (assembly GCA_964596445.1). GTDB lineage: Bacteria > Bacillota > Clostridia > Acetivibrionales > DTU013 > DTU013. The sequence goes on from CAZQUQ010000022.1 coordinate 8,798, forward strand.
CCGGTTCAAGCAGCCATTCGAAGTCTGTCGGATTAATACCCATGACTACTCTTGTTCTTTCAAACTGTCCGCCTTCGACGCATGCGCAGAAGTTGCCCGAGTACACGAAATTGAACCCGTAGATTTCGCCGAAATCCTCGGTCGTATCGGATCCGGCAACTGCAACGAACGGATTGCACTGGTGTCCGGGTTCTCCCCGGTTCGAAGAGAACGATTTCCTTCCAAGTCCTGCAGCTATCCTTTGCACATGCCGTTCTCTTGCCCATGAACCGTGCAGCGATATAATATCAAAGCTGCTGCCTTCAAGATCGACACAGCATGAAAGCGCTTTAGTCAGTCTGATCGGGTCTTGGCCGTTGTTCCTGAATCTTACGCTTCTTGTAATGACATCAAGCTTTTCAAATGCAGTATAGACAAGTACCACTTCAAGCCCCAGTATCGGATCGGTACAGACGATCTCAAGGGTCGCACAGTCCCCATCATTCCCAAAGGTGGCGGGAAGACCATCCAGCCGGGGCTTGCCGCAGGTTATGCTGTGAGATATATATTGCAGCTTGCTTGCAGCATGTCCGTTCACATCCCGTATCTCAAGGCATGTTTCGCGGAAGTCGCCGATCCCGTGCGTAGGATACTCCGACGGGAACAAATCATAGAATGACAGCCTGTCTCTGTTTAAGCGCGAAGGAACGAACGGATACTCGTTGATCCGCATAAGGCTGTCCGGCGAAAATTTATCGTCACTGATACGCCTGCCGAAATATACATGTCCGAGGAAATTCTCCTCATCGACGATGCCGATGATATATGACGTCCTGTTGGCGTCAAGCTTAAAGATCTTTTGCTCTTCGAAATACTTGATTCCCATGGTGGTCCTCCCATTTTCCGCAGTATAGACATATCTTGTTATAAACTGTTATGTACCGGTTAATTATACCATAAGCAGCCTTTTTTATCGAACACGGCAGAAATATTCAAATGCTGGTTCTCAGACTGGCTGAACTTCTTTTTTCTGCAAATTTGCTTTGCTGTTGCGAACTTTCATATATATTGTCGAATTGCCACCGGCGTTGATATAAGCTAAAATTAGAAACTGTAGATGATTTACAGCAGGCAATGTGTATATGACGAAAGGCAGTGATCGTAAGATGGCAGCTTGTCAGGGGACAACAACATACAGATTGAGACTTCCGCGTTTGGTCAGTGACGGGATGGTGATCCAGCGGGACAAAGCCGTGAGGATATGGGGCTGGGCGACGCCGTTCGATACAGTGACTGTTGATTTTGCAGGCTTCTCGTATAAATGTGCGGCTGGTGGTGACGGCAGATGGGAAGTCATGCTGGAGCCGCTCAGGGCAGGCGGACCGTATGAAATGAGGATCAGCGCCGGAGATGGGGCCGGCGGTGCCTGTACAGAGGAGCATGTGGAGCTTGAAGATATACTTGTCGGTGACGTATGGGTATGTTCGGGACAGTCAAACATGCAGACGCCTTTATTACGTCTCGTCGATCTGTTCGGAAAGGAGATAGAGGAGGCCTGCTGCGATCGGATAAGATATTTTCTGGTACCTGAGAGATATGATTTCAACAGGGAGCACGAGGATCTGGAGGGCGGGAGATGGGTCAGCCCTGAGCCTTCAAATATACTGGATTTTTCTGCTTTGCCGATCTTTTTTGCTTCTATAATACATAAAAAATATGGTGTGCCGGTGGGTATGATCAATGCCAGTGTCGGCGGCTCGCCTGCAGAGGCATGGATGAGCGAGGTATCTCTGAGCGGCTGGCCGTATCTTTTGAATGAGATCGAGGCTTGCAAGGACGAGAGCTATGCGGCCAGTGTTATTGAAAGTGAGCAGAAGGCGTGTGCCGTGTGGTTTGAACAGCTTAACCGGCTGGATGCCGGCTTGAGTGATGCAGAGAAACCATGGTACGGTGACGTATGCGATACCTCGGACTGGTCCGTGATGGAGATGCCTTCATACTGGGAGGATCAGGGACTGAAGGGCTTCTGCGGTTCGATATGGCTGAAAAGGGTCATCGACATCCCGGATGAGCTTGCCGGAAAACCTGCCGTTTTGAGGCTTGGTACGATAGTAGACAGTGATACTGCGTATGTGAACGGGATCGAGGTCGGTAATGTCACATATCGCTATCCCCCGAGGAAATATTTGATCCCTGCCGGTGTTATAAGGGCAGGGAAAAATATAATAACCATCAGGACCGTCAGCAACGCAGGCGAGGGCGGGTTTGTCGAAGAGAAGCCCTACAGACTTGAAATCGGCGGGCATGTCATCGATCTGACAGGTGATTGGAGGTACAGGATAGGAGCGAAAATGGACAGACCGCTGCCGGATGTGACTTTCTTTTCCTGGAAGCCTGCCGGACTGTATAACGGGATGATCTCGCCCCTTATGAAATATGTGATCAAAGGTATACTCTGGTATCAGGGAGAGGCTAATACTTCTGCTCCTCAGGAATATCACGGCCTCTTTACCCGATTGATAACCGCATGGAGAGAAAAGTGGGAGCTTGGCTGTCTTCCGTTTTTGTTCGTGCAGCTTCCGAATTTCCAAAAGGCTGTGAACGAGCCCGGTCCAAGCAGCTGGGCGGAGCTGAGGGATGCGCAGCTCAGGTCGCTGTCGCTGCCGGAAACGGGTATGGCAGTGGCAATTGACGCCGGAGAGTGGAACGATATACATCCCCTCGATAAAAAGACCATTGCGGACAGACTTGCACTGGTTGCGTACAAGATTGCCTATGGGGAGGACATCATTGCTTCCGGCCCGATCTTCAGCGATATGAGAAGGGAAGGGAACCGGATCTTCATCAGATTCAAGGAACCCACAGGAGGCCTGGTTTCAAAGGACGGAAAGCCGCTGAGGCATTTTTCCGTTGCCGGTGCCGACAGGAGGTTCGTGTGGGCCAATGCTCAAATAGTAAATGACGGCGTGGTCGTATGGAACGATGATATCGAAGAACCTGTCGCCGTACGATATGCATGGGCAGATAATCCGGAGGGAGCAAACCTTTACAACAGGGCGGGATTGCCTGCTTCACCCTTCAGGACCGACGACTGGGAGGGGTGAATATTCCTCGGCGATGGCGTTGTATTCCCGGGTGACGGCCTCTACCACGTCATTCCATGATTTGCCCCATTTGTTCAGATATTCGAGGGGATCGGTATGGTCGGTACCGCCCAGATATTTTGTTACATGGAAGTGTCCCCATAATGTTCCTGTGCCATCTGATTTTGCGGATTCAACTCCGAGCCCGTACCTGTAGAGGTATTCCGCCGCTCTCCTTGTCAGTTTTTTAAAGGACATTTCAAAGTCTTCCTGAGTATATTCATGACAAAGCTCAAGGTGTATGAACCTGTCGTTGGCGGCCTTGCCGGCGCCCCAGGCTTTATAGTCAGGGTCGGCCACCTGTATTATCTCGCAGGCATCTATGAATTCATGTACGAATGCGTCCTTCCAGTTGTCTCTGACATGATTGGCCTCTATCCTGGCATTGTCGCCCGGATTGTCGGTATAGTGGATCAATACCCCCTCATATTGTCCAATACCTTTCAGATAAGGTTCCTGATGTATACCCTTTACCCATTCTACTGTTACCTCATATAAAGGAGTTAATTCAACAGGCTCGCTCTTCTCCCGGCTTTCTCCGCCTCTTGATGCGCTGTCATTCTGCGCAAGCAGTCTTGCAATCAGCGCTTTTGTTGCTTCATCAAGAACTCCATGAGGTTCGATATCATGGTATTTCTGAAATTGCATCAGGGCAGCTTCAGTGAGTTCGTCAAATTCACCTGTAGGCGCTTCCTTCATATATCCGAACATGGCCAGATTCTGCTGAAGCTTTGTGACTTCGCCTCCGGACGCGCCTTTTGCCAGTCCCGGCGGTTTCGGCTTTTTTTGGGGAGCAGGCTTCAGCAACTCATCTATTTTTCTGTGTGTGAGAGTTGCAACGATTCCTGTGGTCGGTATTTTATATTTCTTCTGAAATTTTTTTACGGCTGTCAGCGTTATTTCCCCAAAATACCCTGTCGGAGTGGCATTGAAAAATCCAAGTTTTTTCAGGTTGATTTGAAGTGTTTTGACGGCGGTTCCGCTCATGCCCTTTTTCAGGACCGGTTTGGATGCGGCAAAAACGCTTGTGGATGCTATCAGGAAAGATAGTAGTATTATACCTATTATAACTGGTTTTGTCCGATTGCCTTTCATCGATTTTGTCCCCCACGTAAATTGCATATATCGACATTTTTCTTGATAATACTATTATTTTACCATTTTTTTGCCAGCTTGGGAACTGGCAATTTGATTGACATAAAACAGCTCTAAAATGGCCTCTTTGCCACAGGTTTTTCATGCTGAGGAATAATATCGTTAATATTTTGTTAATAATTTAGTAGTAGAACTATGTTTATAATAATTTTTAGCATCCTTATGATTCACAGACATAAAATGGAGACGATATGAAAAAAACTTTCGATAAAAAAATATTAATGATACCGATGGTGATACTCACGACCATAGTGACTGTTGCGCTGCTCGTGCAGTCGACAAAAGCTTATGAAGTCACGCTGGATGATAAACCGATAGGGGTAGTAAAAAGTCAGGAAGTTTTTCAGAATATAGTTGATGACATCGTAAGTGATACGGAACGGGAGTATGGCACTGAGGTGGTAGTCTTAAGCGATATAGGCTATAAGGAGGTTTACCTGCCGGTCAGCGAGAGGGTGAGAGCGGGAGCGGCAGCTGTGCGGGAGCAGGTCCGGCACCGCATGGTGCTGAAGGCAAAGGCCTTTGCGATCAATGTGGACGGCACCGATATCGCATATTTTAGGGACAAGGCAGATGCAGAGGAGATCCTTGACGGAATAAAAGCCCCTTACATGCAAAGTGCCGGAAGTGAGAGTACAGTAAGTTTTGTTGAAAATGTCAGCATCATACGGAGGGATATTTCAGCCGACAAGCTGACGGAGCCAGATGAAGCTATCGAAAGTATCACGAAGGAGATCGAAACAGTCCGGAAGTATGTGGTCCAAAAAGGAGATACGGTAAGTGAGATCGCTGAAAAGCTGGGCGTGAGAATCAAGGATATCCAGAAGGCCAATCCGGATCTGGATATCGACAGGATCTCCATCGGTCAGGAAATAAGTCTTTCAGTTCCGAGATATCTGATAAATGTAAGGCAGAGTACGACAAAGGTATATGAAGATACGGTCCCGTTTGATGTGGAATATGAGGAAACGGCGGATCTTTACAGAGGAGAGACAAAGGTTAAGATCAAGGGCGTGGAAGGCAAGAAGCAGGTCAAGGCTGAGACCATCAGCATAAACGGAATCCTTGACGAAACCAGGATCATAGATGAGCTTATTATGATGCCTCCCAAAACACAGGTCGTATTGAAGGGAACAAAGGAAAGGCCCCGTACGATGGCTTACGGTGAGTTCATCTGGCCGAGCAGGGGAGGCACCATCACTTCAAGATTCGGCGCAAGATGGGGAAGCAAACACTCAGGCATAGACATCGGCGTGCCGAAAGGCACTCCCAATAAGGCCGCCGACGGAGGAGTAGTCACATTTGCAGGGTGGAGCGGGAATTACGGCAAGCTTGTTATCATAGACCATGAAAACGGTTATACGACATATTACGGACATAATGATACGATAAAGGTCAAGAAGGGCCAGAGGGTTGCCCGCGGAGATGTTATCGGAACGGCAGGCGAAACGGGCAGAGCTACGGGGCCGCATCTTCACTTCGAAGTGCGCAAAAACGGCGTGCCGGTCAATCCCCTGACACTGTTGGATTAAGAGACGAAATTCACTTCTTTCTTCTTCATAAATTCTTCACATCCCCGTGTTACAATTCAAAAAAATCAACACGAGGGGAGTCGGAAACATGCAAACAGCACATCGGTCCGGAGGCAGAATATTTATTGCCATAAGCCTGGGTGTATTGCTTATTGCAGGCCTGATCGCCGTAAAAGTAATCACCGGCGGGAATGGAAGCGTTTCATACGCCTCGGGCGATCTCGAGATAATTAAGGACGAGGTCACCGAAACCGTGAAATTCTACCCATACAAAGCCGATGGCACTAAAATGGAGATACTGGCCGTAAGGGCGGGCGACGGTACTGTAAGAACAGCGTTCAATACCTGCCAGGTCTGTTATGATTCTGGTAGGGGCTATTATGAACAGGAGGGCGACGAACTTGTTTGTCAAAACTGCGGCAACAGATTCAAGCTCAACCAGATAGGGGTATTGAAGGGCGGCTGTAATCCGGTGCCTCTCCCTGAGGAACATGTAACAGACGATGGTGTAAGTATTACTGTTTCGCAGTCGCTGATGGAGGAAGCAAGGTTTTTGTTCAAAAACTGGGAGAAATAACAGGTGCGGAATGGAACAGGAATTGATTCGCCAAACACTTCATATTGACGGGATGACTTGTACCGGCTGCGTAACAAGGATCGAAAACGCTCTTCGGAAAATCGGGGGAGTTGTCGAGGCTGAAGCTGTTTTCAGCAGTTCTGTCGTTTATGTTGTCTATGATGCAAATAAGACAGGGCTGGATCAGATCACCGCATCGATAGAAAAACTTGGGTATACGGTCAGATCTGCAGGCGGCAGGATTTCAGCCGGCCAAACCGGCAGCGGGAGCTCTGCCGGGCAAAAAGGCGGCAGGAATATTGTCGGCCAACTGACAGGCATCGGCATCATCATACTTGCACTGTGGCTGGTTTTTGGAAATACTGATATTACAGGCTTCGTACCTGAAATAGACCAATCCATGAGCTTCGGAGTCCTGTTTGTCGTCGGGCTGCTCACTTCCGTGCACTGTGTTGCGATGTGCGGAGGGATAAACATGTCCCAGTGCGTTTCGTACAGATCCGTAAGCATAGCAGATATACCCGTCAGCATAGACAACAGGACAGATGACGGCATCAGCACAGGTAGAGCAGTCTCATCGAAGATAAGCATGGGAAGGCTGATCCCAAGTATATTGTACAACGGCGGAAGAGTCGTATCATACACCGTGATAGGAGGATTTGCCGGAGCGCTGGGATCCGCCGTCAGCTTTTCCGGAGCTGCGAAAGGGATCGTTGCGGTCATTTCCGGATTATTCATGGTCATAATGGGACTGAACATGCTCAATATTTTCCCGTGGCTAAGGAAGCTGACTCCGAGGATGCCGAAGATTTTTGGGGAAAAAGTCAGCAATGGCAGCCGGAAATATGGTCCCTTTATAGTAGGTCTTCTCAACGGGCTGATGCCGTGCGGCCCACTGCAGTCGATGCAGCTTTATGCCCTTGGTACAGGCAGCTTTGCGGCGGGAGCGCTTTCGATGTTCATGTTCAGCATCGGTACCGTGCCTCTGATGTTCGGACTTGGCGTTTTAAGCTCGATCCTCACCGGCAAGTTCACCCACAGGATGCTCAAGGCCAGCGCCATACTGGTGACAGCGCTTGGTATTGTAATGATAGGCCGCGGTCTTGTATTGTCAGGAGTCGATACCGCATTTGCTGCATCACGCGAAGGGAATATAGCCAGGATCGAGAACGGAGTGCAGGTCGTCACGACGGAACTGGAACCGGGAAGATATACCCCCATTGTCGTCCAGAAAGGGATCCCCGTCAGATGGACGATCAAAACAGACAAGGGCGATCTTAACGGCTGCAACAATCCAATAACCATTCCCCGGTTTGGGATACAGCAAAGACTGACGGCTGGCGATAATCTGATTGCAGAGTTTACGCCGGATACGGAAGGAACTATTCCATATACATGCTGGATGGGTATGATCAGCAGCTATATTAAGGTAGTGCCTGATATATCGGCTGTTTCTGCGGAGGGTACCGATATATCGACAGATGGTGAAACCGGATGGGATTTCTCGCTGCAGTGTTTTACCGGTGTTTTGAATGGGTATGTTAAGGTAGTAGAAGATATAAATGTTATAGATTTGGAGCAGATCAGCAAGGAAGCCGGGAGCTACCGGCCGCCAGCTTATAATTACGGCAGCATTTACGGAGACGGTGCAGGCTGCCATTGACAGCAGTTTATTGATAATGTCTGATCAGTGCAGTACAATCATTATCGTGGGAGATGTATCCATACTGCATCCGGATGATCAGGCATCAAACGGACATGATCGTTGTAAGGCAGTTATGAAAGGCGGAGCATGATATGGGCAAAAGTGAAGTACTAAAAATATCGGGCATGTCGTGCGCGGCATGTGCTGCAAGGATAGAGAAAAAGCTTGGCAAGATGGAAGGTGTTCAGAAGGCAGTCGTCAATCTTGCATCAGAGAAAGCTACTGTCGAGTATGACAGTTCATTGATAAAAGTCCAGGATATGATAAAAGCTGTGGAAGCGCTTGGGTATGGCGCCGAACGTGCAGAGGAGGTCGGCGCCGACAGGGAGAAGGAGCAGAGGGAGAAGGAAATCAGGCGCTTAAGGCTGGAACTGATAGTATCGGCAGTTTTAAGCTCTCCTCTTTTGTTTGCCATGGTGCTGATGCTGTTCAATGCTGACCTGCCGCCGTTCCATGATCCGTATTTCCAGCTTGCTGCAGCAACTCCGGTACAGTTCATTATAGGCTTCAGATTTTATAAAAACGCGTATTTTGCGCTCAGAGCCAAAAGCGCCAATATGGATGTGCTGATCGCGATGGGCACTACCGCGGCATATTTCTTCAGCATATATAATGCATTCTTTGCACCGATGGAGCATGGCGTGATGATGAAGGAACTATATTTTGAGGCCGGCGCTGTTATCATTACGCTGATCCTGCTTGGCAAATACCTGGAGGCAGTTGCTAAGGGCAGGACTTCCGACGCCATCAAAAAGCTGATGGGACTGCAGGCTAAGACGGCAAGGGTCATCAGGAACGGAGAAGAACTGGATATTCCGATAGAAGAAGTTGAAGTCGGCGAGATCATAATAGTCAGGCCGGGGGAAAAGGTCCCTGTGGACGGAAAGATACTGGATGGAAACTCATCCGTCGACGAATCGATGCTGACGGGTGAAAGCCTGCCTGTCGAGAAAAAAGCCGGCGATTATGTCATAGGTGCGACCATCAACAAGTTTGGGACATTCAGGCTCGAGGCGACCAAGGTAGGCAAGGATACAGCTCTTTCACAGATAATAAGGATGGTGGAGGATGCGCAGGGCTCCAAAGCGCCGATACAGAAAATCGCGGACAAGGTGTCCGGGGTGTTCGTGCCTGTCGTAATAGCGATAGCGCTGGTGACATTCATCATTTGGTATCTGGTATCGGGTAATCTCACTTCAGCGATAATAAGCGCCGTATCGGTGCTTGTCATTGCGTGCCCGTGCGCTCTTGGACTTGCAACGCCTACGGCCATAATGGTAGGGACCGGCAAGGGAGCGGAGAACGGCATACTGATAAAAGGCGGCGAGCATCTGGAAATGACATACAAACTCGATGCGGTGGTACTCGATAAAACCGGCACGATTACAAAAGGAAAACCAGAGGTGACGGACGTTATTGCGCTTGGCAGCATGGACGACGATGAGATACTGCGGATTGCCTCGATCACCGAGAAGAGTTCGGAACATCCTTTAGGCGCTGCAATATATGAGAAGGGCAAAAACGACTGCGGCGCTCTGCCTGATCCGGAAGAGTTTGAAGCGATCCCGGGAAGGGGAGTCATGGCAATTGTCGAAGGGAAAATGATCTATATAGGTACCCGAAAACTGATGCTGGAGAAGGAAGTAGATGTTGGACGGGCGGATGCGATAGCTGCTGCGCTGGAGGACGAAGGCAAGACTGCAATGCTGATGGCGGCAGACGGCAGCCTCGAAGCAGTGATCGCAGTCGCAGATACGCTGAAGGAGAACTCGAAGGAAGCTATTGACGAACTGAAGAAAATGGGCATCGACGTGTACATGATAACCGGAGACAATAAACGCACCGCCGCAGCCATAGCGAGGCAAGCCGGCATAACCAATGTGCTTGCAGAGGTTTTGCCTGAAAACAAGGCGGAGGAAGTTGATAAGCTCAAAAAACTTGGCAAAAAGGTAGCAATGGTCGGCGACGGCATTAATGACGCTCCGGCTCTTGCCACTGCAGATATAGGGATGGCGATGGGAACAGGCACCGATGTTGCGATAGAAGCGGCCGACATCACTCTGATGCGCGGAGATCTAATGATGATACCTGCTGCGATACGCCTTTCGAGGAGAACGATACGCAAGATAAAGCAGAACCTGTTCTGGGCTTTCATTTATAACATCATAGGGATCCCATTTGCGGCGTTTGGTCTGCTCAATCCGATGATAGCCGGCGGTGCGATGGCGTTCAGCTCGGTATCGGTCGTCACCAACTCGCTGAGTTTGAAGAGGTTCGACCCGGGAAGAAGATAATGAAATATATCAGGAGGAATCGTATATGTGAAAGGAAAGTCAATGGCGGACAGTCAATGGTATGTCTGGCAGCCTTTGTGAAAACAGTGTAAAGAAGGCCGTAGGGGCTCTCGCCGGAGTAGACAGCGTCAGAGTGGATCTGGCCGGCAAAAAAGTCTATGTGGAGTATGACCCGGCAAAGGTCAGCATCGACGCTGTTGCTGAAGCTATAGAGGATCAGGGCTATGAAGTGGTGAAGTAATGCCTGGTGCAGAAAAAATACTTGTCGTTGATGATGAAGTAAAAATTGCAGATGTCATCGGATCTTATCTGGAAAATGCCGGTTATCAGGTTTTTGCAGCCTATACAGGCAAAGATGCTCTCTTAGTATTTGAGAAGACCTGCCCGTCTTTGATAATACTTGATCTGATGCTCCCGGATATTTCCGGAGAGGATATCTGCAGAACGATAAGAGGGAAATCCCGTGTTCCCATCATAATGCTTACTGCAAAAATCGAAGAAGAGGACATACTTCGGGGCTTGAACATCGGAGCCGATGACTACGTCACCAAGCCCTTCAGTCCGAGACAGCTCGTAGCAAGGGTCAATGCCGTGCTGCGCAGGACCGGAGGAGCAATGATGCCTTTGTCTGACATAATGGAGTTCAATGACGGGCTTGTGATCGATGCACTGAAGCATGAGGTCAGAAGAAACGGAGATGTAATATATCTGACTCCGAATGAATACAAGCTGCTTATGGTCATGGTGAAGCACCCGGATAAGGTCTTTACCAGGGAGGAGCTCATCAGTCTTGCTCTCGGCGATGATTATGACGGTTATGACAGGACGATAGACGCCCATATCAAGAATATCAGGCAAAAAATCGAACCAGATCCCAAAAGCCACAGATATATACTGACGGTCCATGGCGTAGGCTACAGATTCGGCGGCGGACAGAGAGGGTGAGGGTATGAAGCGGAGTCTGAGGACAAGATTGTCATTGACATATGCTGCAGTGACCCTGATATGTGTGCTGCTTATAAGTTTGTTGACCAATCTGCTTCTGGACAGGCATTTCAAAGAGTATATAAAGCAGAACCAGAAACGCAGCAGCAATGAGCTCGTTGCTTTGATCAGCCAGCAGTATGTGCCGGACGGAGAGGTCGGACAGGCTGGCCGCTGGAACATAGACTCACTCGAGGATATATGCATCAATGCCCTTGAACAGGGCATGATCATAAAGGTGACCGATGATTCGGGAAATACCATTTGGGACGCGACGCTTCACGACAATGCCCTGTGCAGGCAAATGATCGACCACATGGATGCGAATATGAAAAGCCGATATCTCAATTGGGAAGGCGGGTACACGGCGGATACATACCCGCTGATCTATAGGCTCAGTACCGTGGGGAAGGTCGAGATAGGGTATTATGGACCCTATTTCTTTAATGACAATGATCTTGAGTTCATAAATACTCTGAACGGGCTGCTGGTGATTACAGCTTTGCTTTCGCTGCTCCTCTCGCTGGCAATAGGATCCGTGATGGCTAAAAGGATCAGCGTTCCCATCACAAGAGTCACTGCAGCGGCAAGGATGATATCGAAGGGACATTATGACGGGAGAGTGGAAGAGAAATCGAATACGAACGAGATCTCGCAGCTTACCGATACGATAAATGAACTAGCCCGTACGCTGGAAAGCCAGGAAGTCCTGAGAAAGAGGCTTACGGCAGATATGGCGCATGAGCTGAGGACTCCTCTTGCGACGCTTCAGAGCCATATGGAGGCTATGATCGACGGCATCTGGGAACCTGACAGGGACAGGCTTGGCAGTTGTCATGACGAGATCCTGAGGATCGGCAGGATGGTGGACGATCTTGAAAAGTTGGCCAGATATGAGAGCGAGGACCTTGTCCTCAACACTTCTGCATTTGATATATCCGGCCTCATACAGCATATCGTGAAGAACTTTGAGGCTGATTTTATGGCCAAGGGTGTTGGATTAACGTTTAGCGGCGAAGAAGAAACAATAGTTGCCGACAGGGACAAAATCAGCCAGGTCATGATAAACCTGCTTTCAAATGCCCTCAAATATACCCCGCAGGGCGGAAGTACGGAGGTCAGCGTCAAAGACGCCGGCAGCCGCATGGAGATCAGGGTGAGGGATACAGGGTACGGCATATCAACGGAAGACTTGCCGCATATCTTTGAACGCCTATACCGGGCGGACAGATCCAGAAACAGGCAGACAGGCGGCGCCGGCATAGGCCTTGCCATTGCAAAGGCCCTGATCGATGCCCATAACGGCAGCATACGGGTGCAGAGCAGGGTAAATGAAGGGACGGAGTTTGTGATCATGCTGCCAAAACATCCGTCCTCCGAGCTTCCGTAAGCCGGTTATCTGAAATCAAATGAAGAAAATCACATAGAAACACCGTGTTACAGATCATATTTTTGGGGATCAAATTTGTCTGATTCGCATCTTCCAAGCATTTCGGAAATGAATTGCTCCTCGTCGTCAGGCACACTGTCGAGCTGTGCTTCCATTGCATCAAGCCAGGATGCTTCCCTGGCGTCGATGACGACCCTGCCCGCTCCGACCGCCCGGCGAAGCTCGCATACTGCAGCAAGAGCTGCCGCTTTTGACCGTTTGAAGGGAGAGTCCTCCTTAATGATCTCATTTGAGATATCAAGCACAACATCAGGACGAAGTACATATGCCTGGGGATCATACCTGCTGTCTGATTCACAAAGCCAGTTGCGAAGGAAAAGTGCATCCTGCTTTCCGTATTGTGATGCCGTGTTCATCAGTCTGCAGTCATATGCCAGCTGCTCCATGGATACAGTCGGAGCCATGCCGCCGAGGAGCTTGATGTTCTGTACGGACTCATTGCTCCACAGATCGGCCGCACATGCCGCTATATTGCCTACAGGGCTCAGATGTGCGCAGGCGCTGGATTTGCCTTCGAGGGAAACAGGGATGCCTGTGATGGCTTTGACATATACGCCTTCATAACCGCAATCCTTGTGAGGACCTACTGCGCCTTCTTCGACTGCCACAAGGCTGCGTACTGCTGATACGACCCTGACCACTGCTGAGAATACCTTTGGTATCAAGCCTCTGTCGGCAAGCACCATTGCGGTGTTGGCAAACCCGCAGGCCGTGTCTCCCGACGCAATCGTGCCCGTGCTTCCGGCGATCCTGCATATCTCGCTCCAGAGCTTTGACATATCTCTTGCACCGAGGATGCCAAGTGCAAACAGCGACTTGTCGATCTCACAATATATATTGGCCTCATCATGCACATCCTTTCCGCCTATGGATTCGATGGCAAGCATATCGGCTCCTGCCTTCGCGCAGTCTTCGAATGTTTTCATGACCTTTTCCCAGTGGCTGCCCTTCCACATGTGTGGGGACTGGCTGTCCTCCCTGATGTCGACGGGGGTTATGCGCAATGCGCTTTTAAGTCCATGTTTTATCTCATACTCATACATCACATCTCTTACTGTCTTTGTGATCTCCACACCCCATTCCGGGTTGTATGTGGCAGGAGGCAGGAGCTCTATTTCTGCGGCAAATGCCGGGACATACAGTTCCTTTGCGCGCTTGCATACATCCTCGATGATCTGCTTATATTCCTTGACCACTTCACGCATCGTTTCCTCAGTTATGGGCATTGAGGGAAGGGTGAAGTTGATTTCCGGGTAAACGGTCCCTCCGCCGATTACCATGCCGTTCCTGCAAACCACCGGCTTTTTTGAGACCCCGAAGATAAAGTCATCAAGATTGTCATAAGCGATTTTTTCATACTTCTTTGTAATCATAGCTGGTCACCTCGTTTGAAAACTGCC
>CAZQUQ010000023.1:0-2663 GCA_964596445.1 uncultured Oscillospiraceae bacterium
TTAGCTGAACACCGACTTATGTAACTTGATCATGCAAACTATCTATACTAGCCATAAAAAATTCTAAAAATATTGCCCCAAAGTGGAAAAATTGACTAAGCGAATATATTGTAGCAGCATGAGTAGCTATTACACTTGACAATTTGGTTTAATAGCGTTAGACTAATAACTAAGTTTAATGGTGTTAAACCGAAGCTGCACATTGTAAATGAACAGGTGATACCTGCAACAGAATATAGTTAAAGTATCTCAATGTTTACCTTATAAGAGCTGATATTTAAGCTAAAACAAGAAGAGGTGATGGATATGGTGGATTATAAGCTGGGAGCGATGGAAACGAGGTTTGCTGAGTTGATATGGAATAATGAGCCTGTTTCTTCCGGAAAACTCGTAAAGCTTTGTGAAAAGGAGCTTGGATGGAAAAAATCAACAACCTACACAATGCTGCGGCGGCTATGTGAACGCGGTATTTTTCAAAACAGAAACGGTACCGTTTCTGCGCTTATGAGCAGGAACGAGTTCAGTTCACTGCAAAGCGAAAAGTTTGTGGAAGAAAACTTCGCAGGGTCACTGCCGAAGTTTCTTGCTGCATTCACACTGAGAAAAAAGTTGACAAGAAAAGAGATCGATGAACTGCAAAAGCTCATCGACGAGAAGCGGGGTGAAAGCTGATGTGGGTGTATACGCTGCTGCCCAGGATCTTAAATATGAGCCTTGCCGGCGGGATAGCTGCATTATTTGTGCTGTTGGCCCGCATACCGCTTAAGAAAGTACCAAAAGTATTTTCCTATGCTCTCTGGGCAGTCGTTTTATTCCGATTAGTCTGTCCGGTATCATTTACATCCGAATTTTCTCTGATGGGGCTGCTGCATGCGCCGGCTTCAGCAAACGGGAGCATCCCATTTGTTCCTTACGATATAGTACATACAGAGTATCCACGTGTAGATTTGCCTATCCCGGGCCTTAATGAAGTAATAAACAATAACCTGCCTCAAGGTGCTGAACAACTGGCTGCGGATCCGATGGAAGCACCGATGGCGGCGGCTACTATACTTTGGCTTTCCGGTGTAATGGCAATGCTGGTATACAGCATTACATCTTTGGTAATACTTCACCGCAGACTTATTGGCTCTGTGCGTCTGCACAGCAACATATTCCTTGCTGACCACATTCCTACGCCTTTTGTTTTAGGCGTGATACGTCCCAGGATCTATCTTCCGTCATCACTGGCGGAGCATGAGCAAAGCTATGTCATCCTGCATGAGCAGACGCATATCCGACGGCTTGACCATATCATCAAGCTGATCGCCTTTCTGGTTCTTGCGGTGCATTGGTTTAATCCGCTGGTATGGGCGGCATTCGTATTATGTGTGAAGGACATGGAAATGTCATGTGATGAACGTGTGCTTAAGGAGTTGGGCACAGGAATCAAGACAGACTACTCAAACTCGCTTCTATCCCTTGCAGCAGGCCGGCGGCTCTTTAATGCCAGTCCGTTAGCTTTTGGTGAAGTGAATATAAAGGAGCGCATCAAAAATGTTATGAATTTTAAGAGGCCTTCCGCATGGATCATTGCAGTATCACTTGTGGCCGTAGCTGCTTTGAGCGTGGGGCTGGCAGCAAACGGGAAGGCGGACATATCGTATGAGGCGGGCAAAATGAATGTGATCGTGCCGACATCTCCAAACCTATCGCCAGCTCAGGAGTTAGGCGTTGACATGACAGAACTTGACTATGCCTCAGACAATATTATCATTTTTCATGACTACTTTGGGCTGTTTGTCTACGATCTTGAGCAGAAGCGGATTGTTCGCAGCCTGGATCTGGAACCGATAGGGTGTAACTTTACGCAGGGGGACAATTACTGTGATGTTGCTGTCAGCACAGATGGGAAAACAGTATATCTTCATCCTATAAGCAGTGAAAAGATGTATATCTACTCAATACAGGAGAACGAGTTGAAAGAAGCGGCTTATGAGCGAATGGATAACTGTTTTGATGATTTTATTGAAACAGTTGATGTCGTAGACTATAAGGAAGCGGGGCATTACAGCCACAGTGCTGTAAAATTCAGTACTGGCGAATTTGGATACCTTCATACTTCAGACTGGACACTGGAAACCCTCACTTATATACGGGGCGACATGACATATAAATTATTTGACTTCGATGAAGCTGGTTGATTCTTTTATGAAGTTATGGCTATCCGGTACGCAAGGCAACACGAACCGAAAACCGGCACTAAATTAATAAGATATTAACGAAATATTCTAGCTGAAGTAGTATTAAGGATTCCAGTATTCATTCAGGAGTCCTTTTTATATGCGTGCGGCATGCGCGCGACCTTGACGGTGAAAGTCCGTTACGGAAGTTGATCGCGCCAACCGTTAGCCAAGGGCAGGGTGACCATCGCAAGGTGGAATCAGAAGGAAACCGGAGGCAAAGTCCCGCTTCGGATTGGGGATTATATAGCCAAACCCGGGAGTAATGTCTCATGAACTGGCGGAAGCCAGAGGATTAGGCATATACTGTGAAGTGGAGTCTGAAGGTTTTGAGGAGAAGTACCAGGCCGTTTTGTTTCGTACCAGGCTGTTTTTATTTCGTATCAGGCTGTTTTTATTTCGTATCAGGCTGTTTTTATTTCGTATCAGGCTGTTTTTATT
>CAZQUQ010000023.1:2763-22677 GCA_964596445.1 uncultured Oscillospiraceae bacterium
GGCTGTTTTTATTTCGTATCAGGCTGTTTTTATTTCGTATCAGGCTGTTTTTATTCAACCTATAGCAAAAACTGTGTTGTTTTGGACAAAGTTCAATAAATTCATTTTATTTCCCAATTTAATCCAGCAACTAGCAATCAACTTGTCAAAATTTTCGTTTTGGGTCAGCGAAGTGCATCAAGTTTGTCAAATTTTTCGTTTTGGGCCAGTCTGTAGTTTTTAGAACAATATATTGAGTCTAATAATATAGTTGAATGCTGAGTTATGTAACTTGATCATGCAGAATTTCCATATAAATGTTAAAAAATTACATAATTATTGCCCCAAAGTGGAAAAATTGACTATGGCGATATATAATGGCAACATGAGTAGTCATTTAAGTAAATTTTCAGCTGCCATTGCATGGGAGATCCCATGTATAGATGTTGTTCTCGGTGATATGATCGAAAAAATCAAATCGCCTGATGTTACTGTGTCCGGACATAATGCGCGGTTCCGCATTAGTGGTAAAAAGGTACATTCATGTGGACTAGAGCTTCCAGGCGGAGCAATAACAGTTCTTAATGGTAATATGGTTTCATCGCCGGAATTGCTGTTTCTGGATCTTGCGTGTGAGTTGAGCATCCACCGCCTTATCCTGCTAGGCCTGCAAATGTGTTCGCATAAGCAGGGAGACCCATCTGAGGCAATCACAACAAAGCAAAAACTAGCCGCTTTTCTGGCGAAGACTGCCGGGCACAGGGGGCAAAAAAAAGCTATGCGGGCTGTTAAGTATATAGAAAATGGATCTGCATCGATAATGGAGTCACTTGCCTTTATGATTTTAACATTGCCTCACACACTGGGCGGTTATGGTCTTGATGGAGCAGTTTTCAATCATGAGATATTGTTGACTGGTGAGGCACGGAAACTTCTTGGGCAACGGCGATGCTTCGCAGACTTGTATTATAAACAGGCAAGAGTTGCTGTCGAATATGAGAGCTTCGCTCATCATAATAGCCCTAAGGAACAGGGTAAGGATGCAATACGATCGGAAGCGCTTGAACGTATGGGAATAAAAGTGATGCACCTGAACACCATCCAGCTGTTTGACAGGAATGCGTGCAGGATTTTTGCGTACAATATTGCAAAACAACTAAAGAAATGCATACGGATACGTTCAAAGAGCTTCGATGAAATGCATACTCTGTTAAGGACATTACTGCCGGAACGCAAATTTGACCCAAAAGATCCGGATGCTGAAGCAAATGGCTGAAAATAGCATGTTATTCATGTTTGCTTGAGTGTTATTACTATGCTTAAGCAAGTCTTATCATATCTGTGATACTAGATAAATGTATTTGCTGAGACTATCTAATTTATCTGATTTTTTTAATGTGTTCCAGTGAAAATCGGTGTATAATATTTAAAATTGGATGCAATTCGTAAACGGCGATAAACAGATTTAAACCCTTAACTAAAAAGTTTTTCGTTGCCAGGTCATGTCTACAATAAACTAAACAGGAGGTCTTTTATGTTTTGCTCAAAATGCGGAATCAAAATCCCTGACGATGCCAAGTTTTGCTCCAGTTGCGGCCAGGAGACTCAATACACAGCCGGATCAACGTCTGGTACATCAGCCAGCCCGGACCATACAGCTTCAATGAGCGGCATAATGGGCAGCGATGCACATGGGAGTGCGGGGAACAGCAATGCGGGAGGCAGCGCGATAAATGGCAAAGCAGTAAGCGGTGCAATAAACACCAATACAGGAGGCATCGCGATAAACAGTAGTGCTGCAGGCGGTACGATAAACGGCAGCAACAGAAGTGAAAAAAGCGGTAAAAAGCGCAAAGGACTTATAGCTATCGCAGCTGCAGTTGTGTTTATTATCATCTCGGGAGTTTTCGTAAATGCAAACATATGGAGGTTTATGTCGGCGAAATCATACTATGGTTATCTTGAATCAAGAAACAAGCTGCTTTCGCTCAACAAGCTGTATAATGATGGCCAAAAAATCGCCGAACGAGAGCCTTTCAGTAAAGAAGTAGTTTTGACCATCAACGATATCGGAAGCATATCAGATATACCTGACAGCATCAGTATTGATAAAATAAGCCTTAACGTTCAGATCGATCACAATAAGAACAAAACAGCAGGCTACCTATACATTGACTATATGAACAACAAGCTGATCGACGCTTTGTTTTATCAGGATAAAGACACTGTCGGATTTGGTTTGCCTCTTTTATATGACGATTACTTCCGCTGCGACATAGACAAAATAAGCGAAACAGCAAGCAGATTACTTGATATGGAAACACCTAAATTAGCTACGCAAAGCAAATCGCTCGGCCAGTATAAAGAGGATCTGGACAAAGAGACCGAATTCATCGATAAGGAACTGGCAAAATATGCTAAAATTGCTTTGGATAACATTCCAAACGACAATTTCAAAGTAAGCAAGGCAGGCGACATAAGCCTTTATTCATGGAAAAGCGGCAGCAGAAAAAAGGCTGCTGATTTTGCAAAATGTATGACGGTCGAATTCACCGTTGCCGAAAAAGACATGTATGTAATAGCCGATAAGGTTTTGGAGGCTATGGGGAAGGATGACAGACTGATCGAGTTCCTGATCAGATATGATATAACTCAGTTTGCAGAAGACTATATATTGCGAAATGGCATTAGTGCTGATAATGAGACTGATATGAAAAAAGCAATAAAAGAATGTCTGGAGCAGGCCAGGGAGAATCTGGACAGAACGTTCGACCCTAATGGCGATGAGACGATAATGAGCATGAGAGTAACCGCAGACAGTAGTAAAAACATTATCAGCAGACAAGTCAATGTCGGAAATTCCGCCATTCTGCTGCTCACATATACCAGCGAAGAGGGCGATGCTGTGAAGGAAGTAAACATTGTTGAAGGAGCAGATGAACAAGAACCCACAATATATTATCTTTATGATGGTAAAAACGGCAAGGGCATTATATGGAACACATATTATGGTATGAATGAAGTGTCCTATACAAGCAATGGCAAAGGGGAAAGCGATATTGGCATAGGCTATGGCACATATAAATTGACACTTAATGAGTATTCAGGCAAGTTTGAGGTTATCGTTTCAGCAGACAAGGATGAATCAAATAAGAACACTGATATTTTCAAACTGCGTTCCTACAATAATGGGGAAAAAATATTTGGTTTGAGCGGTACCGTTAAGAATCTGAAAGATAAATCGAAGCTGGCTTTTGACAAGAAAAAAGCAATAGACCTGGCAGAATTGGATAAGTATGAAATGACTGAGATTACCAACAAGATCGGTGAAAATTTCCAGGGTATTATCATGGAACTCATTTATGGGGCCCTCTATTGATAATGGCTTTCGAATCCCGGATGTTATCGGTCGGGTTAGGTGCAGATATAACAGGAAGTAGACATAACTAGACGCAGAAATGGAAAGGATGTATTTTGACTTGAGGGACTCGGCTTTTAAAGGAAGACTTTTGGTATGTGATATGGATGGTACGCTGCTGGACAGCAGCAGTAAGGTAAGTGCTGAAAATAAGAAGGCTCTGGACAGGTTCGTCGCCGGCGGCGGGCTGTTTGCGGTGGCAACGGGCAGGATGGAGAAGTCAGTGCAGCAGTATCTGGACGTGCTGCCGATAAATATGCCGGTGATATTGTATAATGGCGCAATGCTGTACGACTTCAAAGAAAAAAGAATACTCTGGCGGGCGGATCTGGATCCTGCTGTTGCCGGACCTGTGCGCGATGTCTTGAGGCAGTTTCCGGACGTAAGCGTGCAGGTCTATCATGGCGGCAATGTCTATTTGGCCAGCGAAAACATTCATTCATATGAACATATGATAAGGGAAAATCTTGAGCCTGTCAGGCTTGCTATGGAAGAGGTGCCGCAGCCTTGGATCAAATTCATCCTGGCATGGGATCCTCCAAAGCTGCGGGAAGTCGAAGAATTCCTGAGCAGGTATGAAGTCCCGTTCAGGCAGGTTTACTCCGAGCCGCAGTTTCTTGAGCTTCTGAACCCTGATGCTACAAAGGGCAGCGCACTGAAGGAGCTGATCAGGCTGTCGGGACTTGAGAAGTCACGTATTATTTCGATGGGCGACAACCCCAATGATATCGAGATGATAGAAGAGGCCGGAACAGGCATCGCTGTCGGCAATGCACACAGCGCTCTGAAGGCTGTTGCCGATATGTGCTGTACCGACAACAACAGCAACGCAGTCAGTGAAGTGATAAGCTGGATCGAAACTGGAAAAATATCATGCTGATCTGCAGGAAATACTAAAATTATTATTGAATTTATATTTGTGGCGGCATTCTTTTGCATGAGATATTCTTACATGGACGGTAGAATGCCGCGAATTTTAAAGAAATAATTCATCCGGGCAAGTTGTTGGACAAATAACTGTCTAACTGACGTGCCTGGCACCGGAGGGGTATATGATCAGGAAAGCATTCATCACTCCGCATCCGCCGCTGGCGGTACATGAAGTGGGAAAGGGCGAGGAAGCGAAGGCCTCAGCGACGATCGAAGCGCTTCGCAGAGCTGCGGAGGAGACAGGCAGGATAAGGCCTTCGACGATAATCGTCACAACTCCTCATGGACCTGTATTCCAGGACTTTGTCCATATCAATCTGAAACGTACTCTTGCAGGTGATTTTAGGAGATTCGGCGCGGCAGGAGTGAAGCTGCGTTATGATAACGATCTGAAGCTGGCCGGTGAGATAGCAAGGTTGGCCAACAGCCAGGGAATACCCTGCGGCGGGCTGGACTACACTCTTGCCTCCAAGTACGGCATATCTGAAGAACTGGATCATGGTGCAATGGTGCCGTTGTATTTCATTAACAAGGTGTATGACGGCTTCAAACTCGTCCATATCTCAATAGCAGGCCTGCCTTTCAAGGAGCTGTACAGGTTCGGCAAATGCATCGCAATGGCGGCGGAGCAAGCTGGAGAGGATGTCGTATTCATAGCAAGCGGGGATCTGTCCCACAGGCTTGCGCCCGATGGCCCCTACGGGTTCAATGAGTGCGGACCGGAGTTTGACGGCAGGCTGATAGATTATCTGAAGATCCCTGATCCCGAAGGGCTTCTGACATTTGATGAGGACTTCCTGGAAGAGGCAGGAGAGTGTGGTCTGCGCTCATTTATAATGATGTTCGGCGCGCTGGACGGTTATGAGATAAAATCAAATGTTTATTCATATGAAGGGCCGTTCGGTGTCGGCTATGCCGTTGCAGAGTTCACGCCCGCAGGCAGAACGGACGGGGAAAGCCTTCTTGACAGGCTGGACAGGAGCGATTTGGAAAAGCTCAGCGAGATCCGCAGCATGGAGGATCCCTATACGGCATTGGCCAGAAAAGCGCTTGAAATGTATGTAACGAGCGGCACCGTTATAAACGTGCCTGATGTTCTTCCGCCGGAAATGGCCAACAGAAGGGCAGGCGTCTTCGTTTCGATAAAGAAGAACGGCAGGCTGAGAGGATGCATCGGTACGATTATTGCAACCAGAGAAAACATCGCATCTGAAATAATCCATAATGCCATAAGCGCCGGGACAGGCGACCCCAGGTTCGATCCTGTGGAAGAGGACGAGCTTGATAGCCTGGAATACTCTGTGGATGTTCTCGGAGACCCTGAACCGATCGCTTCAGCAGCTGAGCTTGACGTGAAGAGGTACGGCGTCATCGTCAGGGCAGGCAGACGTTCGGGATTGCTTCTGCCTGACCTGGAGGGAGTAGATACACCTGCAAAGCAGATATCGATAGCACTGCAAAAGGCGGGAATAAGGCCTGATGAAAAATACTCCATGGAGCGGTTCGAAGTCATCAGGCACAAGTGAGTTGGATGGCCGCGCATCTGTGAGTGAAAAAAAATCAGGCACAAGTGAGTTGGATGGCTGCACATCTGTGAGCATGAAAACTGGTAGGAAAGCGGGGCAAGGCATGAGAGAAGCATTATTCTATGAAAAACTGGATAATGAGAACGTGCGCTGTCTGCTCTGTCCGCACAAATGCATGCTGCGGCCCGGAGGTACAGGAATCTGCCGTGTCAGGAGAAACACCGGCGGCACGTTGTATTCGCTCAATTATTCCTGTGCGGCATCCATCGCACTCGACCCTATCGAAAAGAAGCCCTTGTACCATTTCCACCCCGGAAGCCTGATACTGTCGGCCGGTACCATCGGCTGCAACTTTAAATGCAGTTGGTGCCAGAACTGGACCATAGCGCACGGATATAGTAATGATGATGAGGGAGCAGTTTCTCATGGAGATAAAGGGAGTATTTCACATGAGCATGGGATAACTGCTTCTCATGGAGATAAAGGGAGTATTTCACATGAGCATGGGATAACTGCTTCACATGGTGATAGAGGGAGTATTTCACATGAGCATGGGATAATTGCTTCTCATGGAGATAATGGGACTGCCTTTCAGGAGAATAGAGCAGCTTTACGTGAGGAAGAAAAGACCGCTGCCTACGCATCGGGAGGGACCGCCTTCCGGGAGGAGGCAGAAGCCTCAGCTTACGACGGGGTCCGAACCATAGAACTGACGCCTGAAGGATTGGCCGTGCTTGCGCAGAAATATGCCGACAGAGGCAGCATCGGCGTCGCCTATACATATAACGAGCCGACCGTTTGGTATGAATTCGTTCTTGAAACATCAAAGCTGGTCAAAGCTGCAGGCCTTGCAAATGTGCTGGTGACAAACGGCTTCATAGGCAGGGAGCCTCTTGAGGAACTGCTGCTGTACACGGATGCCATGAATATCGATGTAAAGGCGTTCACAGAGCCATTCTATACCAGGTATTGCAAAGGCAGTCTTGATCATGTAAAAAGAACAGTGGAGCTGGCAGCAGAGAAATGCCATGTAGAAATCACAACACTGGTGATACCCGGCCTGAACGATTCGCCCGAGGAAATCGGCCGGCTGGCGGAATGGCTTTCATCCATCGATCCTGATATCGTACTGCATCTGTCCAGATTCTTTCCCAACTATAAACTGGACGACATCGGGCCGACACCCCGCGCAACGCTTGAAAATGCCAGAAAAAGCGCACTTTGGCATCTCAGGCATGTTTATCTTGGCAACATATGAGCAGGCTTTCATTGCTATTGTGAATTTTGCACAAACCGATCAGCAATTATTTTATTTAAATGTAAAAAAACAACTTAACAAATGTAATATAAAGAAGGTATAATTCTAATGAAGGGTCATTATTTTTATAAATGGCTGAGCTGCAAAAGATATTAAAGGTGTGAGTTTTATTGGATCTGTTCAATAACATCAATCTGCGCGATTTGTTCAACAATTTCGCCGGCTACATGGGACTTAACGATCCCTTGTACATGATCCGGGCATTAGTAGACATCGGCATCGTCACCTGGGTCATATACAAGCTCATTATCCTTGTGCGCGAGACCCGCGCCTGGCAGCTGATCAAAGGTATACTCCTCATCCTTGTGGCAACTGAGATGAGTGGATTTCTCGGACTCAAGACCATCAATTACATGCTCCAGTCAATGCTGTCGGTGTTGGCGATAGGTGCGATAGTTCTCTTCCAGCCTGAACTGAGAAGAGCGCTCGAGAAAATCGGAAGAAGCAGGTTCAAGGATCTGCTGAACTTCGATGATACTAATTACAGAGTGCAGACCACAGCCGTTATCGAAGAAATCGTCAAAGCCTGCATGGAACTCTCATCCAAGTACATAGGCGCGCTTATCGTCATCGAAAGGGACGTCAAGATAGGTGAGATCATAAATACGGGGATACAGCTGGATTCACATGTTTCCAGCGAACTGATAATCAATCTGTTTGTTCCGGATACCCCGCTGCATGACGGAGCGCTGATCATCCGCGACAATAAGATAAAAGCGGCTGCATGCATCATGCCTCTTACGGACAACCCAAATCTCAGCAAGGAACTGGGAATGAGACACCGTGCAGCGCTCGGCATCACGGAGGTATCTGACAGCATTGCCGTCGTAGTCTCGGAAGAGTCCGGAAAGATATCATTTGCGCTGAACGGCGGCCTCACGAGAAACCTTACCTCCGATACGCTGAGGAAGGCTCTGAACAAGAACCTGATAGAGCATGAGGCAAGTCCTAAAAAACTTATTTTGTGGAGGGGCAAAACCAAGTGAAAATCGGCAATTGGTTCAGGAAGGACCTTAGGATAAAAATTGCATCACTGTTTCTGGCGCTGCTTTTCTGGCTCTACGTTACCAATGTGAATAATCCGTTCAAATCGGTGATCATATATAATGTTCCGGTAACCGTTATAAATCAGGATTTTCTTGAGCAGAACAACTATACGCTTAAAAATACGCTGAGAACATACATCGATGTTACGATAAGAGGGCGTCAGGATGTGGTGGACAAGATCAGATCGACGGATTTCGAGACTACGCTGGACCTGTCCCAGATCACGTCAGTAAACGACAAGAAGCTCACTCTGTCCGAACCCATTTGCCTGCAGAAGAACGTAACGATAGAATCCTACAATCCTCATGAGATAGACATACAGCTTGCACGGAACAAGACAGGAGTGTTCGAGGTGGAGCCCGTGCTCAGCATATCGATGAAATCGGGCTATGTACTGCTGGACACCACTGTAGCGCCCGACAGGATACCGTTGTTTACGGAAGAGGCCATCATCGACAGTATCGGATCCATCAAGGCATATCTGGAACTGACCGACCTGGACAGAGACATAACCAAGCAGGTCCAGTGCAAGGTATTCAACAAGGAAGGCAAGGAGATCGAAAGCCTCAGCAAGGACCTGAAGGTGAACGTCCGCGTCGAGACGGCGAAGGAGGTCCCAGTATCGCTCGTTACAAGAGGGCGGCTTGCCAACAACTATGTCGAGACGCAGAGGCTGATAGATCCTGTGAAGGTACTGGTGACAGGCGATCCCGAGACATTGGAGAAGCTGGCCGACATAAAGACCGAGCAGGTGGACATCGACAGCCTGGAAGGCGATTTCAACGGTACTGTACCGCTAGTGATACCCGAAGGCGTCAAGCTGGTAAATTCGCCTGACAAGATCAGGGTGTTCATTGGTGTTGAAAGGCTGGTAATAAGGGGCTTTGAATTCACAAAGGACGAAATCTCGATATTGAATGCGAAAAATGACGGGACCCTTGTATATGAGATAATCACCGAGAAGGTAAACGTACAGTTCAGAGGCAGACAGGCCGATGTGGATGAGATCTCAGAGACATCTCTCAGGCCTGCGGTGGATGTCTCGGGCCTTGATGAGGGAACTCACAGGCTGCCGCTGAATATAAACATGCCTGAGAAGGGAAACCTTACTCAGAGGGTATATGTTGATGTGAAAATTATGAAGACGCCGGAAACGCCGCCGGAGGACAATACGACAGAGGAGAACCCGGTGCAGGCGCCATGAGTAACGTATGGTGACATCCGGAGAATATCGCATGATTGGATAGCGGGCCGTCCATACTCATGTATACGAAGGTGGTAATTGATGAAGCTTGTTGTAAATGAACTCAGGCTGCCGCCGTACGCAGGCGCAGAAGAGCTAAAGAGGGCGGTGGCCGTCAAGCTTGGAATCGGCATATCCGACCTGCTCAATATCAGAATAATAAAAGAGGCTGTAGATGCAAGAAGAAAACCCGACGTGAGCCGGGTTTATTCTGTTATTGCAGAAATACCAGACAGCCGCTCATATAAAAAAGGAAACGGTATCAAAGAAGCTGCCGAAGAGCCCGAAGCGCCCATAGTTCCGGGGACAGCGAAGCTGGACGGAAGACCGGTCATAATAGGAAGCGGTCCGGCCGGAATATTTGCGGCGCTGACGCTGGCGGAGGCAGGGTACAGGCCGCTGGTGCTGGAACGGGGCGAAAGCGTCGAGAAGCGTACCGGGACTGTCGACAGATACTGGAAAACCGGAGCACTGGATCCCGAAAGCAATGTGCAGTTCGGTGAAGGAGGAGCAGGCACATTTTCCGACGGCAAGCTCACAACGCGGATCAATGACAGGCGGTGCGAAAAAGTACTGCAGCAGTATCACAGGGCAGGGGCCCATGAGGAGATCCTTTTCAAGGCCAAACCTCATATCGGCTCCGATGTGCTCAGGACCGTCGTTCTGAATATGCGAAAGAGACTGCTTGAGTTGGGCGGTGAAATACGGTTTGGCGCAAAGGTCACTTCGATCATCATCAGCGGCGGACGTGCTGCAGGCGTGACAGTGAACGGCACCGAGGAGATAAAAGCCGGTGTGGTTGTGCTCGCGCCGGGACACAGCGCCAGAGACACATTTGCAGAGCTTGCCGCAAGGGGTATCCGCATGGTGCAGAAACCATTTTCCATCGGCGTGCGCATTGAGCATCCGCAGGAATTGATAAACGCAGCGCAGTACGGATCGTCAGAATTGAGCAAATTGATAGGTCCCGCAGATTATCAGCTGTTCTGCAGGACAGGAGGAAGGACGGCATACTCATTCTGCATGTGCCCGGGAGGAGTGGTGGTCGCAGCGGCATCAGAGCCAGGGACCATTGTTACCAACGGTATGAGCTATTTTGCGCGGGACAGGGAGAATGCCAACAGCGCTTTTGTCGTTTCGGTGGAACCGCAGGATTTCGGAAGCAGCGACCCTCTGGCCGGCGTCGAATTCCAGCGGGTGTGGGAAAGAGAAGCTTTCAGGGCAGGCGGCGGCATTGGCGCAGCACCGGTACAGCTGCTGGGAGATTTTATCGAAGGACGCATGTCTCAAAGATTCGGAACGGTCAAACCGAGTTATACGGGAAAGGTGCAGTTTGCGGATATAAACAGCTGCCTTCCTGGATTTGTTACAGCATCGATGAAGGAAGCTGTAGAATATTTCGGGCGTAAGCTGAAGGGGTTTGCGATGGCTGACGCACTGCTGACCGGAGTTGAAACCAGGACCTCGTCGCCTGTCAGGATGACAAGGGGAGACACGCTGGAGGCAGAAGGCATCCGCGGACTCTACCCGTGCGGAGAAGGCGCAGGCTATGCGGGCGGGATCGTCAGCGCTGCTGTTGACGGGATACGTGTGGCTGAACAGATCATGCGTACGTATGCGGTACCCGGCTGAACATATATGCTGCACATGCAGTTCCCGGCTGAACAGATGATATACGCATTTCGTGCCTGGCTGAAATAAACAGAGAAAAGTTGAATTAAATACTTGTTATGTAAAAAATTTATAGTTATAATTAGGATTGCAATTTTATACAATCGGCTATTTCGAAACTTATGATCAGGGGGACGGATAAATGGCAAGACTTTTTGGAACAGATGGTGTAAGAGGCATCGCTAATACTGAACTTACTGCATGGCTTGCATACCAACTCGGTCAGGCCGGTGCATACGTGCTGACGTCGGAAACAAAGCATACTCCCAAAATACTGGTTGGCATGGACACAAGGATATCGGGCCACATGCTCGAAGCTGCTCTCGTGGCCGGCATATGCTCCGTTGGAGCTGAAGCCGTATGCCTCGGGGTGATACCGACCCCGGCGGTAGCTTATCTGACAAGGCTCTACAAGGCAGATGCCGGCGTTGTCATATCGGCATCTCACAATCCTTTTGAGTTCAACGGGATCAAGTTTTTTGACTCGAGGGGCTACAAGCTGCCTGATGAAACCGAGGATAAGATAGAAACGCTGATCAGGAACAGGATGGACGGTATACCGCTCCCAACCGGCGAAGGAGTCGGCAAAAAAAGCACGGCAGATAGCACACTGCGGGATTATGTAGACTTCCTGAAAAGCACCATCGACTGCGACCTGAAGGGTCTCAAAATAGCCATTGACTGCGCCAACGGCGCTTCGTACCAGGCGGCTCCCATGCTGTTTGGCGAGCTCGGAGCTGAAGTCTACACGATCAACAATACCCCCGATGGTTTGAATATAAACCGCGACTGCGGTTCTACCCATATGTCCAGGCTAAAGAAATATGTGACGGAGTGCGGCGCCGATATAGGATTTGCATTCGACGGTGATGCCGACAGGATGCTGGCTGTGGATGAAACCGGCCAACTGGTCGACGGTGACCAGATCATGGCGATCATAGGCCTGGAGCTTAAAAAAGCCGGACGTTTGGATAATGACACGGTGGTCGTAACTGTAATGAGCAACCTCGGCTTTGACATAATGGCACAGAAAAACGGGCTCAAACTGGCCAAGACAAAAGTCGGCGACAGGTATGTTCTGGAGGAGATGCTCGATAAGGGCTATATACTTGGCGGCGAGCAGTCGGGGCATGTTATTTTCCTCAAGTATAACACCACCGGCGACGGCCTTCTGACCGCGCTTCAGCTGCTGAGCGTCATTAAGTCGACAGGAAGGAAGCTTTCAGATCTGGCAAGCGTAATGCAGGTATTGCCGCAGGTGCTGAAAAATGCAAGAGTTAAAAACGAAAACAAACACAGCTACATGGAAGACGAACTGGTTGCACAGCTCTGCCGCGGTCTTGAGGACGAATTCAAGGGAGAGGGCAGGGTGCTGATAAGGCCTTCGGGCACAGAACCGCTGGTTCGCGTAATGATAGAGGGCAAGGACAAGGAATATATAACAAAAAGGGCTGCGGAGCTTGCAGCCGTCATAGAGGAAAGATTGGGCTGAGCGAAAACATACCAGGCTGAACAAGTATACCAAGGCAAGTGCATACGCCAGAGTTGGCGACTATACCAGGCTGATATGTAAATCAGGCTGAGTGCATATATACCAGCCTGATCAATTAAATTCTCGGCACCATCGTTCCGTTGTTTTTCAGAATATGATCTGCAGGCACAAATCCTCTGACGGGAGTCAGAGGATATATTATGCTGTTTTTTCCTATGACCGTTCCCGGATTCAGTACAGAGTTGCAGCCAACCTCTGCATTGTCGCCGATCATGGCGCCGAACTTCCTCAAACCCGTTTCTATCGTTTCTGTCCCATCGGTTACCTTTACCTTCGTGCCGTTGGATTTCAGGTTCGAACATATGACGCCGGCACCGGTATGGGCCTTGTATCCGAGGATGGAATCGCCAACATAGTTGAAATGCGGAGTCTGTACCTTGTTGAACAGCAGTGAATTTTTCAGTTCGGTCGAGTTGCCGATGACGCATTCATTCCCTATGATCACATTGTCCCTGATGAATGCGCATTGTCTGAGCTCGCAGTTATAACCGATGATGGCCGGACCCTTTATTGTTACTGTCTTCTCTATCATTGTGCCTTTGCCGACCCATACATACTCGCTGATTTGCTCAAAATCAGCAGGAAGCGTTTTTGCAAACTCCAGAAGAAATGTCTCTATTCTCGACAGCGCTTCCCATGGATACTCCAAACCGTTGAATATGTCCCTTTCAAAGCATTCGTTCAGGTCAAAAAGATCATTGATCCTCACGTCCATAGATTTTCCCTCTCTTCACATGTAAATCAGTTTGCCGAAACTATCCGATCTCATCCGCTATTTTACATATTCATACAGGTTCATTTGGATGAGCTTTTACGAGCATATTTTAACACAAACTTTTGATGTGTACACTACCCTATCTGTCATGCCTGGCAAGACCAATCACCGAAACCTGGTCAGACAAGCCAGTGATGCCTGGCAAGACAAATCAGCAAAGCCTGTTAAGACATATTTATGATGCTTGACAAGACAGTATGCCGAGAGTATTATAACAAAGATGGAACCAACATACATTATTGTTTTATAGAAAATATTATTATTATACTTAATAATTTTATAAAAGAGGAATTAAGTTGAAGGTTTTAATTATAATTCCGGCTTACAATGAAGAGAAGAATATTCAAAAGGTAGTTGAGAGTGTAAATGAATATATCAGGACCAGACGCTCTTCTGACTGCACCATCGACTACATTGTGATCAACGACGGATCAACCGATTCCACAGCAAAGGTTTGCGTTGACAATAATATCAAGGTGATTAATCTGATACATAATCTGGGGATCGGCGGAGCTGTTCAGACAGGATACATATATGCCAGGATAAAGGATTACGATGTAGCAGTCCAGTTTGACGGAGATAACCAGCATGATATCCGGTCGCTGGATAATCTGCTGGAGCCTGTGCTGAGCGGTAAAAGCGATTTTGTCATAGGATCCAGATTCATTGACGGTAAGAGCGCATTCAAATCGACATTTTTACGCAGGCTTGGAATCCGATACCTTTCCGGCATCATCAGGCTGTTTACCGGCAAGCACATTTCCGACCCGACGTCAGGTTATCGTGCAGCCAACAAAAAGGCCATATGTTTCCTGTCAAGAAACTATCCGGTTGATTATCCCGAACCGGAATCATTGGTATGGCTAGCAAAAAAATCATTTTCCATATCAGAAGTCCAGGTAAATATGTTTGAACGGCAAAACGGCAAATCTTCGATATGCTCATGGAAATCTGCATATTATATGTTCAAGGTTTCGCTCGCTGTAATTTGCACAAGCTTCCTGCGCAGGGGAGGTAACTGAATTGTCCGCTGTTCTTAGAATTGAGATGATCCTGCTTGCAATCGGCTTTTTAGCTTTTGTGTTTATTATCGTTAATAAAAGGCAGCTTCAGATGAAATACTCCCTTGTATGGATCGGAATTTCGTTCGGCATGATCATCTTTGCATTCTTTCCACAGCTTGTTAAGAAGCTGGCTGAACTGACCGGCATCGAAACCACCTCCAACCTGATCTATCTTCTTGGAATAATAACGCTTCTGATCATTACATTTTCCCTCAGCATAATAGTCTCCAGGCAATCCGACAGAATCAAATCCCTCATCCAAATAATATCTATAGAAAAATACTTGAACGAAGTAGAGCCTGTTATCGATAAAGATCCAACAGCAGATGAATCGGTTAATGAAAAAACTTCGAAGGTGAAGGAGCCGGAAGATGAGAGCAGCATTTAGGAAGGCAGGAAGTGCGCTTAGGAATTTTCTGGCCGAACACCGGTGGATACTTGCGGTAATGCTGCTTCTGTTTTTAGAGCGCTTGTTGGTGTTGAAACGGCTGTGAATCTTGTATGCGCTCGGCAGCGATGATGTATCATATGTGAAAAGCGGGATCACATTCATAAAAACAGGTGCGATAACTATGCACGGAGTTCTCAGTGCGCAGATCATGCCCGGGATGCCTGTCTTCATAGGACTCTTCTCGCTTTTTTTCGGCGAGGGCGAGCTTTTATGGCTTATATTGAAGCTGGTCTGGATCACGATGGGCGTCTGGACAGCTTTCTTTGTCTACAGGAGCGTCTTGCTCTTTGCACCGCGCTGGTGTGGGATCATGGCAGCATTGTTGTTCTTTGCACCTGATTTTGCCTGGATGGATAACCTGATCCTCACGGAAACGCCGTTTATGCTTCTGCTGTCAGCACTGATCTATTTTACTATGATGCTGGCGAAAACAAAGGAAAGAAAATACTTCTGGATGTGCCTTGCCAGCTATATGCTTGCATTGATGCTGAAGGCCAATATCGGAATTTATCCTGTTTTCGCGATGGTATATCTTCTCATGAAGAAATATGACTTCAAGGTATTGATGAAACAGGCGCTGATCCTGGCGTGCGTTCTGCTTGGCTTTATCATACCCTGGAGTATTCGCAACTATATTCATTATGATGCTTTCATCCCTCTTACATACGGCGCGGGCAACCCGCTGCTGCTCGGCACCTACCAGGGAGTCGGCTATCCTGACGATGGACAATTGGATTATGTAACGAATGTAGATGCGGCAGCAAAGGAAAAGTTCAGGAAGTATGCCGATGAAGAAGGCAACATTAATGAACCGTATCTGAAGAGGTATGTTTTGCTGGAGACGGACGGCATCAAGGCGAAGTACAGGATGGCCGAATGGTTTAAAAAGGATCCGGCAAGCATGATAAAGTCATATCTGTACTTGAAGCCCAGATATATGATCACCAGTTCATTTTACTGGACGGAGATATTTGGAGTAAAATTGGTACTGCTGAGAAAAATCAGGACTATTGGCTTCCGTGTGATCGTGCTTGCGTTTCTCGCTTCAATGTTACTGAGAAAGAAGCGTGAGGAAATGGCGTTTCTGGGTTTGCTCTATCTGGGCAACATCTACTTGTATGCAGTCACATTTGCATTTGACCGATACGCACAGCCGCTTCTCCCGATAAGGTACATAGCTTTTGGCATAGGGTTATGCCTGTTTACCGAAGTAATCGCAAAGGCTTTTAGATTTGTTGGCAGTCTTAATCGTACTTGAATGCATTAATCGTACTGAAAGCTTAAACTGTACACGGAAGTTTTAACCGTATTAAAACCATAATAGTACTGAAAGCCTTAATCGTACTGAAGTATAAAATTAAGGCAGCATCAGCTCCCTCAGCATCTTTTCCCTGTTGTTGATAAATGACTTCATGATCTGATAATGCTCCGTTTCTTCGTAGCTCACCTTTTTTATGCCGTCTCCGATTTCATAGATGTATGATTCCGGATATGCCATTATAACAGGCGAATGGGTCGCTATGATAAACTGCGAGCCGGTCCCGATCAGGTCATGCATCCTCGCTATGAACGACAGCTGCCTCATGGGCGACAGCGCAGCCTCAGGCTCATCGAATATATACATGCCGTTTCCTCTGAGCCTGTGCTGGAAAAGCGAGAAGAAGGATTCGCCGTGTGACTGCTCATGGAGCGACTTGCCGCCGAAAGAATTCTTTATCTGGGGACCATAGCTCATCTCACTATCAAGCTGGTCTATATATGTCGCCACATTGTAATAGCTCTCAGCCCTTAGGAAGAAGCCGTCTTTTGGCCTTCTTGCCCCCTTGACCAGCCTGATGAAGTTGAACAGGCCTGAATGGGAGTCGGCAGTAGAAAACGTAAAGTTTCTTGATCCGCCTTCCGGATTGAAACCATAGGCTGTGGCAATGGATTCGAGAATTGTCGATTTTCCTGTGCCGTTTTCACCTATTATATATGTCACTTTTGGGTGGAACTTCAGCCCGTCAAGACTTTTTACGGCAGGCAGACAGAACGGATATTCATCGAATGACCCGATCAGCTCTTTCTTCAAACTTACACTTTTTATAAAATGATCAGTCATAGCATTATTCTAGCATAATTTTTGCAATCGTCCACATGAAAACATGCATGGCGAAAAACACTGCCCGAAAGCAATAAACGACAACACCGCCTGAATGTATTAGACTAAAACACCACCTGTATGCACCGGACCGAAGAACATTCTCAACAAACACCAGACGAAAACACTAACCGAAAAACACCATACAATAATTACTTCTAGCTGTTAACCAATTTTTAATTTGACAATTACAGGTATATATGAATATACTAAAGTGAGGAGTTTGATAAGGATTGATTACCCGGAAAGGCAGGGTTGAAGGCAGCAGAAATGGGTAAGAAAAAGGCGCCTGGACACGTTGGCGAGCCAGCGTGTTGACGAGGAGGAGGAGGTCACAGTTTTACGGAATCAGAAGCTGTAAACTGTGAGTTATCGAAAGATTCGGCGGAAACCTCCCGGTCGGCCACGATCGCAGAGCTTTACAAAAACTGCAGGCAACTGCAGAACAGAAGAAGCTCAGGTGGCAATCCTACCATAAATTCAAATTCTCCGTTTTTAACTGAATATCTCGGAAGCACCGATACACAAAACCGTATGCAAAAACAGGTTGTGTTCAGCTATATGCGCAGAACGGCTGCAGAAAGCCGGCTGATACTGCTATACGTGTTTTTTCACAGCCAATGAACATGTATTTTATTAACATACTTTGGTGCGGAAGCATTGTGTCATACGTATAGCTGCGGCAGTAGGATTATGTTTAGTAAAGTCAGCTGCCTGGAGCATACCGTTATACTGTATGGACAATTATTCCGACCGTACTGCAGTATCAGGATGGCTGCTGGTCCGATCGTACCGCAGTATCAGGGGGATTACTGTATCAACCAAACCGGAGTGGCAAGCGGATTGCTGCAGGGATATTCCAGTGCGTATTCATTAAACTAAAAAGAAGAGGAGAGTATTTATGTGCGGAATAGTTGGATATATAGGTGAAAAGAAAGCAGTCCCGATCCTAGTGAACGGACTTAAGAAGTTGGAGTACAGGGGCTATGATTCGGCAGGAATTGCTCTGCTGGGCAAAGGCAGACTGTCAGTGATCAAATGCAAGGGCAGGCTTTCTGCTCTTGAAGAAAAGCTTAACATAATAAATAACGGAGGCAGCCTTAATGGCTGCATCAGCAGCGAAGGCAGCCTTAATGGCTGCATCGGCATCGGACACACCAGATGGGCCACGCACGGCGAACCTAACGACATCAACTCCCACCCCCATCTGAGCAGCTCAGGAAAAATCGCCGTGGTGCACAACGGAATAATCGAAAACTACATGAAGCTGAAGAAATTCCTGCTCTCCCAGAACTGCAGGTTCGTGTCGGATACCGATACGGAAGTCGTTGCGCATCTGGTCGAGTATTACTATGAACAGTGCGGCGATATCGTGGCTTCGGTCATGGAGGCGATAGATCAATTGGAGGGCTCTTATGCACTTGGAGTCATGTGCAGCGATTACCCGGATACGCTGGTGGCGGCCAGAAAGGACAGCCCGCTGATAGTTGGGCTTGGCAAAGGCGAGAACTATATAGCCTCGGACATACCCGCCATACTTGAACATACCCGCGACATATACATCCTGGAGGACAAGGATGTTGCGGTGCTTACAAGGGACAGCGCTGAGATTTATGACAACTACGGCGCTCTCGTCCAAAAAGAAGTATTCCATGTGGACTGGGATGTGGAAGCGGCGGAAAAATCGGGTTATGAGCATTTCATGATGAAGGAGATGTGCGAGGAACCCCGGGTCATAAAAGAAACCGCAGGTTCCAGGATCAAGGATGGCAAAATAGTCCTCGACAGCATCAGCATTACGCCTGAATACCTTGACACCATCGACAAGATATTTATCGTTGCCTGCGGAACGGCATACCATGCCGGAATGGTGGGAAAACGCCTTATCGAAAATCTTGCACGTATTCCGGTGGAGACCGATGTAGCGTCGGAATTCAGATACAGGGATCCGATCATCAATGAAAGGAACCTTGTCATAATAATCAGCCAGTCCGGCGAGACGATCGATACGCTGTTTGCATTGCGCGAGGCAAAAAAACGCGGCGCAAGGGTGTTGTCCATCGTCAATGTGATTGGCAGCTCCATCGCAAGAGAATCCGACGATGTACTCTATACATGGGCTGGCCCCGAGATCGCCGTTGCCTCCACTAAAGCGTACAATGCCCAGCTTACGGCGCTGACGCTCATTGCGCTGGACTTTGCCTGTAAGAGAGGCAATATAGACACAGTGCGACTCGGCAGCATCATCGAAGGCTTGAGATCCATACCTGATGCCATAGAAAAAATCCTATACCAGAGAGAGGACATACAGAAGTTTGCTGCAACGCATTATAACGCAAAGAGTATTTTCTTCATCGGAAGAGGACTGGACTATGCCCTTTCGATGGAGGGTTCCCTGAAGCTGAAGGAAATATCGTACATCCACTCCGAAGCATACGCCGGCGGTGAAATGAAGCACGGCACGATAGCGCTGATCGAAGAAGGAACGCTGGTGGTATGTTCAATGACACAGGATGCCCTCTTCGAGAAGATGATAAGCAACATCCGTGAAGTGAAGGCCAGAGGCGCTGTTGTCCTGGCGATTACCCAGCAAAAGCATGCGGATGATGCTGAAAAGGTAGCCGATATGGTCGTCACCATACCGAACATCGACCCGCTGCTGGCTCCTATCACTGCTGTTACGCCGATGCAGCTGTTTGCATACTACATGGCCGTGCTCAAGGGCTGCGACGTCGATAAGCCAAGGAACCTGGCAAAGAGCGTGACAGTGGAATAAGTGAAGATGTTGGAGTATAAAGGC
>CAZQUQ010000024.1:0-3105 GCA_964596445.1 uncultured Oscillospiraceae bacterium
TATACCAGGCCACAAGCTAATTCCGACATACGCTTGCGTGTGCAACGGCAGTGGAAGGTTGAAACTTTCGGCAGGACACCCACCTAGCGTCGGGCTAGGTGTCAAAATATAGGGGAACGGCTTTTCGGGTTAAATAGTAAGAGGACTTGTCACAGCGACGGTCCTCTTTTCCTTTCGATTTATTCGATTATTATTTGGATGGCAATTTTTTATTAGCTTTTGCTGATTCAATCAACCATTCGCTGAAAGCAGTTCTGCTGAAAATATGGCTTCCATTGGATCATTATATCATTTTATCTACGGAAATCTTTACTATGATTTTATATTATGGTATTATTTAGGGTACGTTATGGCGGACGTAGAGATTTCTTCGTGCAATACCATCAATATATACAGAATAAAGATCAAAAGCAACGATGGAAGCATATTTGCGTTCGGCATATACGGAAAATCGGAGAAGGACAAGCTTCTCAAATGCCTGGAAGTCCACTGTGCTGCAATACCGTAATGCTTCAATGCTGCGAAGGAGTCTTGAAAGAGCAGATATTATTTATAAATGATTTAATAATACGGAAACAAATGTTAAAAATTTGACGTATATTGGGCAAAACATAATAAGGGGGATCAGTTTGATAATGAAAGTGAAAATGAGGTTAACAGCAATTTTTATGGCCATACTGATGGTCGTATCGATGAATGGCGCAGTGCTGGCGCAGGACAGCGGACAGATGACTGAGCCGGCGCAGACTCAGGAAGCGCCTGCAAACCTGACGGCAGCGCCTGATCAGACGGTAGAGCAGCCGAGCGCATGGGCTGCGGAAGGTGTAAGCTGGTCGGCAATTTACGGACTTGTATCTTCGGACATGCTGACAAATTACAGATCTGATGTGACACGTACCGAGTTGTATGCTGCCGCATGCAACTTATATGTGAGGATGACAGGGAAGACAATAGTGCCGGCGGAAAAGAGCCCGTTCGCGGATACCGACCTGCCTGTGGCAAGAGCCGCATATGCGATAGGCATCCTTGACGGAGAGGGCGATTTTGAGCCTGAAAAGGCGGCTTCGAGAAAAGAGATGGCAGAGGTTATCTATAAAACGCTCGAGGTTTCCGGACTGGAACTGGATCTCGACGGGCCAGACGACAATATTGAGGATGCCGTCAGGTTCTTTGCCGAGGAAGGTTTGTTAAAGGGCAGGGGAGGTAACGATCTGTACCTTGATTCTCCCTGCAGCAGGCAGGAACTGATGGTATTCCTGCACAGAGTATATGAACATACCGCATATGAAACCGGCAACTACTCAAAGGGCCTGTTCTGGAAGGCAAGTGACGAGGACAGCACCATCTACCTGCTCGGTTCGATACATGTAGCGGATCAGTCACTGTATCCATTGTCAAAAGACATACTCAATGCTTTTGACAGTTCCGATATACTGGTCCTTGAGGCTGACCTCTCCAGGCTGCAGGAAGACATGATCTATATGCAGCAGAAGATATTCTATGAAGGCGATGAAACACTAGACAAGAACATCTCCAAAGAATTGTACGACAGGTTCGTAAAGTTGGTTGAGCCATTGGGGCTGACACCCGAGGTTTACAATAAATTCAAACCCTGGTATGCTGCAATGCTGGCACAGAACATCCTGGTAGGAAACACCGGTGAAACCGGCGGCACAGGCGGAGCTTCCGACAACAGTACAGGAGAGGCCGATGGCACGGACAGCGGCACAGGCAGTACCGGCAGCGCATACTCAGGTGATCTTGGAATAGATATGTACTTTACATCCAAGGCAGTCAACACAAAAGCAATAGCTGAAATTGAAGGGCTCAAATTCCAGGTCGACATGTTCGATTCATTCTCAAACGAAATACAGGCATGGTACCTTGAGTCCACACTGCCGCCTTCTGTGGATGATGCCGGAGCAGACAGCTCTGCTGAAGGCACCGCAGACACCAGTGATGCAGCAAGCGAGGCTGATACTGCCGGCGGAACAGATTCAGCCGGCCATTCGATCAATGCATTCGCATTGATGCTGTCCGCATGGGAAAGCGGCGATGCCGAGCTGATAGCTATGATGGTCAGGTCGACCTATACCGATGATCCGAAAGCGATCGAGTTCAATAATATATTCTGGAATACAAGGAACAACCACATGTATGAAAAGGCTGTAGAATTCCTTGCAGACCCTGAAGGCAGGACATATTTCATAGTAGTTGGTGCAGGTCATATGCAGGGCGATACCGGCATCATAACTCAGCTTATAAAAAATGGTTATAATGTAGAGCGAATACTGAACTAACCGGCTTGCTGCCAGAGGAGGTTGGAGGGTGCCGGCAGGATCTTTACAAGATCCGCCGGCATCTTTATTTATAATAACTGTCTAACTATGGTGCCTGTCACCACAGTTAGACAGTTATTTATCCGCCTTCGATCCACTCCTTCGGCTCATTCCATTCTTCCCACATCTTCATTGCCTCCGGATCGAGGGAAGGAGCTGACTTTTTTTCAGCTGCTGCATCAATGCTTGACTCTTTGACATTGGATCCAGCAGTTGGTCTGTCGGCTGTTGCCTGATGTTCCTGCGGTATGTTTATCAGGACTTCTCCCGGTATATTTGCTTCATCGGTACCCGTCCTGCGCAGGGGGGCGTTCATTTGCCTGAGTTTGTTTTCAAGCATATTCAGGCGTATCGAATACTTTGATATTTCCTTTGACATCGCCGAATAAGCGTTCATTAATCTGGACAGCTCATTTTTGGTTTCTGTCCAGCCTGCGCTGAGTTCGCTTATGTTATCCTGTATTTGCCTGAACACGTTCAGTATGAGCTTCTTCAGTTCGTCTCCTGAAGCGCTGCCTATTGCAGCCGGAGCAAGCTGTGCGGACAGCGGAGATCTGGCCGAACCGGCGTTGCTGAAGGCAAGCCTGAAGCCGTTCGACACTGTCCCGGGGTATATACCGGGAGAAAGAGCAGAACTGTCCCCTGATCCATGGTTTGAAGAACTGTCCCTTAATGCAGAACTGTCTCTTAATGCAGAACCGTCCCCAAATGCAGAACCGTCCCTCGTGTCCCCGGTGTGCCGGCCGGACCCGAAGGGGCTGCGCCG
>CAZQUQ010000024.1:3205-8902 GCA_964596445.1 uncultured Oscillospiraceae bacterium
AAATCGCTCCAGTGCCGCTGTGCGCTGTTGAACTTCTTGTATCCCAGCTGCAGATACTTACCGTCATAGGACTGGTAAAAGGCATAAATATTCATATCCCTGTCATAAAGCAGCGAGCATGGGATGCTGCTTCCGGACACATAATCAACGATCTTCGGCGTTCCAGGTCTGCCGTCTCTCAACAGCTGATATGCCAGCATAAATGAATTATCATGCTGCAATACATAAAACAGATATATATCTTTTTGCAGCGGAGCTATGTAAAGCTGCTTATTATAGACGTAAGGAGTCTTGCTGTTCAGGATGGGGATTGTTCTGACAGACTGCCCGTCCATGATGATGCAGCCGATATTCCCGCTGTTGTCCTGATATAATATGTAGTATGTATTATCCTGACCCAGCTCCGCATATATGTACTGATGGACGTTTTTTGCCAGGATGACGGCATCGCTCCATGAGCCGTCCATCGACAGCGTGCCGCAGCACAGGTTCTGCCTTTGATCACAGAAGATATCACGGATCTCGCCGTTTGACTGTCTGAAAATATAATGCCTGTTATGAAAATTGAACATGACCGATCCTCACATTTCCGGTTTCCACTCTTTATTATATATATGAGTGTGCATAAGTCTTTTATATTCTAAGCTCTGTAATTTATCACAAAAACTTACCAGCAACATATTATGAAAATGAGAGGGAAATCGAAACTAATCAGCTTAATGCGAAGGGGGATTTAAATATGGGTTATAAACATGATAAAGTGCTTCCCGGCCTGATCGACGACAAGGATCTGTGCAAGATCAGGGAAGCAGTTTGTATACAGGTGGAGAAAATATACGATTCATGCAAGGAAAAGGATTGTATCGAAGATGCCAGAGTCTTTTTCAAAAATCCCGACAAAGTGAACTGGATCGTCTGCCACGCCATCAACGTAAAGGCCAGACGCGCCGAGGTAGTCAAGGTCTTTTCCGAGGTAGAGGAAGTGCCTTTCAAGAGGGGCTTCTATACAGTGGACATCAAGATCTTCATCAGGGTAACGCTGGACTTCTTTGTTCCCAGACAGAACGGCGGCGTAAAGATCATCACTGTTCCCGGCATCGTGCTGTTTGATAAGAAGGTCATACTGTTCGGCTCCGAAGGAAATGTGAAGATCTTCAAGTCCCACTTCGTGGACCAGGGGATCGACAAGCAGGGCACATCGGCACTTCAGCAGGATAACCTGCCCATATCCAAGGTGGAGGTGGCT
The DNA here is from genome assembly GCA_964596445.1 of uncultured Oscillospiraceae bacterium. GTDB lineage: Bacteria > Bacillota > Clostridia > Acetivibrionales > DTU013 > DTU013. Next base: position 4,452 of record CAZQUQ010000024.1, read on the forward strand.
GAGCCGATCACTCTGAACGCCAGGATAATAGAAGTCCTTGAAAGCACCTGTGACGACGGATGTGACAGAAACATACCCGGCGCCATAAGCGAATTGCTTGACGATGTCGACTTTGACGAAACCGACCTGTACGGGGGCTCCGAAGACAGACACCTTGTTGTTGTCAGACGTGTGGTTGCTACGATAGGCCTCTTCTCGATCATCAAGCTTGCAAGGTTCGTCCAGCTTCTCATACCTGCTTTCGATTTCTGTGTACCAAACAAGCAGTGTGTCGCTGCAACAGATGAAGATGCGTGTGGATTGTTTGACACCATCGACTTCCCGATAGATGAGTTCTTCCCGCCTCAAAAAGCGGATTTCCCCGGGGCGGAGGAGAATATAAGAGCTTCAGCCAATGAGGAGTGACATGATCCTACATAAAGGGGTGGCTGTGCCATCCCTTTATTGCAGGCTGACAGCGCAAGCCTGCAGTAACAGTCATTTTCATGAAACACAATTGAGGGGGCAATGAGCCCCCACAACCAAATGGACGCATGCGGCCGGCATGAGCGCATGTATTGAGCAGTTGGTCTTCTGGTGTATCGTAAAACGCTGCTCACATTTTATTTACATGGTCCTTCCCGGTATCAGCAGGTTGATTATTCCATAAACAAGAGCGCCCAGTATTGCACCGAGTATGGTAACATCGTAGCCTGCCACAAAAAATTTGACGACATAGATTATCACGGCAGAAACAATAAAGCCTGTCAGTCCTCTGCCGAATGGTGTAGCATCGACACCGAGGATCCTTTGTACCAGGTAATCAAGGATCGCGATCACAGCAGCCGCTATGATCAACGGCCAGATGCCGTTAATCGTGAAGCCCGGCGTCAGAAAAGCTGTCACACCCAGCACTACTGCTCCTATCAGCCATCTTATTATGAAATGTCCAAAACTGAAGTGCTGTGTTTTTTCAACATTTTCAGCCAATCATATCACTTCCTTTCAAAGGATATATGAAAATGCAAATCGCCGTCAGTTATATTATTCATTTGCGAAGGTATGTTTATACCGCGCAGGATATCTTATTTGTTTACTTTTAAACTAAATTTTGATAAAATAAATTAATCATACACAATTGCATGTGACATTTAGAAAGTAAGCATCATATATATAGCATCATATAAAATATTTGATGCTCCTATATATCAAAGACAATGACCCGGAGAAGTAATCCGGCGGACAGCCACAGAGAGATGCCGTCATCGGCTGGAAGCGGCATCGGTGTTAGTTGGCGGACGAAATGCCCCGGCGAGTTTGGCGGCCGAAGATCGCAATGGAAAGCCCGACAGGGTCGGGATCCACAGGCGGGAAGTAGGTCGTCACGGAGAATGCACCGTTATGCAAACGAGATCGGACATAGCATGCCGTATCGGCGTATATGCGCTCGGCAGAAGGATCATAAAAGCGACTGCTTATGTACCGAACTAGAGTGGGACCGCGTTAACTTCGCCTCTATAATTTGGGGGCGGAGTTTTTATTTGTCAGGCATAGGCCTGGGGTTTATCAGATCAATATTATAGAATGAGGAAGATAAAATGTTTAAGGGTTTGCTCAGTGATGCAAGATCAATAGCCTCAAGGGATCCGGCGGCCAAAAGCACTCTGGAGGTATTTTTGCTTTACCCTGGTTTCCATGCGCTGATATACCATCGTATATCTCATTGGTTATATAAAAGGAAGATGCTTTTTCTTGCAAGATGTGTATCGCAGTTTGCAAGATTCGCCACCGGCATAGAAATACATCCGGGAGCGGTATTGGGCAGAGGGCTGTTCATCGACCACGGGATGGGCATAGTGATCGGCGAGACAGCGGAAGTCGGCGACAACTGCACCATATATCACGGTGTGACATTGGGCGGCACAGGGAAGGATAAAGGCAAAAGACATCCGACGATAGGGAACAATGTTCTGATCGGAGCCGGCGCGAAGCTTCTAGGCCCGATAACGGTAGGCGATAATGTCATGATTGGAGCGGGATCCGTTGTTCTTGATGATGTGCCTCCCGAAACCACAGTGGCAGGAATAAAGGCACGTGTTGTGAAGCAGGGCGGAAGAAAGGTTGCGCCGTCCGTGGAACTCGACCAGATCCACATAGCCGATCCTGTAGCACAGGAATTGTGCAGGATGCTGCAGCGCATCGAGAAGCTGGAAGCGGAGCTGAGGGGAGAACCTGCAGAGCCGTCCGATCTGGACAAATGTAAAAGGAAAATGAAGCAATAACGGAAGGGGAAAGTGATATGAAGCTGTATAATACACTTACGAGACAAAAGGAAGAATTCAGGCCTATCGATGAAAATGTCGTGAAGATCTACTCATGCGGGCCTACCGTTTACCAGTACGCCCATATCGGCAATATGAGGACCTATATATTCATGGATATCTTAAGGCGCGTGCTTAAGTACAATGGGTACAAGCTCAGGCATGTCATGAATATCACTGATGTGGGGCATTTGGTCTCGGATGCCGACGAGGGCGAGGACAAAATGGTCAAGACGGCCGCCGAGACGAAGAAATCGCCATGGGAGATCGCCGAATATTATACCGGCGTATTTATGAACGATATAGCTGAACTGAATATAGGCAAGCCTGAGATAATCCCGAAAGCGACGGAGCATATAAAAGAAATGCTGGAGATCGTAGAAGCGCTTTTTGACATGGGATACGGCTATGAGACAAGCGACGGCATCTATTTTGACATAATGAAATTCAAGGATTATGGAAAGCTGTCCGGGCTCGATCTTGAAGGGCAGATAGCCGGCGCAAGGGTCGATGTGAACGAGGAAAAAAGACATCCGGCAGACTTCGCTCTTTGGAAGAAAGCGCCAAAGGAGCATATCATGCAGTGGCCCAGCCGCTGGGGAATGGGCTATCCCGGATGGCATATAGAATGCTCGGCAATGAGCAGGAAATACCTCGGTGATGAATTCGACATACATACGGGCGGAGTCGATCATATACCTATACACCACGAGAACGAGATAGCCCAGAGCGAAGCGCTGCTTGGCAAGCCGGCGGTGCATTACTGGCTGCATGGTGAATTCCTGCTGGTTGACAATGGGAAAATGTCGAAGAGCCTTGGCAATGCGTATACCCTTTCGGATCTTAAAAAGAAGGGCTATAACCCGCTTGTATACAGATACATGTGCCTGAATGCCAACTACAGAAGCAAGCTCAACTTTACATGGGACGGGCTGAAGGCGGCCCAGGTGGCGATGGAAAGACTGCTGGAGGGGGTCGTTGCCCATAAATACGCTGATCCGCAGGTAAGGATCGACGATGATGTGATCAGCGGATTCGAAAGTGAATTTAACGAAGCTGTAAATGACGACCTGAATATTCCGAAGGCTCTTGGCGTCGTATGGAATATTGCGAGGTACGGCACAAAATCCAGCGACCTCTATAAATTGCTGATCAAGATGGATCAGATACTGGGTCTCGATTTCGATAAGGCAGCCCAAAAGACAGAAGAAGTGCCGGACCTTGATCCTGAGATACAGGAGCTCATAGACCGCAGGCAGCAGGCCAGAAAGGAAAAGAACTGGAAGCTGGCGGACGAGATCAGGGATAAGCTGAACGGCATGGGCATACTGCTGGAGGATACGCCTCAGGGTGTCAAATGGTCTTATAAGAAGTAATTACGGCACGGCAAAAAAGTGGGACAGCAGATTAGCTGTGACCGCACTAAAGAAGTGATCCCAGCGGAACGGTAACCTTTTGCAGGCATCTTAATATAATAATTATGTAAATTATTTTTGTTATGTTAGGATGTGAATATATATGGTAACCAAAAAGGTCAAATGGGACGCAGGTATGGCTGTTAGGTGTGCGAAAAGAGTGACCGTGGGATATGTCCCGACATATGTCCATAAGGATAAGAATCCGACCGAAGCATTCCAGACGGGAGAATGGGACGACTTCAGACAGAAGATAAGCTCTGAGATCAAAAAGACCAGACGCTGATACTGATTATCGCATTTTATCGGCGGAAAGCAGCCGGTGCTGTCAGGTGGGAACCGGGCCCGGTCTGCCCCGTCAGTTTTGCTTTCTGTAAAATCAGATTATATACTGTATTACATGCAGTTTTTCATATACCACTCGGCAAACCGGCCTATACCTTCATCAAGCGTGACCTTCGGCTTATATCCCAGCAGCGTCTCTGCCTTTGATATATCTGCCCGTGTTGCGGGCACATCGCCTGGCTGATCCGGCATGAAATTAAGTCTTGCTTTCTTATTGAGCTTTTCTTCTATGATGGCGACCAGATCCAGAATGCCCGTTGTCGTCGAATTTCCAAGATTGATCACTTCATAGCCGCATGTAAGAGAAATCGATGAAATGATGCCATCCACGATATCGTCTACATAGGTATAATCCCTGAAGCTGCTCCCGCTTCCGTAGATATCGATATCA
>CAZQUQ010000024.1:9002-22119 GCA_964596445.1 uncultured Oscillospiraceae bacterium
AACGAGATCGATAAGACCTGTATCCAGGATACTGCCCTCAATTAGCCTGAAATTTGAGCGCCGCCCGCAAAAATCCAGATTGCTGCGCTTTATGCAGGGGTCATAGGAATCGTTGAAATTATCGATGCAAATGACCTCCGTTCCGTCACGCAGCAGCCGCTCGCACAGATGTGAGCCAATGAAGCCGGCCCCGCCTGTAACTGCTACCTTCATCTTCTGCCGACCCCCTCGTAATAAAATCCATTGCTTTTTACATATTCCGGTTCGAACATATTCCGCAGATCAATGAACACAGGTTTTTTTACGATAGATCTCAGCCTTCTGAAGTCCAGCCCGGAAAACTCCTTCCACTCAGTCGCCAGGACAACGCATTCGCTCATTGAGCAGGCGGAATAAATATCACCACAGTATTTCAGGCCCATATTGGGATATTCTTTTTTCATATTTTCCATAGCCTGCGGGTCATAGACCGCAACGACGGCATTTCGTTCCAGTAGTGCAGATATCAGCCAAACTGCAGGTGATTCACGTATATCATCGGTACCGGGCTTGAACGACAGGCCCAACACCGTGACCATCCTGCCGTCCGGCCGTCCTTCCAGTGCATTTTCCACCTTCCTTACCATTCGTTCCTTCTGATGCCTGTTTACTTCAAGAACGCTGTCGAGAATCAGTGACTCACAGCCGTGCCTGGATGCAAGGGCAGCCAGAGCTCTGACATCCTTCGGGAAACAGCTGCCGCCGAACCCGGGGCCGGGATTGAGGAACTGTGATCCGATCCTTCCGTCGAGCCCCATGCCCTTTGTGACCTCCGATACGTTGATGCCGCAAGCCTCACACAGGTTAGCTATTTCGTTAACGAAACTGATCTTCGCTGCAAGGAACGCATTGGAAGCGTATTTAATCATCTCTGCAGTTTCTATGTTTGTCAGGACCACCGGTGTATTGCTTTCTATTTGTTCTCTGTATATGTCTTTGACCAGTTCCGCTGCCTTTTCGCTTTCGGCTCCAATGACGATCCGGTCCGGATTTAAGAAATCAGTCACAGCGGAGCCTTCCCGAAGGAATTCCGGGTTTGATACGACGTCGAAGGGTATGTCGCAGCCGCGCTGCTGCAGCACTGACGATATTATGCCCTTTACGCCTGTACCTGTGCCGACCGGTACGGTGCTTTTGTTTATAATCACCTTGTACCTGTCCATATGCGTCCCGATGCTGCGGGCAGCCTGGAGTACATGACTTGTGTCGCAGGAATTATCGGGAAGCGTCGGTGTGTTGACGGTAATGAAAATAATGTCGGAATGGCTTACGGCGCAGGCGATATCCGATGTAAAACTGAGCCTTTTCTTTTCGATGCAGTTTTCTGCAAGTTCCTTCAATGTCGGTTCGAATATCGGCATTACACCTCTGCTGAGCATTTCGACCTTGGCAATGTCCTGATCGCAGCACATTACGTTCCTGCCCATGGATGCAAGGCATACGCCGGTCACAAGCCCTACGTATCCGGTGCCGATTATTGATATATTTGCAGCGGGAGGATCGTCCCATGAGAAATTTTCCGAACCAGCAGCGGTACACCCGGCAGACTTGCCTTTTTTTGGTTCCGGGGGCTGTTTTGCCGGGGTATTGATTGCCGGGACCTTCTCCACGGGCTTAAATATCTCATCGGCCACTCTCTTCCAGTTGTATTTTTCCTCGGCCAGCCGTCTTCCTTCCTTTCCCATGGAAAGGCACAGTTCCGGCCGGTTCAGAAGGAAGCGGATATTGTCGGCCATTGCATCAGGGTCGTTATACCGGTCTATCGCAATACCGCATTTTTCAGTGACGACCTCGGCATTTCCTCCCCTGTTGGTGGTTATTATCGGCAGACCTGCCGCCATGGCTTCATAATGCACTCTTGCCAGTGGCTCGTTCCACTGCGACGCACAGACGAAAACGTCTCCCATGCAGTAATAACCAGGTATATCCGCCGGCGGTATGAAGCCGGTGAAAACTACCGGGCCGGGGAGCTTGTCGGTAATCGAGCGAAGCAATGCAGTATAGTCGTCGGTTTCGTTGCTGCCGTACCATTTGCTTCCGGCAATTACCAGAGCAGTGTCGGGATGGGTCTGCATCACCTTCTCCATGGCTTTTGCAAGTATGTGGACTCCTTTTTTTATGCTCAACCTGCCGACATACAGGATGACCCTGTGATTCTGCAGGCCAAATTTCGACTTTATTTCAAGCTTTTTTGCCGTTCCCTCCGGTGTCCAGGCGGGAGTGTACTTAAGAAAGTCTGCGCCTGAATAAACGACATGTATTTTTTCCTTTGCGGAGGGAAAACGGCTGACGACCGTGTCGGCGATATATTTGCTCACAGTGTTGATGAATTCTGCTCTCGCAATACATTTGAGCCCGGCATCATCCGATATCTTTTCCGCATGGAGCATTTCATTATGAAGGCTCAGGCTGAACCTCTGGTCCGGGAAGGTATTCGAAAGTGAAAGCAGAAACTTAGGACGGTTGAATACGTGTACAAGATCATATGGTGTCGATCCGACGTCATTGCCGGATGCGGGGATGGCTGACTTCACATTGCCGATATATATCTTGTCGGTTTTTCCCTGAACCCTGATATATCGTACATTATCTCTGACCTCATCGGAAGCCAGTCCCGGAATTTGAACGCTGTATACTGTAATATCGTGTTTTTGTGACAGATACGGCAAAATGCCGTCTATATACATTTGTATCGCACCGCCGGAAACCGGCGGCACAGGGAGCTTCTCAGTGCAGATAAGCGCGATCTTCAAGTCAATCACTCCTTCTGAAGCAAAGCTTTAAGACTTCTTCCTTTGAAGATTCGAGCGATGCCGTTTTTTCGATCTCCGATGCCTTCAGGCTTTTCCCGTTCTGATACAGGTTTTTGACAAGACCGTAAAACCAATGGGGATACATCAGATCGGCGTATAGTACATCGAGTTCTTCACCGCTGATGCGGTTCACCTCGGAATACCATCCGATGATATCGAGCACGGCCTTTGCCGACCATTGTCTGCTGTTTTCAGCATTCTTGCCTATTATTTTTCTGAGATCACGGGCAGCCAGATCAAAAGTCACTCCGTCAAGGTCAAGAACATAAACTCCATTGACAGCAGCCAGTGCGTTCCCCTTGCCATAATCCTGATGGCACAGGACCGGTGCAGATGAGTCAGGGCCTGTAAGTTCAGCATACTTCGATTTGCTCAGCATCGTCAGAGCGCGGTCGGCCAGCGAAAGCATGCTGTCGATATTCGCAGCATAAGCAGAATGTTGTGCTGCTGATGAGTTCTGTACTGCAAGTTCTTTCCACGAGGCCATCTTGTTCCTCATGGAAGTATATTGATCAGGCCATTTGCCCAGTTTTGAGGAAACCCGTGATCCTTCCGGTGCTGTGTAGCCTTTCGATGCCATGTGGAAATGTGCCAGACCCTGCAGGGCAGAACGAAGATCTGCGGGATTGCTGAAATTCAGATCTTTGCCGTCTATCCATTCATAAACCACAAACAGCTGCCCGTTATATTCGGTAACCGCATCGCCTTTTGTGTTAAAAACAACTCCGGGAACCAGTCCTCCGGAGTTCTTTATATAGATTTGCGCGTTGACAGAGAACAAAGCTTTGTCTATCGTCTGTTTGAGGCGTTTCAGGCATAGCTGCCTGCCGCCTGTCGTCAGCTTCCATACTGTCTTTATCGTCCCGCTCTGTATCAGCTTGATGTCATCCGGAACGATGCCATACTCATTCAGGACATTCAGTGCAATGTCGTTGTCCAAACATCTCAATCCTTTCAGACAGTCAGACCGGCATGATCGACTTGAAGTCATCCAGCGCCGGTTCTGCCGTTTTTTCAAAAGCCGCCATTTCGACGATCCTCTTCAGATATTTTTCATCTGTCCATTCCTTATCGCGGCGGTAGCAATACTTGCTGACAGCGCCGAGGAACAGGTGGGGGAACAGCAGGTCGAGCCGCACGACCTCCCACTGGGACGGTGTCAGCGGGTTTACTTTCTGGTAGCTTCGGAGTATGCCTGCAGCCAGGCTGGTATTCCAACGGCCTGCCTTTTTCATCACCTTATTGAGCAGCTTTCTGATATCTCTTGCCGCGATATCGACAGTAATCGAATCGGTATCGAGCACATAAAGCTTTTTATCGGCTGTCACCAGCAGGTTTCCTGCCGCAAAGTCCTGATGGCACAAAGAGCCTGTGGTTTCGGCGCTGCGCGACCAATCAGCATATTCGTTTCCCTTGAGTCCTTCTATTGCCTTCTTGCCGCGGTCATAAAACGCCGGGAATTCCCTGGCGATGACCTTTTCTATAGCATTGAGGCCTGGTTTTGAGCACTCCTTTTCATAATATGACCTTATATCCTCAAGACGTTCATTATAATCTTCAGGCCATAGACCTAAGTGGTATTTGGGTTTGGTCCCCTCGGCGGGATGGAAGCCGAAGGATGCTTTGTGGAAAGCTGCAAGGCCGCCGGCGATCATTGCCATTTCTTCCGGTGCGGAGTATGACGGATTCCGGCCTTCCACCGCATCAGTCAGCACATAGCATGCGCCTTCAATATTCACATACTCTCCGCCGCCGAGTGTTGTATTTACTCTGGGCAGCAGCACGCCGTTGGCTGTCAGATGCCTTACAGCATCGAGTATGAACTTCAGCGTCTGTTCTGAATTTGATATTTTTTTCAGTATTTTCATGCCTGCTGTAGTTTTGACCCACCATACGCCCTTCTTTTCCTTGTACGATTCGTTCCTTATGTCCAGAACGGTCAGAGGATATTGCTTCAGAACCTCGTGGAGCGGTTCATTTGTTTCCGACGGCATTTCTGTCGCCTCCTTCATGATCATTGTAAAACGGTATCAGGGGGATCGACTCCCCCTGACCGGCCCGGATGGTTATTCTTCTTCTTCGATTTCGAGGTCCAGATTGGGATTTTCCCATGACACCTTGATCGTTACAGATCCGCCTTCTTCATCCTCGTCATACTTGATTTTATAGTCCAGGTCAGTATCCGACGGAATGGTGACTCCTTTTCCCTCAACTGTCAGCCTTCCCGCAAACAGATCAGGGACGACCTTTTTTAAGTAATCGCCGAACTCTCCTTTTGTGCCGATAAATGATTCCTGATACTTCATAGAATGCACTCCTCCGATATATATTCCTTTTACATAATATTTGAATGGATGCGATTATGTTACATAATTACGGTAAAATCAAAACCTCATGAATTGAATTCCTCAGCCAGGTCAAGTATAATTAAGAGCAGGGCTTTAATACCTTTATGTTATTTGGCGCACCGGTACAAGCCGAAATGCCGGTGCTCGTCCGGAGGCATTGAAATGGCAAATGATACTCGAATTATACGGACAGGCTCGCTGGATCCCTGGTGGAACCTGGCCGTGGAGGAATACCTGCTTGAACGGGCAGCGCCTGCCCAGTGCATACTTTACTTATGGCAGAATGAAAACACGGTAGTGATAGGCAGAAACCAGAACCCATGGAGGGAATGCAGGACCGAGCTGCTTGAGAGCGAAGGCGGAAAGCTTGCCAGAAGGCTGTCTGGAGGAGGCGCGGTATACCACGATATCGGGAATCTGAACTTTACATTCATCGCCGGAAAGGAAGTATTCGACAAAGAGCGCCAATTCAGTGTGATACTCGATGCTGTCAAAAATCTTGGAATTTCTGTTGAAAAAAGCGGAAGAAACGATATAACAGCAGATGGACGGAAATTTTCCGGAAATGCATTTTGCATCAGAAACAACAGTGCATATCATCATGGTACGATCCTTGTATCCTGCGATATCGAAAAACTGACGAGATATCTGCAGGTCTCTGAAGAAAAAATCAAATCAAAAGGTGTAAAATCTGTAGCGTCCAGAGTTGTCAACCTGTCGGAACTAAAACCCGGCCTTGTCATCGATGATGTCGCCGAAGCGCTTATCGCATCCTTCAGAAGAATATATGGAAGCGATGCCGCAGCCGAAGACTGTGTGAGGAAGGAAAAAGAAAGCCGTGAAGCGCTGGAGGAGCTGTACTGCAAGTATTCATCATGGAAATGGAGATACGGAGAGTCGCCGGATTTTGATGTCAGCATGGAGACAAGATTTTCCTGGGGCGGAGTCGAGATCTGCCTCAGGCTTGAAAACGGCATAGTAAGAGATGCTGCCGTATATTCCGATGCAATGGATGAAGAATACATAGCAAGCCTTGCCGGGTTTTTAAAAGGCTGCAGGTACAGCCCGGAGGAGCTGGCCGGGAGGATCGGCGAAGCGGCTTCGGGAGGAAGCGAGACTGTGCAGGCAATGGCTCGTGACATGGCAGGATGGATAAGCGCCAGGGGATTCTGACGGCTGAAGGCCGAAGGGTCCTTTTCGACTACACAGCCCACCGGGTCTTTTTTCATTATGCAAAGCAATATACATATGATAAGAAAAGTAACATGATTTTCATTACATCATTTTTTGACTGGAGGATTTTCAATGGAAACGTCAAATCGTAAAACACCTTTGTACGGATCACATATAAATGCAGGCGGAAAAATAGTAGATTTTCATGGATGGCTGCTGCCTGTCCAATACAGCGGCATACTGCATGAGCATGAAAGCGTGAGGACAAAGGCAGGCCTGTTCGATGTATCGCATATGGGTGAAATAGAGGTAAGCGGCAGCGATGCTTTCAGCTTTTTGCAGAAAATGATGGTGAACGACATCACAGCAGCGCCTGGAAAGGCCGTATATTCGCCCATGTGCTATCCCGACGGCGGCACCGTTGACGACCTGATTATCTATAAGCAAAATAGTGATACGTATTTGCTGGTGGTAAACGCTTCGAATACAGACAAGGATTTTCAATGGCTCTGCGACAACGCGGCAGGCAGCGTGAGCATAGTAAACAGATCTGATGAATATGCGCAGCTTGCGCTTCAGGGGCCCGAAGCGGCGGCTATACTTGCCGGACTTACGGATGATGGAGCATTGCCGGGAGGGATTAAGTATTTTCGTTATGTGAACGATGCAAGTATTGGCGGAATAAAAGTCATGCTGTCGAGAACCGGTTATACCGGTGAGGATGGATTTGAACTGTATTGCCGCCCTGACGATGCTCAAAAGCTCTGGGATATGCTGATCGATGCAGGAGCAGCATACGGGTTGGTTCCGGCGGGACTTGGTGCAAGAGATACGCTGCGCATGGAAGCTGCTCTGCCTCTGTACGGGCAGGAACTGTCGGAGAGCATATCACCGGTCATGGCTGGACTCAACAGGTTCATAAGGCCCGACAAAGGAGGTTTCATCGGCAGAGATGCGCTGGCTGCGCAGCTGGACGGTGATATAAAACAGAAGATCGCCGGCTTTGAAATGATCGACAGAGCAGTTCCCAGGACTGGATATGAAATATCCCAAAACGGTGTAAATATAGGTCAGGTCACCAGCGGAGGATACTTCCCGACGCTGAAGAAAAACATGGGCCTCGCATTGATTGATACTTCCTGTGTGAAAGAGGGGAATAATATTGAAGTGACGGTGAGAGGCGGAAAATATGCTGCCAGGATAATAAATCTGCCTTTTTACAAACGGCAGCGTTAACGTGGATACGCAGTTTTGAAGAGGGACAGCGTTGATAACCTTATAAGGCTGCTTTTCAGGAGAGATCAGTGCGAGCAATACATAGGTTAGATCAGCGGCGGAAATGCATAGGCGAGATCAGTGACGGAAATGTATAAGTAACTTATTTATATATAGGAGGCGTGATATGAGAACATATCAGGGAACCAGATTTACAAAGGAACATGAATGGGCAAGAGTTGATGACGGGAAGGTCTGTATCGGCATATCGGATTATGCCCAGAAGGCTCTCGGTGATATAGTATTTGTGGAACTGCCGAAGACCGGCAAAAAGATAAAGGCTGGTGAATCGCTAAGTGTCGTTGAATCGGTCAAGACAGCATCGGACATATATTCACCGGTTTCCGGGACTGTCGTCGGCGTGAATGAAGCGTTGAATAACTCACCCGAACTGCTCAACTCAGAACCATATGAGAACTGGATAGCTGTAATCGAGCCGGATGACCTGTCCGAAATGGACGCATTGATGGACGAGGAGCAGTACGCTGCATTCTGCGCGAAGGAGGCATAATAATGTTCCGCTACATCCCGAATACCAGGGAGGATCAGGAGAAAATGCTGTCGGTGATCGGTGCGGACAGCATGGAAGAGCTGTTCTCCGATATTCCTGACGATCTGAAGCTCAGGAGAGACCTGGATCTGCCGCGAAGTTTGTCCGAGCCTGAGCTTTGGGTTCATATGAAGAGGATCGCATCGGAGAATGTAAATGCATGCACACATGCATGCTTTCTGGGTGCAGGTATATATGACCATTTCATTCCTTCCGTAGTAGGCCATATAATATCGCGTTCAGAGTTTTATACATCATATACTCCGTATCAGCCGGAGATCAGCCAGGGCATGCTGCAGGCGATATTCGAGTATCAGACGATGATATGCCGGCTCACCGGCATGGATGTTTCAAATGCATCCATGTATGACGGTGCAACAGCTGTGGCTGAAGCTATGCTGATGGCAGTACGGTCAACGGGGCGAAACAGGGTTTTGGTGCCGCGGGGCATGCATCCGCAATACAGGGAAGTACTCAGCACATATGCGGCACATGTAGGTATTGAGATAACCGAGACAGGCATGGCGGGCGGCACTGCCGATATGGATGAACTGGAAAGGCAGTTGTCGGGCGGTTCAAGTGATGATACAGCAGCGGTAATACTGCAGAGCCCCAATTTCTTCGGTTCGATAGAGGACATGGGTCTGGCGGCGGAGATGGCTCACAAGCATGGAGCGCTTTTTATTGCATGCGTCGATCCGATATCTCTTGCTGTACTGCAGCCACCGGGCGAGTATGACGCAGACATTGCGGCAGGTGAAGGACAATCGCTCGGAAACCCGATGGATTTCGGCGGTCCTCACTTTGGTTTTCTGGCAGCAAAAAAGGAACTGGTCAGAAAAATGCCCGGAAGGATCGTCGGACAGACCACCGACCATGACGGCAGAAGAGGCTTCGTGCTTACATTACAGGCTCGTGAACAGCACATCAGAAGAGAAAAGGCTGTATCCAACATCTGCTCCAACCAGGCGCTGAATGCACTGGCTGCCACCGTGTATCTCTCGGTGATGGGAAAGCAGGGACTCAAGGAAGCAGCCGAGCTTTGCCTCAGCAAATCACATTATGCCAACAGCAAACTGATCGGTACAGGTAAGTTCGAAAAGGTGCATGATGCGCCATTTTTCAAGGAGTTCGTCGTAAGGGCGGCGGATGAACCTGTGAAATCAATAAACAGGAGATTGCTGGACAATGGCATCATCGGCGGACTCGATCTGGAGCTTTAATATCCCGAAATGAAAAATTGCTGGCTTGATGCCGTAACAGAGAAACGTACGAAAGAGGAAATAGATGCAATGGCGGAAGCTGCAGCGGGAGGTGTCAGATAATGGCCGATTTGATATTTGAACTCAGCAGACCCGGCAGGACTGCATACAGCCTGCCGTCATCAGATATTCTGGTTCCCGGCGAAGGCGGAGAAGTAAAGGCACAAAAAGGTGCAGGACAGGAGACCGACAGCTTGTTACCCGACAGGTTCAGAAGGAAGACGGACGCAGAGCTGCCTGAAGTCAGCGAAGTCGATGTCGTCAGGCACTTTACGGAACTGTCCCGCATGAACCATGGCGTAGACAACGGATTTTATCCGCTCGGTTCCTGCACAATGAAATACAATCCCAAGATCAACGAGGACACAGCCGGACTGGAGGGCTTTACCGCAGTCCATCCCTATCAGGATCAGGATACCGTACAAGGCTGTATCAGGATATTGTTTGAAATGGATAAAATGCTCTCCGAGATAACAGGAATGGATCGCTTTACACTGCAGCCTGCAGCCGGAGCACATGGCGAACTTACCGGACTGATGATCATCAAGGCATATCATATGCACAGGGGAGACGCAGGCCGTACGAAAATCATCGTTCCCGATTCCGCACATGGAACAAATCCTGCATCTGCTGCAATGGCCGGTTTTGAGACGATCGAGGTCAAGTCGGACGAAAGAGGCGGCGTGGACATCGAGGCATTGAAAAGCGCTGCGGGCCCGGATATCGCGGGTCTTATGCTGACGAATCCGAACACGCTGGGCTTATTCGACGAAAACATAAAAGAGATAGCAAAGATCATCCATGAAGCCGGCGGCTTGCTTTATTACGACGGTGCCAACGCCAATGCCATAATGGGAATATGCAGACCCGGTGATATGGGATTTGACGTAGTTCACCTGAACCTGCACAAGACCTTCAGTACCCCGCATGGAGGCGGAGGACCGGGATCAGGACCCGTAGGCGTCAAGAAGGATCTGGTTCCGTTCCTGCCCGTACCGCTGGCCGAATATGATGGAAGCAGATACAGCCTCAATTATGACTGCCCTCTGACAATAGGCCGTGTCAGATCGTTCTTCGGAAACTTTGGAGTGATACTAAGGGCATATGCATATATAAGGACAATGGGGCCCGAGGGACTCAGAAAGGTCTCTGAAAACGCAGTCCTCAATGCCAACTACCTGATGCACAGACTGAAAGGCCATTTTGAGCTGCCTTTTGACCGTACCTGCATGCATGAGTTCGTTTTATCGTATAAAGGGAATAAGGATACGGGCGTCCGCACTCTGGATATCGCAAAACGGCTGCTGGATTTCGGCTTCCACCCGCCGACGGTATACTTCCCGCTCATAGTCCATGAGGCGCTGATGATAGAGCCTACCGAGACTGAAAGCATGGAAACGCTCGACGCATTTGCCGATACGCTGATCAGCATTGCGGAAGAAGCAGAAAAAGACCCTGAAAAGGTTAAAAATGCGCCGTATAAAACTTATGTATCAAGACTCGACGAGGTAAAGGCGGCAAGAAATCCTGTGCTGAGCTATGTGCCGACCGAAAGCGGCGGGTAATGATACAGAGCGGTTTGATGTGATGAGCGCATGCTGAGAAGGGATCTATTACGAAGGTAATTGCTTTGGATAAATCATTATGAAGAAAGTTATTTTGAAGAGTTTTATTGTGCGATGTGTTTTATAACAAAGCGGCGCAATGATATAATTAAATCAAGAGCGATATTTTATTTGATTGGCAGCTGAATTTATGAATGAAGAAGTGTTTGAAAACATAAACAAGGAATTCCCGGTCAAACCGGGTGACCTAAGCTCATACTCCCCGCTGGTGCTGGCATATATAGGCGATGCGGTGTATGAGCTTTACATCCGCACACTGCTCCTCAGCAAGGGCAATGCTCCGGTCCACAAGCTTCATAAAAAGTCTGTGGATTACGTAAAAGCCAAGGCTCAGTCTGACATTATCCATAAAATGATGGAGCAGCTTGACGCCGAAGAACAGGACATCGTAAGAAGGGGAAGGAATGCCAAGTCCGGTACGATACCGAAAAATGCCGATGTGACCGAATACAGGTATGCCACAGGCTTTGAGACTCTGTTGGGATATCTTTATATAAAGCAGGATTATTCGAGGCTGCTGGAGCTGCTGAAAATATCGGTGGAGCAGGTAGGAACTGCTGACGTGTAAAAAACCCGTCACTGCGTAAAAATAAGAAGAAACGGAAAGGTAACGATGTATATGGCAGCAGCAGAAAAAGGCAAAGCCGGCAGAAAAGGCAGCATGGCCGCAGGAAAACCAGGCCGGGCAACATTTGCAAAATCGGACGAGAAAAGCCGGGAGAGATACGGCAGACAGAACGACCGGAAACAGGACCTCAGGCCTGGCCGTAATGTGTCCAGAGATAACTGGCAGTCTGATAAACGACAATCGGACAAACGGCAGCCTGCAGATGCCAAGTATGCCCGCGATATGGCTGGCGGAAAATGGCGGACAGCAAGTGCTAAAGCTGCCCGGGACACGATCAGCGAAAAAAGGCGGTCGGCTGATGATAAAGCTGCCCGTGACGCGGCATGGAATGAAATGCAGCCTGCAGATGAGCTTGACAGGCTCGAGGGCAGAAACTCTGTGCTCGAAGCATTGAGATCCGACCGGAGCATTAACAGGATCCTTATCGCCAGGGGCGAAAGGGAAGGCTCCATAAACCAGATAATCGCTCTTGCAAGGCAAAAGCACATCGTCATTCAGGAAACGGACAGGGCCAAGCTGGACGTAATGTCAGAGACCCATTCCCATCAGGGCGTCATAGCGCTGGTCTCCGCCAGGGATTATGTAGAAGTCGATGATATACTCAAAGCTGCTGCAGACAGCGGCAAGCCTCCATTCATAGTGATCCTTGATGAGATAACGGATCCTCACAACCTTGGCTCTATATTGAGGACATCTAATGCGGCAGGCGTTCATGGAGTCATAATACCCAAACGTCGGGCTATCGGACTTACATCCGTAGTATCAAAAGCATCGGCAGGTGCTATCGAATATGTGCCGGTGGCGCGGGTCACCAACATAGTACAGACTATAGAATACCTGAAAAAGCAGAATATTTGGGTAGCCGGCACGGACTCTGAAGGCGACAGGCCTTATTACGACTGCGACCTGACAGGAGGGATAGCGCTTGTGATAGGCAGCGAGGGCGAGGGCATGGGCAAGCTTGTCAGAGAAGCCTGCGATTTTACCGTCAGTATACCGATGGCAGGAGAAATATCGTCACTGAATGCAGCCGTGGCCGGTGCGATAGTGATTTATGAAATAGTCAGGCAGAGAAACAAGAAACCGCAATAGTGTTACTGATAACTCCTATAGCGAGGCAAGACGCTGAAATTAAAACAATGCCGAAATATCGGCAGAAGAAATCTTTGCCATATCGTAATTGTTGGTTCAAAATAAAATTATTATGCCGATAACTATATAGAGAATTTTTCAACTGGGAAATATGATTACAACAAGAGTATAGTCTTCTGAAAGTCCAGACGGCTAGAAATATTTCCCATTAATGTAAAATAAGGAACGGGATGCTCTGGGTTGATTTTGGAGATGCAGCGGCTTGGATTCGGCGTTGTGGCAAGTTCCGGCTTGACATAGATGCGCCCGTTT
>CAZQUQ010000025.1:0-2948 GCA_964596445.1 uncultured Oscillospiraceae bacterium
GAAAGGACTGCAAACAGAGCATTATGACCGAGATTATACTGGCGTCTGCATCGCCGAGAAGAAAGGAACTTTTGAGTCAGGCGGGTATCCCATTCAGGGTGCTGCCGTCGGATGTTGATGAAGAGAATGCCATACTGACCGGTACTCCCGGACAAAAAGCCGAGCAGCTGGCATTTATGAAAGCCATGGACGTTGCCGGCAAACTTGGAAGTGGTCTTGTACTCGGAGCAGATACGATAGTTGTATGCGATGACGATATATTCGGCAAACCGGCCGATGACGACGATGCCCGCAGGATGCTGACAAGACTTGGCGGGAGGGACCACCTGGTGATCACAGGCATAGCACTTGTCGATGCTTCCACAAAAAAGGCCGCTGTATGTCATGAGGTGACGAAGGTCAGATTTTCCCCGATCACGGATAAAGAAATGGAAGGCTACATATCCTCTGGCGAGCCGTACGGAAAGGCAGGAGCCTATGCGATCCAGGGCAAGGCAGCTCTTTTTGTTGAAAGCCTGGAGGGATGCTATTCAAATGTTGTGGGATTGCCTCTGAACAGATTATATCGATTGATGCGGAATTTTGAAGCATCGGTGTAGCAGGAAAAATAAAAATAATTTGAATAATTACCAGAATGTAGAAAATATATGTATAAAAATGGTATAATAAAAGGAGTGATGTGTAATTATTTTTTAAGAAATGCGGGGTTGACCAAAATGGAATACAGACTTAGAATGAAGGATATACCAGCAAGTGAGAGGCCTTATGAGAAGCTTGAGAAGTACGGTCCCGAAACATTGTCGAATGCTGAGCTGCTGGCTGTCATAATACGGACAGGCAGTTCACAGGAAACTTCCGTAGCGCTGGCACAGCGGCTGCTGTCGCTTGGCGGGGAAAGAGGAGGGATCGCACATCTTCATGATCTGTCGGTGGAAGAGCTCAGAAAGGCAAAGGGAATCGGAAGAGTAAAGGCACTGCAGATCAAAGCGGTGATGGAGCTGTCAAAGAGAGTCTCCGCTTCGCTGATCAACAGCAACAAGGTTACGATCAAATCTCCGTCGGATGTGGGCACGTTGCTGATGGAGGAGATGCGCCATCTGAAAAAGGAAGTATTCAAGGTGATCCTGCTCAATACGAAGAACCATATTATCAAGTATCTCAACGTATCGATAGGAAGTCTCAATGCTTCGATAGTCCATCCGCGTGAGGTATTCAGCGAGGCCGTTAAGGCAGGTTGTTCGGGCATGCTGCTTGTGCACAACCATCCAAGCGGTGATCCGGAACCCAGCAGGGAGGATATCGAGACAACGCAGAGACTGGTGAATGCAGGCAATATATTAGGGATCAAAGTGCTGGATCATGTGATTATAGGTGACGGCAGGTACATAAGTTTAAAAGAGCAGGGGCTTATGTAGCCAAAACGAAAGGCTCCTGCCCTTCATAGTGCATTAGGAGGAATATATATGGGATTTTTTGCAAGGGACATAGGAATAGACCTGGGAACAGCAAACACGCTGGTCCACATAAAAGGCAGAGGCATAGTTATCAGGGAACCATCTGTCGTAGCAATAAACAAGAACACAAAGGCTATCCTGGCCGTAGGTGATGATGCAAAGAGCATGATCGGGAGAACACCCGGCGATATAGTTGCGATCAGGCCCATGAAAGACGGTGTCATAGCTGATTTCGACATAACGCAGAATATGCTGAAGTATTTCATCAAAAGAGCTATGGGAACCGGATTCATGTCAAAACCAAGAGTCGTCATATGTGTTCCCTCCGGTGTGACGGAAGTTGAGAAGCGGGCTGTCGAGGAAGCCACTCTGGCTGCAGGCGCCAAGGAAGCATACCTCATCGAGGAGCCGATGGCTGCGGCGATCGGTGCGAACCTGCCGGTGGAAGAACCTTCAGGGAGCATGATAGTGGACATCGGCGGCGGTACCAGTGAAGTTGCTGTCATATCACTTGGAGGTATAGTCACCAGCAAGTCCCTTAGAGTTGCAGGCGATGAACTTGATGATTCGATAGTGCTCTTCGTTAAGAAGGAATATAATCTGATGATCGGAGAAAGATCGGCAGAGCAGATCAAAATGACGATAGGGAATGCTTATCCCAAGCCAAAAGAGGAGTATATGGAGGTCAGAGGGCGGGATCTCATCACGGGTCTGCCGAAGAATATCACTCTGTCGTCCAGCGAAATAAACGAAGCACTTAAGGAGCCGATAAATGCCATCGTCGATTCTATAAAATACACGCTGGAAAAAACACCTCCTGAACTGGCTGCAGACATTATGGACAAGGGTATTATGCTTGCTGGCGGCGGAGCGCTCTTAAGCGGTCTTGATACTTTGATAAAGGAAGAGACGGGAATGCCGGTCACTATTGCGGAAAATCCGCTGGACTGTGTAGCCATCGGAGCCGGAAAGGTGCTCGAAGAGATAGAGGCTTTGAAGCGTGTGTTGATTACGCCCAGAAAACTGAGATAGAGAGGGGACTTGTCCATTGCGTTTTATCAAAAGCAAATGGTTCATCGTGTCCTTGATTACAATCCTGCTGCTTGTAGTAATGGGGGTTACAGCAAATAAGAGCAGCAAGCTTAAATGGCTGAGCAATATACTGGATGTCCCGCTGAAACCTGTACAGAGATTTTTCGTGTCTGTTGGGCGTGAGATTGAAGATATATTCGCATATTTTCGCAGTATAGACGAGCTGAGGGAGGAAAATGAGGCACTCAGAGCGGAAGTAGCAGATCTTAAGGAAAAAAACAGGGAGTTTTCAGGTCTGAAGGAAAAAAACGAAGAACTGAGACGCGCATTGGAGCTTAAGGATGAACTTGGCGACTACACCATCGTCGGTGCGAATATAATTGCTGTCGAGCCCGGCAACTGGTTCAACATATTCAAGATCGACATCGGTGAACGCGACGGCATACAAATCGACTATCCTGT
>CAZQUQ010000025.1:3048-10369 GCA_964596445.1 uncultured Oscillospiraceae bacterium
TATCCCAAGGGCATCGTGATCGGCGAAGTCATCGAGGTCAGAAAGACGAACAGTGAATTTGACAGATATGCCATAATCAAGCCTGCAGCCGACTTAAAAAGGCTTGAGGCGGTGTTTATCCTGAAGCCGGAAAAATATGAAGATACGGATAATTCAGAAAAATGAAGAAAAAGGTGTTTTTTTATCTTATATTCATAGTTTTGTTTTTAGTGCTGCAGACAACTCTGCTTCATTACATAAAGATCCATGGGGTAATGCCCAACTTGCTCATCACATTTATTATTGTCACCGCACTGATCAGAAACAGCACTGAAGGTGCTGCTGTCGGCTTTTTTTCCGGCCTTTGCATCGATTTGCAGTTTGGCCCCGTAATTGGTTTCCGTGCGCTTCTTGGGTTTTTTCTTGGCCTTGCCGCCGGTTCGGTGAACAGGAGGATATTCAGGGAAAATCTGATGGTTGTTATTTTCTTTTCATTTATTTATTCTGTAGCATATGAATCTGTCATCTTTATAATCAATAATATAATGACTGGAGATATCCGGTTTGTATTTGCAATGACAAAAGTGATCCTGCCCGAAGCTTTATACAACAGTGTTATGTCTGTACTGCTGTTCCCGCTGCTGGTAAAAGCAGGGAAAAGGTTTGGCATGTCGGCAGCGGCTGTAAGAAAGTACTGACATGCCGTTTATATGGAGGGGGGCTGACTGATTTGGATAAAAAACTGAGGAACAGATATTTGATACTCAGCCTTGGGTTTGTATTGTTCGGCTTTATTATCATATTCCGTCTATTTAACCTGCAGATAGTTGAAGGGGAGCGGTATGTTGCCGACTCACAGAAGAGCATCCTCAAGGAGGGAGATATTGAGGCACCCAGGGGAAAGATACTGGACAGGAATGGAGTTCCGATAGCCACCAACAGGCAGGGCTATTCTGTATATATCGTAAGGACAAGCATAACCACATCCGAATTGAACGAATTGCTTTTCAAGTTTTCGGAACTTTTGAAGAAGAACGGCGACAGCCATGCCGACAGCTTTGAAAAATACCTTTTGTTTAATCCGATCAGCTTCAACGATATGTCTGAAAATGAGATCGAAAAGTGGCAGACAAATCCGGACAGACTGAACATGAAGAAAGAGGATGTCAAGCGTACTGCTTACGAACTTTTCAAATACCTGAGGGACGAAAAGTTTAAGATCGATCCCTCATATACCAGTGAAGAAGCATACAGGATAATGAATTTCAGGTATGAAATACTGATAAACAACTGGAACTTTTCTACCGGCGGAATGGTGCTGCTTGCGAGGGATGTCAGCATGGACACCGTAGCGGAACTTGAAGAAAGGCGTCATGAGTTCCCAGGCGTCATTACAACGATCGAGCCGGTCAGGGAGTATATCAACGCATATGACGAAGCACATGTGCTTGGATATATAAGGTCTATCAGCCAGAAGCAATATGACGAACTGAAGGACGAGGGTTATGACAATAACGATCTCATCGGGCAGACCGGCGTCGAACTGAGCGCAGAAAGGTATCTGCGCGGGAAAAACGGCAAAATGAGCATAGAGGTCGATGGCGACGGCAGGCTTACAAGAAAGGTCATAACTTCGGAAGCTTTACCCGGCCATGATGTTGTGCTGACGATAGACACCAACCTGCAGAGAGTTGCGATGGAATCACTGGCACGTAATATCGAAAGGATCAGGAATGACAAACAGGGCCCTAATTACGGAGACGCATTTGCGGGATCTGTCGTCGCTCTTGATGTCAACTCCGGGGAAGTGCTGTTGATGGCAAGTTACCCAAGCTTTGACCCGGCCATCTATCTTGCAGGCTCCGAGGATGTCGAAGCACAGAACATGATAAGGGAACTTACCAAAGATGAAAACAATCTGAAGGCGCTGCTGAACAGAACGATACAGGAGAATTATGCACCTGGTTCGACATTCAAGCCCATTACTGCCATAGCCGGACTGGAAAAGGGGGTCATAACCCCGAAATCCAGCAATATACGTGACCGCGGATTTACTTATATCGGCGGCAGATACCTTTTCTGTCTTGAAAGGCCTGATTACGGCCATGGTGTCCTGAATCTGAAAAAAGCGCTGGAAACATCCTGCAATATTTATTTCTATGAACTCGGCAACATGACCGGCATTGAAGCATTGACAAAATGGGCGAACTATTTCGGCCTTGGAAGAAAAACCGGAATAGATCTGCCCAATGAAAAGCCCGGCATGATGTCGTCGATCGAGCTTAAAAAGCAGTTGAGAAACGACATATGGAGGCCTGCGGACACGGCTCAGGTGTCGATCGGTCAGTTCGACAACTCCTTTACTCCGCTGCAGCTGGCCAACTATATCGCAGCATTGGCAAACGGCGGCAAGCTGTACCGTCCGCATGTAATCAAGGAAGTCATCAAATACGACGGGTCCATTGTGAACAGGAACGATCCGGAGTATCAGCAGATACCGCTGAAGGACACTACGATAGCTGCAGTCAAGGAAGGTATGGTTGCCGTTACATCGTCGATAGACGGTACGGCGCAGAAAGCGTTTGTGGGCTTGCCGTTCGAAGTAGCTGGCAAAACAGGTTCCGCCCAGACTCAAAGCGGCGGAGGGCGCTCACCCAACGGCTTGTTCGTATGCTATGCGCCTGCCGATGATCCGAAGATCGCCATAGCCGTAGTTGTCGAGAGAGGCGTATGGGGGTCTAATGTCGCACCGATTGCGAGAGATATAATCGATGAATATTTCGGGCTAAAAGCGGCTGATGCAGGAAGCACTGAGCTGCAGCCGGAAAAGCCGCTGTTCACACCGTGAGTGTGTTATAGCAAATTTGCAGGCAGTGGACAGCAGTGGTGTTTGTGGAATAAACACCGCTGCTGTCCAGACCCACATGCTGAGGCCCGCTTACAGGCAAAGAACAACAGTGGTGTTTGTGGAGATTATGTTTCCGTACTTCGAAGCCCTGCTTCAAAGCGCAAGCAGAAAAGAGGGGACTGCAATACCCGTTGAGATACGACTGCCTAACCTGAACATCCCTATTGGCAGATTAGAAGTATTTATGTGGTGCTTTGGAAACATAACCGGAATAAACACCGCTGCTGTTTAGACACTTCTTTAAAATGTTTATCACATATATCAATTTTGGCTTGTCTATCTCAATAAATAATGTAATAATTATTTATGTGAATCAAACTCACAAGCAGGGGGTACGGTCTATGGAAGACAGCATTATCAGCTTTAAGGCAACAGTAAACGGACTGATACTTATAATGCGGGAAAATGATGATTTTGATGATGTTTTGGAAGCTATAGCCAAAAAGCTGGAGACTTCCGGCAGGTTTTTCAAAGGTGCCAGCCTTGATGTGAAGTACCGCGGCAGAAAACTTGACCCCGAACAGGAGCAGGTGATCACGCGGCTCATTTCTGAGAAAGCAAATGCAGATATCAGAAGTTTTGAAGAGGACGATTCTTTCCATGAAGCCGAGCATGAGCAGGAAGAAGCTGAAAAGGTCATAGAGAAGCCTAAAATGAGGCTGCTGTATTTTAAAGGTCTTGAGGAGGGAATGACAAAATTCTATAAAGGAACTGTGCGTTCCGGAACACTTGTCAGCTACGAGGGAAATCTTGTGGTGATAGGCGATGTTAATCCGGGAGGAGAAGTAATTGCCACAGGGAACGTTATAGTAATGGGATCGCTCCGCGGCATGGTGCATGCAGGCGCCGACGGCAACAAGGAAGCTGTTGTGGCGGCATTGTCGCTGCAGCCTACTCAGCTGCGTATAGCCGATGTGATCACCAGACCGCCGGACACGAAACAGACGACCAGGCAGGGACTGTTGCCGGAGATGGCGTTCGTGAAGGACGACCTGGTATATATCGAAGCGTTTTTGCCCCAATTCAAGTAAATAGCATAAAACCAAAAAGCAACTATAATTGACAAAGTATTATTCGGACTGTATATTTTACATAAGCATGTTATATATATCACCAATTTCAGTCAGCATCGCAAATTGCCTGCTTCAGGCACATAGGAGGTATTCACATGAGTGAAGTCATTGTAATCACATCTGGAAAGGGCGGAGTCGGAAAAACCACAACAACAGCCAATATTGGTACAGGCCTTGCATTATCGGGCATGAAGACCGTACTGATCGATACCGATATAGGTCTGAGGAATCTGGATGTTGTCATGGGCCTTGAAAACAGGATCGTATACGATCTTGTCGATGTCGTTGAAGGCAACTGCCGTGTAAAGCAAGCGCTCATCAAGGATAAACGCTACGAAGGACTTTACCTGCTGCCTGCCGCACAGACAAGAGATAAAACCGCAGTGTCTCCGCAGCAGATGATGAAGCTCTGTGAGGAACTGAAAGAGGAGTATGATTATATACTTATCGACTGTCCTGCAGGTATAGAACAGGGATTCAAAAATGCCATCGCAGGTGCGGACAGAGCGATAGTTGTAACGACTCCGGAAGTATCCGCTGTCAGAGATGCGGACAGGATCATCGGCCTTTTGGAAGCGAATGAAATAAGAAATCCGAAACTTCTTATAAACAGATTGCGGGCTGATATGGTCAAAAGAGGCGATATGATGTCGATCGATGATATCATCGATATACTTGCGATAGGACTCATTGGTGTCGTGCCTGATGATGAAAAGATCGTCGTTTCGACAAACAGGGGCGAGCCTGCCATCACCGACGAAAAATCATTGGCGGGACAGGCATACAGTAATGTGGTGAAACGCATCAAGGGCGAGGATGTACCTTTTATGTCATTCAACGAAGATCAGGGGTTCATGCTCAAGCTCAAAAAATTATTCGGCCTTAAGGCGAACTGAAGAGGAGGTATAAAATGCTGCTCGATTTAGGGAAATTATTCGGGAGATCGAAAAACTCCAAGGATGTAGCCAAGGAAAGACTCAAACTGGTGCTGATCCACGACAGGGCCAATGTTTCGCCGCAGTTCCTTGAGATGCTGAAAAGTGAGATTATAAAAGTTATCACAAATTATATGGATATAGATGAAAGTGCTCTTGACATCCAGCTTACAAGGACTAAAAGCGACGATGGGGAAAGCATAGTCCCTGCGCTCTATGCGAACATACCAATAAGAAATATCCGAAACAGCGGGAAATAAAGGTAATTGTTCAGATATGAATATTGCTCTTATAGCGCATGACAACAGAAAAGAACTGATGGTTGAACTGTGCATCGCATACAAGACGATTTTGCAGCAGCATTCTTTGTATGCCACAGGTACGACGGCATCATATATCACTGAAGGGACCGGCCTTCCGGTTTACAGATTTTCACCCGGAGCGATGGGGGGCACGCAGCAGATAGCTGCCCGTGTGGCGCTCAATGAAATTGACATGGTGATATTTCTCAGGGAGCCTGTGAATCCAAGGGAGTACGAGCCCGATATATACTCTCTTCTCAAGCTGTGCGACATGAACAACATTCCATTCGCCACCAACATCGCCACCGCTGAAGTGCTGATCAAAGGGCTTGAACGCGGCGATCTCCATTGGCGTGAGCATATCAGGAAGTAGAAATCGGAAACGGTTATCGGGGCAGGCTTGAGTTTTTACTTTTCAATGAATTGTACAGAAAAGTAAAAACTCAAGCCTGACCCCGTTTTTACATAAATGGGCTTAATTATTAATATAATTTACCAAAGAAAATGCATATGCTGTGATACGGGAGATGAGATTATGGACAGTTATATGGCCGGACAAAGATACATGCAGCGGCGAACGACACCATACAGAAGACGACCCGTTACAAAAATGAGGAAAGGGCGTCTGCGCAGGCTTATCGCTCTTCAAACGCTGATCTGTATTATTATTCTCCTCATCCTGATCATTGCAAAGATTGTTAATATCTCCGCTGCCAGATTTTTGACCGATAATGCGAGATATATATTGGAACATGATGTTGAGCCAATGAGTATTTATGTATATGCGCGGACGCTGGTCAATGATATTCGGGACAGTATCTCTGCAGACAGACAGGATCCCCGGAATGTCCAGGATAATCAAGGCAATCTAAATAATCAGGAGAATCAGGACATTCAAGACGTTCAGAATATTAAGGATGTTCAGAAGACGCAGGATCCGTTGAGCCCACAGGATATACAGAATACACAGGATATGAAGGAAGATGATACGTTTGCTCAGGCGGAAAATACTTTTTCCGGCATCAGCAGATCTTCTGCCGAAGCTGCCTACCAATATAACAATGATGACAATGAATTTCATGAGACCGGTGTGCTGTCGGCAAGCAGCGGAGGTGAAGAAAGCTCACATACAGGCCTTCCTGCAGGTTTGACGGATGCCTTGGGTTCGGCAGTGCAGGAAGCGCCCGTTGAGGGAGAGCTTGTCACACCGTTCGGTGAAATTGCGGCAGCCGGAGGAATGTGGAAAATCCATAATGGTATCGATATAGCAGTTGAAGGGATATGCAGCGTGAAAGCCATACTGGATGGGAAAGTGACGGATGCCGGGTCATCGCCCGGATACGGAAACTATATCAGGATAAGCCATGACAACGGCCTGGCGACCGTATATGCCAATTGCTCGAGTATTGCTGCTCAGATCAATGATTTAGTCAAAAAAGGAGATGTAATAGCCGGAGTCGGAGGGGAACGCGTAACAGGAGGACGCCATCTTCATTTTGAAGTATGGCTGGATGGAGTTCCCGTCGATCCGCTCGATTACATAAGTATATCTGCCAGGTGAGGCTGAGTATAGGCGGAACAGAAATCAGGATCAATATAACTGCTGTAATAATGCCTGCTTTTATGCTGGTAGCAGGCCTTATGACGGAATATGCCGCGGCGTTTTTTTCGATGTTAATGCATGAGCTCAGTCATCTTGCAGCAGCGAGGATATGCGGTATAAGGTCGTGCGCTTTCAGTATATCGATACTGGGGTTTTCGGCAGATATCCAGGATGGAAGCTGCAGCAGAAGAGAGCGTCTTTTTATTTATGCTGCAGGGCCTGTTTTTAATTTGCTCGTGTTCTCAGCCGCGGCTGTTTCAGGCCGGATCCTGCCGGGAGATCAGGAGTTTCTCAGGCTTTTGTCTGCAGCAAACCTTATCCTTGCATTGTTCAACCTGCTGCCTGTGTTACCTCTTGACGGGGGCAGGTTTGTTCTTGGACTGCTTGCGGAAGGCACGGGACTGATGGCCGCCGGAAGGATACTGCATCGGCTGGCCTTGTTTTTTTCTGTGTCGATCATATTCATCGGTGCATACCAGCTATATATCTCATCATTCAACATAAGCCTTATCGTAATTGGA
>CAZQUQ010000025.1:10469-21886 GCA_964596445.1 uncultured Oscillospiraceae bacterium
GCATGGACTTTGACAGGTTCCATATAGTGTATGTCCTTGATGATGATCTGCATATCCTTGGTTTGCTGACTGAGAGTGAGATCATGGATGCACTGGCTGCAAACTGCGACGACATAACATTTGGACAGCTGCTATATGCGAGGCTGGCCGATGCGCAGGCATCTGCCCGCAAGTAGTATTGTAATTTGGAGTCTCCGGATATATAATAATGTATCTGGATGGTGAATATATCAGGTGTTTTGAAGGGTGATCGACAATGCTTATCAGAGCGGCATTTAAATTCAGAAACATCCTTATCCTCGCAGCCGGTATTGTACTGACAGCTGGTGCCTCTTCATATGTGCCTGATGTCTCATGGCTGCCGCTGCTTGCCGGTGCGGCCGGCACTGCCGCATACACGGCAGGTGTCGTCGGTACGCTGAAAAGTGCGGATTTCAAGCGTGAGGTTGAGCTGTCGGAAAAGCTTGATGATATAAGCAGGCTCGACCGCGAATGTTCAAGGTTGTATAAAAACGTATACAGCCGTTTGGGAAGGGATCTGAGGATAAAAGTCGGCAGAGTGATGAAACAGAAGGCAGAACTGCTTCGCTGCTTCGATGACCACATTGAGGATCCCATGAAGCAGAGGATCATCCAGCAGGCGCTGAAGCTTGTCATGGCATATATCCGGCTCGCCGGCAATTATGCGGACAGGATGAGAGAGCTCTCCCGCCAGAACTTGAATGAACTGGTGCACAGGATAAACGTCAACAACAGAAAGCTTGGATCCCTGAAAAGTTACCAGGCCGTCCTTGAACTGACCAAGACTATCGAAATGGACGAGAGGCTTCTGCAAAGCCTTAAAGATGAAAGAAAAGAGCTTGAGATGACCAATGTAAGGCTCGACCAGATCGAAAGCAGCATTGTGGGATTCAAGCACAGGATATTATCGAGCGATACATCCGATCCGGAAACCGAAGAGATCGAGAATGCGATAAATGAAGCCACCGCGCTGGATAATGCTCTGAACGAGCACCGGCGTTTCAGACAGCAGGGCAGGCTGTAAACAGTAAAGGGACGCAACATTGCATGAAGCTGGACATGGGGTTAAGATGCGTCCCTTGATGATATCCCGGCGGGTGAGGTTTATTCTGTGCGCAGCAGAGCTCCTGCACAAATCTCTCCGGTGGACTTGGGGCGGTTCATCGTATACAGGTGGATGCCGTCCACCCCGTCTTCGACCAGTTCCCTGATCTGGCGGGATGCGTACTCTATACCGGCCTTTCTCATATCCTCGGGGTCATTCTGATATTTGTCCATCATCAATACAAGCTTTGCAGGTATCGAACAGCCGCTCTTTGCAGTGATCGACTTGATCTGGTCGGCCTTGAAGATCGGCATTATCCCGGCTGTTACCGGACAATTTATGCCTTTTGCCCGTATCTTTTCCATGAAATCGTAAAACAATCTGTTGTCAAAAAACAACTGTGTTATGAGGAAATCGACGCCGGCATCAACTTTCTCCTTAAGCCGTTCGATATCTTCACTGAGCCTTCTTGAATCCACATGACCTTCAACATATGCTGCAGCCGCTATACAGAAGTTGTTGACGCTCCGGACATGGCGCACCAGTTCATAAGCATGTCTGTAAGCACCCCTGCCGAAGTCGAAATCAGGCTGGTCGGCCGGAGGATCGCCCCTTAATGCAAGAATGTTCTCAAGACCTGATTCATGCATCGAATCCAGCATTTCACTTATTTCATCCTTTGTATGACCGACGCATGTAAAATGGGCCATACTCTCTATACCGCAGAGGTTCTTTATTCTGGAGGCTATCTCCAGTGTACGGCCTTTCCTGCTTCCCCCGGCTCCATATGTCACGCTAATATAATCCGGCCTCAATGCTTTGAACTGTTCCAGATGGTCATATATAGTATCCAGCGGGACATCAGGCTTGGGAGGGAAAATTTCAAACGATATCACCGGTTTTTTTTGTTTGAACATCTCGATAATTCTCATGGCACTGCCTCCGCAATTTCATTATATTCATTATAACACCATTTAAATAGCTGTCAAGTACAATTAAATAGCCATTAAGTAAAATCAGATACTTTTAACTCCTGTCGTAACATTTTATATTGTATAGAATACAAAAGCCTGCTAAAATGAATACAATATATCATTCTGGAAGGATCTACAGATGCGGCACGGTGCAGTATCTGCGTAGATGTGACAGACAAGAACGTACCGGGAGGAGGTGGTGGTATGTTTGGACTAAACGATCCGTGGATCGCGGGCACATATGTATTATGCATATTGAGTGCATTATTATGCGTAATATATGGGCTTCTGAACTGGAATAAGGGCACTGATGAGGAAAGACTCCAGATAAAGGAGCAGGCTGCCTGGGAAAAAAGCGGCAGCCAGGATTGAGTTTTTACACACCTTTTCACATTCAAGGGTCTTGCGGTTTAAGACAGGCGAACAGGTCAAATGTCTTGGAAATAGCATGCTCCTTAAGAAAAGAGTGAAAGAGTTTTATTTATCACTTGATTTTTAAGGAGGTCTTAATATGCAAATTGCTGTTATCATTGCAGCATATCTGATAATCACATTCACATTAGGCTATATGGGTTATAAAAAGACGAAAAATGCTACGGACTATCTGCTGGCGGGAAGGAAGGCGCATCCGCTCGTTATGGCACTGTCATATGGTGCTTCGTTTATCAGCACATCCGCCATAGTAGGCTTCGGAGGAGCAGCCGGGCAGCTTGGAATGGGCCTTTTGTGGCTCACGTTCCTGAATATTTTCATGGGTATTTTCATTGCGTTTGTAGTTTTCGGAAAAAGGACACGAAAAATGGGACACAATCTCGATGCGCATACATTCCCTGAATTGCTGGGTCTGAGATTTAAGTCGAAATTCATACAGGGATTTGCAGGCATGATAATATTTGCTTTCATGCCGATTTATGCGGCATCTGTAATAAAGGGCGGTGCAGACTTTATTCAGTCATATTTCGGAATACCCTTTCAAGTTTCGCTGATCCTGTTTGTTGCCTTCGTTACGGTATATGTTTTGCTTGGCGGTATAAAAGGACTAATGAATGTCGATGCTTTCCAGGCCACTGTAATGTTTGCAGGGATGACGTTCTTAGTGATATTTGCCTATAGTAATCTTGGTGGTATAACCGAAGCGCATAGGCAGCTGACCGCTTTATATGATAACCCGGCTGTTCTGGAGCAGACCGCCGGTTTGATAAAAAACGGATTCAACGGCTGGACATCCATGCCGCATTTCGGTTCGCCCATATGGTGGAATCTTGTTTCGACGGTAGTCCTTGGCGTCGGTATCGGCGTTGTGGCGCAGCCTCAGCTGGTTGTCCGGTTCATGACCGTCAGGAGCAACAGGGAACTGAACAGGGCAGTCGTTTCAGGCGGAGTGTTCATATTGATGATGACAGGTGTCGCTTTCACAGTGGGAGCGCTCTCAAATGTATATTTCTTCAATGATACAGGGAAAGTGGCGCTCATCGCGGCAGGAGGAAACGACAAGATAATCCCTGCATTCATCAAAACATATCTGCCTGAGTGGTTCGGACCTGTCTTTCTGATAACTCTGCTGGCAGCTGCAATGTCTACGCTGAGTTCGCAGTTCCATACGATGGGGTCTGCTTTGGGCAGGGATGTTTATGAAAAGAGTCTGGGGGGCAAAGGCAGGAGCATGGTGATCTCGAAGGCGGCGATGCTGGTGGGTGTCGTCATCAGTACAGGCATTGCATGGCTGACCAGCTATCTGGATGTCAGCATGGCGATCATAGCTACCGGAACAGCTCTGTTTTTCGGCCTTTGTGCTGCATCATTCCTGCCGGCTTATATCGGTGCGCTCTTTATCAGAAGGATGCCGAAGGCTGCGGCGTTATGGGGTATGATCAGCGGCTTTGTCACGAGCTTCTTCTGGATATTCTTCATCCATGAGAAAGAGTCTGCAAGTCTGCAGCTTTGTGCCTTACTTACGGGCAAGACTTCGCTTGTTAAGGATACTCTGCTGGCTCCGCTGTCGATGGTCGATCCGATAGTCGTAGCGCTGCCGGTGTCGCTCATTGTAACTGGTGTCCTTACACTGATATTGAAGCAGGATATACCAGCTGCACATCTCGATAAATGCTTCAATGGAGTGGGAAATAAAAAGATGACCGTTCCCGACGGAGCGACGGTGCAAATCTGATAATAAATGGTGCGTCGGTCCCTGCACCGTATGAGATCGGCCCGGAAGCGGGGACCGGCGTCGCTGTCTGTATTCGTGATCTACGATTCATATCTTGTCATACATCTCGTCCGGTTTCATTGTTGCAGTTTGATACACAGTAGTTTAAAATAAAAAATAATATTCAATGGATGTATGCAAACTCCATTAATATATTTTGGTGCTCTTGGGGGTTATTATGTTCAGGATAGTCAGGAAGGAAGTACTCAACCCGACAGTCAAGCTGCTGGAGATCGAAGCTCCGTTTGTGGCCAGGAAAGCAGAGCCGGGCCAGTTTATTATCCTCAGGGTCAGTGAAGAGGGCGAAAGGATCCCTCTGACCATAGCCGACTATAACAGGGACAGCGGAACAGTGACGATCATATTTCAGGAAGTGGGCAAAACTACCATGCTCCTGGGATCGCTTGAAGAAGGAGATCACATACTCGATTTTGCGGGACCGTTAGGTGCTGCAAGCCACCTGGACGGGGTAAAGAAAGCTGCGGTTATCGGCGGAGGCCTTGGGACCGCCATCGCATATCCGCAGGCGAAGAAGCTGTACAGTCTTGGTGCCGAAGTGGATGTTATAACCGGCTTCAGGAACAGCAGCCTTATTCTGCTTGAGGATGAACTGAAAAAAGCAAGCACAAGGCTTTTCATAGCCACCGACGACGGTTCCAACGGCAATAAGGGATTTGTTACCGATATACTGAAGAAGCTGCTGGAGGAAGGCAACAAATATGATCTGGTGATCGCCATAGGTCCTCTGATAATGATGAAGATGGTATCACTGCTGACTAAACAATACGGTATAAAGACCATAGTCAGCATGAACCCGGTAATGATCGACGGCACAGGGATGTGCGGAGGCTGCCGTGTTACAGTGGGAGGCAAAATCAAGTTTGCCTGCGTGGACGGACCGGATTTTGACGGTCATGAAGTGGATTTTGACGAAGCAATGAGAAGGCAGGCCATGTACAAGGCTCAGGAGAAGGAATCGCTGGACGATCATATATGCAGATTGGGGGGTGTTCTCAATGGCTGATATGTCATTGGAAAAGGTAAGGATGCCCGAGCAGGATCCCAAGGTCAGGAGCTGCAATTTCAAAGAAGTGGCTCTTGGGTATACCGAAGAAATGGCAGTGAAGGAGTCGCAGCGGTGTCTGAACTGCAAAACCAGACCCTGTGTGGCCGGATGCCCGGTCAACGTGCAGATACCGGAGTTCATAAAGCTTATCGGCGAAGGCGACTTTGAGGGAGCATACAATAAAATAAAGGAAACCAACAGCCTTCCGGCCATCTGCGGCAGGGTATGCCCGCAGGAGACGCAGTGCGAGCAGCTGTGCGTAAGGGGGAAGAAGGGCGAACCCGTGGGTATAGGAAGACTGGAGAGATTTGCAGCCGACTGGTATATGGCCAATCGGGAAGCAAGCGTCCGAAAGCCGGAAAGGAATGGGAAAAAGGTAGCGGTCATCGGGTCAGGACCGGCGGGATTGACCTGTGCAGGCGATCTGGCAAAGAAGGGGTATGAAGTCACGATATTCGAAGCA
The DNA here is from genome assembly GCA_964596445.1 of uncultured Oscillospiraceae bacterium. Classification (GTDB taxonomy): domain Bacteria; phylum Bacillota; class Clostridia; order Acetivibrionales; family DTU013; genus DTU013. Next base: position 16,245 of record CAZQUQ010000025.1, read on the forward strand.
TTCCATGTCCCCGGGGGCGTGCTGATGTACGGCATACCTGAGTTCAGGCTTCCTAAAGCGCTGGTGCAGAAGGAAATAGATACTGTGCGCAGTCTGGGCGTTAATATAATGACAAATATGGTCATCGGGAAAGTTTTATCGCTGGATGATCTGAAAGATCAGGGATACGAAGCTGTGTTTATCGGCAGCGGTGCCGGACTTCCGAGCTTCATGGGCATACCCGGTGAAAATCTGAACGGTGTTTATTCGGCTAATGAGTTCCTGACAAGGATCAATCTGATGAAGGCATATAAATATCCGGAAGCAGACACGCCGGTGAGAGTCACGGACAGCGTTGCTGTAGTGGGCGGAGGGAATGTGGCGATGGATGCCGCGAGATGTGCAAAGAGGCTCGGTGCGAAAAATGTATATATCGTTTACAGACGCTCTGAGGCTGAGATGCCCGCAAGGCTCGAAGAGGTGCATCATGCAAAGGAGGAAGGGATCATATTCAAGCTGTTGACCAATCCTGTCAGGATCATTGGAACTGACGACGGTTGGGTCAGCGGTATGGAATGTGTCGGGATGGAACTGGGCGGGCCTGATGCATCCGGAAGGAGAAGACCTGTAGCAAAGCCGGGTTCGGAGCATGTTTTGGAAGTTGGAACCGTCATCATCGCCATCGGACAATCGCCGAACCCGCTTATAAAGTCTGCTACGCCAGGCCTCGAGACACAGAAATGGGGAGGCATAATAACAGAGGAAGAGACAGGCGCAACAAGTCTGGAGGGCGTATACGCAGGCGGTGATGCCGTCACAGGCGCAGCTACTGTAATTCTGGCGATGGGAGCCGGCAAAAAAGCCGCGCAGGCCATCGATGAGTATCTGAGCAAACGATAGGAGGAAATTGGGTCGAAAAGCTCATATTTCGATCCCTTGACAAGATAATCAAGCGTTTTGTATAATATCTTCTGCCTGAGAGATTCGGCATAGGAGTGTAACGAGGCAACAGATATCTTCCGCCTCGTTGAAACACTTGCAGATATAAGCGGGATTAACTCAGCGGTAGAGTGTCACCTTGCCAAGGTGAAAGTCGCGGGTTCGAATCTCGTATCCCGCTCCATTCGAGAAACCAGATTATCTGGTTTCCAGCATGCGGGTGTAGTTCAATGGTAGAACATCAGCCTTCCAAGCTGATTGCGTGGGTTCGATTCCCATCACCCGCTCCAAATGGGCCCGGTATGAAACTGATCGATGTTTACCGGGCTTTTTTCATGTTGTCATTTGCCGGTCTATAGTTTGAAAGCTCGACAAAAGGCAACAATATTTATCAAAGCATAAAAAACTGGCTTATTATCTATTGTTATATTCAATTTCTTTGATATAATTATTAGGGACAAAACGGAGGTGGAATGATGTCTGTTGATATACTGAGAGAAATTACAGCCGCTGAGTCACAGGCGGAGAAGACAGAAGCCGATGCTGCGCAGGCAGCCCGGGAGATAATAACGGCGGCCAGAAAGGACGCTTCCGACATGAAGGCCAGGCTTTTACAGGAGGCTGAAGAGGAAGCAGGCAGTATATTGAAAGCCTTCGAAGAAGATGCGCGTCAGCAGATAAGCGAGCTGGACATGCAGATCCAGGCCCAGTGTGATGATTTGGCAAAAAACTCTGGCGCAAGACTTGATAAAGCAGTGGATTTCATTGTTGGAAGGATCGTTAAATCATGATCGTCAAAATGAATAAGATCACCATGCTTGGGATCGAATCACAGCGCAAGGCTCTTGTAGACAGTCTGATGGAATTTGGTGCTGTAGAGATAAGCACTGAGGATGCCGGTCAATATGAAGAACTGGCCCAAAATCCCAATGTACAGCAGGAAGTGTCCGATATCGGCAACAAGATATCAGATGTTCGTGCGGCACTGGAAAGCCTGAATAAATACTGCCCGGCAAAGAAAGCATTGTTTTCGAGCCGGCGTGAAATGACCGGCGTTGAATTCGAACACATCCTGGAAAACCGGGACGCGATATGGGATGCCGTAAAAACGGTAAATGATGCAGAGAGCAGACTTACCAGGCTGAAGGCTGAGGAGAACAGAGTCGGCAATCTCAGATCATCGCTCATTCCATGGAACGATTATGAATTTCCTCTTGATATGACCGGGACCCGCAAGACGGTTATAATACCCGGGACCATACCTGCCGGTCCCAATTGGGATCAGATAAAGAACGAACTTGATGAAGCATCACCGTATAGTGATTTGCACATGGTGCATTCAGACAAGGATCAATACTACTGCTGCGTGATTGTCCATGCGGATTTGCAGCAGGAATGTCTTGCACACCTTAAGGCACAAGGGTTCAGCAAAGCTTCGTTTCAGGGCCTGACAGGCACTGCGCGTGACAATATCCGGATGCTGGATGCCCGCCTCATTGAAATATCGGATGAGAAAGCCGGTATTATCGATCAGATCAGAAACATGGGAGACAGCAGAGAGAATATGGAAGCGCTGCATGACAGCCTTGTCATGGAGCAGGAACGTGTTTTGGCCAACGGCAGGATTCTTTTGACGAAAAAAGCATTCCTGATCAAAGGATGGATCCCGGCGGAGCTTGCAGAAAAAGCCAGAAAAGGGCTTGAATCAAAATTCACCGTAAGCGTTGAAATCAGTGAACCCGGTGAAGATGAAGAAACTCCTGTGCTGCTTCGGAATAAAGGCATCGCAGAGGCAGGAGAACCGGTTCTGACGATGTACAGTCTGCCCAGCAGCCGTGAGATCGATCCGAATCCGCTGATGGCTCCGTTTTTCATCATGCTTTTCGGTCTTATGCTTGGAGACGGCGGTTACGGCATCATAATGGTCCTTGTGGCTGGTCTGGTCCTGCGTATGTTCAAGCTTGAGAACAGTATGCGCAAGTTCATGAAGCTAATATTCTTCTGCGGCATATCGACGATATTCTGGGGAGCCATGTTCGGCAGCTGGTTTGGGATCGAAGAACTGGCCAGGTACGGTTTATGGCTCAATCCTGTAGAGCAGCCTGAGCTTATGCTGAGTTGGTCGCTTCTTTTCGGTATTATCCACATGTATGCAGGATTTGCCCTGAAGGCAGCCAACCTGATACGTGAAAAAAAGTATATCGATGCGCTGTTTGACGTGGGATTTGTGCTGATATTCTATACGGGCTTTGTTTTCATACTGCTGCCGTTTGCGCCGGAGGTAGACAAAGCTGCCGCGGCTCCGCTGGTGGAGATCGGCAAGTATATGTTTGCCGGCGGCGCTTTGCTGCTGTTGCTGACACAAGGCCGATCAAGCAAAAAAATCTTCGGCAAGATCACGGGAGGATTATCCAGCCTTTATAATGTGGTGAGTTTCATGAGCGACATCCTGTCATACTCCAGGCTTCTTGCACTGGGACTTGCTACGGGAATAATCGCTGCGATCGTCAATCAGATGAGTGCAATGTTTGATTTACCCATGATCGTGAAGTTTATTATCATGGCTGTAATTCTGGTGATAGGGCACGTGATAAACTTTGCGATAAATGCGCTTGGCGCATATGTCCACTCGTGCCGGCTCCAGTATCTTGAGTTCTTTGGCAAGTTTTTCACAGGCGGGGGACAACCCTTCAGGCCTTTGAAAGCAAATACAAAATATATAGCTGTTAAAAACGAAGCGGATGCCTGACAGCCTGTTGCCTGGACAGGCGCAGATAAAGCGTGATATCAAATAAAATGGAGGTTAGTGAACGATGACTATTTTTGATGGACAATTGATTGCATTATTGGGGGCTGCCTTTGCCTTTTTTGTGGCAGGCATTGGGTCCTCCAAAGGCGTGGGCATTGCCGGACAGGTGGGGGCGGGAGTTTTGTCGGAAGACCCGTCGAAATTCGGATCTGTTATGATCCTTGAGGCTCTCCCGAGTACTCAGGCAATTTATGGTTTCGTTATAGCGTTTTTGATCATAGGAAAGATCGATCCCGCTCTGACTGTGACACAGGGCCTGTACCTTTTTGCGGCTGCACTTCCGGTCGGTATAGTTGGCTGTATCTCTGCCATATACCAGGGAAAGGTAGCTGCTTCGGGCATCCAGCTGATATCAAAGCACCCGGAAGCGCTGGGAAGTGCCATCACTCTTGCGCTGATGGTTGAGATGTTCGCAATTCTGTCACTCATTGTTTCCATATTGCTGATAGGCTGATACGGGTTATTCCAGGCCCCGGTAAGGCAGAGCAGGCAGAACTGCGTGCCACGGCTAGGTTGGGCAGGCGGAACTGCAAAAACGATCCGTGCAGATCGGATCACGTAAAAGATAAAGGAGCAATCCAAATGACAGGAACTGATAGAATCAAAGAAAAGATCCTTGATGATGCCAGGGCAAAAGCAAAGGCAATACAGGATCAGGCGGAAAATGAAGCGAAGAAGATAATGGATCAGGCTTCCTCAGAAGCTGAGATTGAACGGACAGAGCTTTTGAATAAGGCAAGGGCGGAAGGCCTGCAGTTATATAACCGCATGCTGGCTGTTGCAGGTCTCGATGGCCGTAAGAAACTGCTGGCTGCGAAGCAGCAAATGATAAGTACGGCATTCGCAAAAGCGATGGAAAAGGTCTGCGGAATGCCGGACAGGCAGTACCAGCAGCTTCTTGAAAATATGATAGCGGAAGCAGCAGGAGACACTGCAGGAGAGGTTTTGTTGTCCGAGAAGGATGCAGGACGGATGGATAAGGACTTTGTCAATAACATCAACCAACGCATTTCACAAGCCGGAAAAAAAGGTGTTGTCAGTCTTTCAGGACAGCATGTAAAGAGCGTTGGCGGCTTTATTCTTAAACACGGAGACAAAGAGATAAACAGTACGTTTGAGATACTGTTCGGCATGCTCCGCAACGAACTGGAAAGTGATGTTGTAAGCATACTGTTCGATTCCTGACCACGGAGCTGCACAGCTATGGCTCATGAAGAAGTTATTGTTGAGGGATAATGATGCTGAGAATAAACGAAGGTGATTACTCATATGCTTCCGGCCTGATAAGGGCAAAGGAACCCAAACTGCTTGATATAAACCAGTTCAACAGGATGCTGGATGCTCCTTCTGCTGAAGACGCATATAAAGTACTGACTGAGTCAGGCTATGGTTTGGGCGGAGGAAGCGCGGCAGGAGTTTATGCTTTTGAACGGCTGCTGTCGGATGAAATGAAGAAATGCTTCCGGCTGTTGCTGGAGATCGCTCCTGAGCTTGAAGTAATCAGGGCTTTTCAGAGACGTTACGATTATTTCAATATAAAAGTACTGCTGAAAGCTGAGCTGTCCGGGCAGGAAGCGCCGCCGATATTGCTCGAGACCGGAACCATCGGTCCTGATGCGGTCATCAGATCCATAAGAGAGCGTGATTACGAACAATTCACATCGCTGATGCAGGATGCGGTCACAGAGGTATATGATGTTTTTGCCAGGATGAAGGATTCGCAGATGGTGGATATGATACTGGACAAGGCATCATACAGGCAGTTCGTCCAGGATCTGAGAAATATAGACAGCCCGTTTTTATGGGGCATTGCAGAGTATCTGACCGATATGACAAATATCAAAATGTTCATGCGCGCCAGATCGCTGGGCAAATCCTGGGACTTCATAAAGAAGCTGCTGCTTGAAGCAGGCAC
>CAZQUQ010000026.1:0-21814 GCA_964596445.1 uncultured Oscillospiraceae bacterium
TGCGATATGCATGTATTTTACGGCTGCAGTTTTCTTTCTCATGACATAACACCTCACATTTGGTTTTGTAATATTGTAACGGTATTACCTTTGTGTTACACTGAATTTCAAGAAATATTTAACTATACTTTTTGCAATGCAGGAGGCAGGTATGCCCCAGAATGACCGCCACAGACCAAGGATCGTACCTATTGAATCCGAAGCGCATGAGACCTTTGAGAATCTGCCGCTTCGCGAACGGGTCAGCATAGTGTTCATCTCAAACGGAAATGCGAGCTTTATTTATAACGGTAAAGCTTTGACTGTGACAGCGCCCTGTGTCATGCTGATCTCTCAGTATGATAGCTTAAAACTGGTCGAAAGTCACAGGATAGAGGCTAAATCCTTCAGCTTCAACCCCGTATTTCTGAATTCGTCGCTTACGTTTGAACGCCTTAAGAAAAATGATTTCACCGAGATGGAAGACGAACATGATCGGAATATGATGAACCTTTTCCTGCATAGGGACGAATACTATAATGGCATACTTGAGCTGCCCGCCAAAACATATCTTCGCATTCTGGAATGGATGGCCATCATAGGTACCGAAGTTTTCGCACAAAGCGACGGATACTGGACATGCCGTATTCGGCGTTACCTGCTGCAAACGCTGTATTTGGTCGAAGATATCTGCATGGAGCGAAAAAATCCGCAAACAGCGACAAAAGAAAAATCACTGGTCGATATCCTTCTAGAATATATCCATATCAATTATTCCGAGGATATTTCGCTTGATCTGCTGTGTCAGCTTGTCCACACAAACCGTACTACACTTAACAGAAAATTCAAAGCACGGACTGGATTTTCCGCAATGGAATACTTATTGCGCTACAGGCTGAAACTTGCCTGTGAATCCCTTGTCCATACGAACCTAAGCCTTGCGGAAATTTCGGAGGCTATAGGCTTTAAGTATGACACATACTTCATCAGGCAGTTTACAGCTAAAATGGGCATGTCGCCTACGGAATACCGCCGAAAAGCATGGGGATGAGTTAACGCATCCTGAAAATCTTATATCACTCAAATGGCTTTAACACCGATTGAAAGGGTCCAAAATTATGGAAATAGAGAGGAAGTATTTATTAGATAAGGATAATATCCCCGAGACAGGCTTTATAACGGACGAAAGGATTGAACAAATATATTTGTCTTATGATCCTGAAGTTAGAATTAGAAGAATTGAGACTCAGAGCTTCAGCGATATTTGCATTAAGTATTATTTAACAGTAAAAACTGCCGGCTCATTATCAAGAGGAGAGTATGAAATTGAGATTTCAGATATAGTGTATGAAGAGCTTATGAAAAATGGAGTAAGCAAAAAACTGATCAAAACAAGAAAGAAATTTGATATTGGTGATGGTTTGACTGCAGAAGTTGATATATATAAAGACTTTAGCTTCAATACCGTCGAAGTAGAATTTGAAAGTCTGGAACAAGCCAACTTATTTGTCAAGCCAGGTTGGTTCGGAGATGAAATAACAGAAGATAAAAGTTATAAGAATGCGGCATTGGCAAAAAAATTATAGGTTCTTGCCAAATGATAAAAAATTTATTAATAAAATCGGCAATGAAAAAATTTTTTTGTTATAATTATTTCTGGAGGTATTTTCAGGATCTTCAGATACTTCGGTTTTGCGGCCGGAGTTTTTTATGTCGGGAGAGTTATTGCATATATTTTTAACAAGCAATATTCTGTGTAAAGTTCTCCGGATATTATAATCAAATAATTAGGAGTAGAGGCATGTGCAGAAATGAAAAGGAACTCGGGAAATACATCACCGGCATTACCGGTATAAACCATGATGCGGCCGCTGCCGCAAGAAAAAGACTCGACAGTCTTGCAAAGCCTCCAGGAAGCCTGGGCAAGCTTGAGGATATTGCCGTAAAGCTTGCCGGGATCACGGGACGGATCTTTAATACTGTGGACAAGCGCTGTGTTATTATATTGTGCTCGGATAATGGAGTTGTGGAGGAGGGAGTTGCGTCCGCGCCTCAATCTGTCACATATGCCCAGACTATAAACTTCACCCGCGGCATCACCGGGGTTGCCGTGCTGGCAAAGAGGTTCAACTCTGACCTGATGGTCGTGGATGTGGGCGTTAACGCTGAAATAAACCATCCTGATATAATAAACAGAAAGATCAGGAAATCCACGTCGAACATGGCAAAGCAACCTGCAATGAGCCGCAGCGAGGCGATAACCGCTATACTGACGGGTATTGAAATGGCCGGGGATGCCCAGAGGAAAGGTTATGAGATAATCGGCGTCGGCGAAATGGGCATAGGAAACACTACCACAAGCAGCGCTGTCCTGTGTGCTCTTACCGGCATCGATGTTGATTTGTCTGTGGGAAAGGGAGCCGGACTCAGTAATGAAGGATATGAAAAGAAAAAGCAGATCATTAGGAATGCGATAATATCATACAAGCCGGATCCAAACGACCCGATCGATGTTATCTCGAAAGTCGGAGGATTTGATATTGCCGCTATGGCGGGAGTATATCTCGGTGCGGCTTACTACAAGCTGCCGGTTGTTATAGATGGATTTATTTCGGCAGTGGCTGCTCTTGCAGCGGCAAGGCTGGCCGGTCTTGCGGTCGAATATATGATACCTTCTCATGCGTCATATGAACCGGGTTATGCACACGCTGTCAGGGAGCTTGGACTCGAACCGGCGCTTATGCTGGATATGCGTCTTGGGGAAGGAAGCGGCTGTCCGATGATGTTTATGGTGGCCGATGCTGCATGTGCTATAATCCGTGATATGGGAACATTTGCCGAAGCGGCAATAGACGACAGGTATCTGGAAAATATCAAAGGAGAAGAGTACTTTTCGACAGATAAGAGATGACGGATAAGATACAGTAAAGTTTGCAAGGGGGTGGAATGTTGAGGATCTTTATATCTGGCGGCTGTAAAAATGGAAAATCCTATATTGCCCAAAGGTTAGCCAAATGTCAATCTAAGGGCGGATCGTATTACCTGGCTACCATGCGGCCCTGTGACAACGAAGATATCGAAAGGATCGAACGGCACAGGCGGGAGCGCGAAGGTTGGGGTTATACAACAATAGAGCAGCCTGTCGATATTCTGAAATGCCTTGACTTTTGCGACATAAATGCCTCTTTTCTGCTTGACAGCACGACAGCTCTACTTGCAAATGAAATGTTTCCGGCTGATAATAACGTCAACATGGGTGCGTCACGTAAAATTGCCGGAGAATTGGTCAGCTTATGTAAACAGGTAAACGATATAGTTGTTGTTTCAGACTATATATATTCTGACGCTGTTTTGTATGATGAATTGACCGAAGCTTACCGCAAAGGACTCGCACTGATAGACAGGACGCTCGCAGCGGTATGTGATGTTGTGCTGGAGATCGCATTCGGCAGCATCATAATACATAAAGGCAGGGAGGTGTTCATGCCTTTTTATGAAAAGATTCTTTAGAGGATTTTTCATGTCTTTAGGCATGTTTTGCTCAATACCGTTGCCATATAAAAAGTGGGATGAAAGCTGTTCGAATCTTGTTATCCCGTTTTTCCCATTTGTCGGATTGCTGATTGGATCGTTGTGGTATGGAGCCGCGCAGCTTTTGATTGCAGCAGGATTGAGCACAGTGATGCTTTCGGCATTTTTGATGCTTTTTCCTTTTATCATAACTGGATTTTTACACATTGACGGTTTTATGGATACAAGTGATGCGATCCTGTCACGCCGTCCTCTTGAGGAAAAGCTCAGGATACTTAAAGATCCTCATGCAGGAGCTTTTGCGGTCGTTTCTGTCATTGTTCTGTTTGTTATATGCTTTGCAAGCACATATGAAATCGTTTCTGACATTTCAAATACCGGGAAATTATGTTTACTTCCGTTTATGCCGGTGATATCAAGAAGCCTTGCAGGTTCAGCCTTACTTTTATTAAAGGTTATGCCCCAGAGCAGTTATGGATCTTTTTTTAAAAAAAATATCAAAACGAGTCATAAAATTAGTCTGGTTTTGTCCGGGATTTCTGCTGCAGCGGCAGTATGTCTCCTGTTTGGGTTTAAAGGATTGATCGTAGTTGCGGCAATGACTGCGGGGTTTATTGCTTCCATTTCATATGCATACCGGCAGTTCGGCGGTGTTTCCGGTGATTTATCGGGTTATGCTCTTACGGTTTCGGAAGCATGCGCTCTTGTTGCACTCGCGCTGGTTTAGGCAGAAACATATGATGATTTTGATTCGAATCAGAGCTCGCAAATTTTGTGGTGATGCTGTTTACTGGAGGTAAAACAATGATACTGGTTTTTGGAGGAGCATACCAGGGGAAGCTGGAATATGTTATCCGGAATTATGGGATACAGGAAGACAACATTTTTTATTGTGAAGAAAGCAAGGAGATCGATTTCTCCAGGAGGGTCGTCTATGGCCTTGATAAGCTTATTTTGAACCTTATAAAGGGCGGGGCCGACCCGTTGGAATATATAAATAATAGCCTTGATGAATTTAATGATAAAATTATCATCTGTACAGACATTTCCGGCGGAGTCGTTCCCATGGACCCGGTCATGAGAAAGTGGAGGGAAGCTGTCGGGCGATGCATGGCATTGCTTGCCGGCAGAGCTGAAAGGGTTGTCCGTATTTTTTGCGGTATAGGGACGGTGATCAAATGAACGCGCAGATCCACATCATTCGCCACGGGAGGACCGATGCCAACGATAAACGTTTTTATTGCGGTAATACAGATGTTCCGCTGTCGGAAAGCGGTGTCAAGGAGATTTTAGCTTTAAAGGAAAAAGGGGTTTATCCCGAAGCAGAGCTGTTCATAACAAGCGGCATGAAAAGAGCGGTCGAAACCATCAGACTGATATATGGCGACATAGATTCCATCACTGTTGAAGGCTTGCGGGAATATAACTTTGGCGACTTCGAAATGCACAGCCATAATGAACTGGAAAACAGATGTGAGTATCAGAACTGGATAGCTGATGAAGAGGGCGATGTATGCTGTCCGAACGGAGAAAGCAAAAATGAATTTGGCAAAAGGGTCGATCAGGGCCTAAAGAAAATTTTTAGAGAGATAGAAAAACGAAAGGCCGGCTCTGTAGTTGTCATCTGTCATGGTGGTGTTATCAGGGCCATTATGCATATACTGTTTTCCAATGAAAAAAAGTATTACGAATGGCAGCCTGAAAATGGACTTGGATATACACTGCAATATTCCGACGGTAAAATTACAGGATATCAAAGCATAAAGGTCATGCCATAGCAAACAACTGGATTAGTTTTTTGGCAGCTTCAGCGGCAGATAAGTTTGTTATATCTATTTTGGGATAAGTGATGTCATTATAGGCATTGCGGGATTCACTAATCGCTCTTTGCATACGGTCGGGACTTCGACTGTCATCATGCATTCTTTTGATATTTTCTTCTTCGCTGCACCAAAGAAGATACGGAATGAAGTTGTGCTCCATTTTTGACAACTCCGCCATAATAATCTCAAAGACTTCCTTTCTCCTGCCATGGAAACCATATGAAAAGACAACATTATTGATAACAGGACAATTCATGTAATTTACTATTAAATCGCTAATGTTTTTAGCAATAGTAGGGATTGTCTCATCACCCAATACAAAGGGATTCATATATCGGCATGGGTCGGAATCGACATAAGCAGTATTAGGCAATTGCCTTACTATTTCTTTAGATATTGTGGTTTTGCCAATCCCGTTCGGCCCACATAAAAACAACAGATTCTTCTTCATAACTATCCTTTTCCGGTGCCTGTCACCTCAGTCGGGCAGTTATTCAAATAACTGTCTAACTGAGGTGACAGGCACTCTGTACTACACTTATTCATACTATCAACATTTAACCAACCAGTCAAATCTGCAGATAAAAATCTTAAAACGCAGAAAACCCGCTGCTAATGCGGGTTTTCTGTAAAACATGACTAACCTTTACTTACTTGCTGTCGATGTTTTGAGCTGTCCTGTTATACAGCTCGTAAAAATACTGCTGCTTTTCTATCAGTTCATCGAACCTGCCTTGTTCGACAATGTGTCCATTTTGAAATACAACTATATTATCAAATGCTTTTATAGAATCAAGCCGATGAGCAATGGCGATAACAGTCCTTCCCGAAAGCAGATCCATGACATTTTTCATAATGGCTTCCTCTGTCAGGTTATCTATTGCCGATGTAGCTTCATCTAATATTACAAGATTGGCATTTGTAAACCAAAGGCGGGCAAGTGCAAGCTGCTGTCGTTCTCCGCCTGACAAGTTAACACCTCTTTCACCAAGCGGAGTTTCCAACCCCTTTTCCAGTTTTGCATACAAGCTTTCCAAGCCCACATTTCTTATGGCTTCAAGCAAATCATCATCATCGACTTTATTATCAAAGACAAGGTTTTCACGCAAAGTTCCGTCAAAGACGGGCGGTTCCTGAGGAAGATATACAATGCGCTCATAAAAGCTATTCAGCTTGATTTTACTTAAGTCGACCCCATCTGCCATGATTTGTCCGGAGTGAGGATGCAATAATCCCACCAATAGTTTTACTGCCGTTGACTTACCCGAACCGCTTTCGCCAACAAAAGCTGTTGACTTCCCTTGTTGAATTTCAAGACTTAAATCGCTAAAAATCTCACGCTCATTGTATTTAAAGCTTATGTCCGAAAATGAGAGATTTCCTTTAATTTCAGGTGCTTCTATGCCTGCTGTTAAGTGCATATCATCTTTTGCATCCAAAAAATCTGTATATCTGGAATACGCGATTAAATCCAGTTTGTACTGGACATAACACACATTGAATATAGCAATCGGCGTATACGCATTTTCCACGAGGATAATTAAAGCTACTATTTCACCGATAGTTAGGGACTTTGTTATCCAGCCATAAGCAATAATACCGATCTTCAGAATGCCAACAAGTATAACAAAAATGGTAAAGAACGCTTCGTGAATCAGTTTCATCTTTACTTTGGAACGTACAATTTCGCCGGAAGCTGCTTCTGCTTTTTTAATTTCATGCACAAAGCGCCGATATACCCGGAAAACTACCATTTCCATAAAACCACGTACAACTATATGGTTGAACCTTTCTTCATTCAATAGTATATTTGCTTTTACCTTGTACAACGCTTTCAGCAGAAGGTTGGTAACAATGAAAACAATTACATAGCCAAATAATATTGATATCATGACCGTAAGATCCAGAACGTAAATGAAAACTAAACTGAATAATATTTGCGGAAGCAATTCACTGGCAAGGCGCAGGTAAAAACCAAAAAGAATATTTCTTCCTGCCGCTGCTCCATTTTCGATCCGTTGTATCAGTGTGCCCATACCAATTTCCACATAGGAGAGATAGTCTATGACAGACATCTTTTTCAGGGCTTTGATCTTCAGGCTCAACTCAATACTGTGTTCCAGTTTGCATTCCGGATAATTTTGCAGATAGGATAAAACATATAATGCTGTTAGTGCTAAACCATAAATAGCAATATTTGTGATCGTCAGGGCATTGTTTGTGAAGTTATCAATTACTTTTTGAAAATAACGTGAACTAAAATTTTGTAAAAATGTCCATGCCAACCCAATAGCAATATAGAGAGAAATAATTGCTTTGTTTTCTCTGGCAACGCTTTTTAAGTATTTCATAACCGTACTCCTTTTCATTATAATTGTAAGATAATGAAAAAGTACGGTTGATCCTTACCGCAGTTTATTGCATTTTGCTCAGTACAGTCTGCGGCAGCATTCTCAACCGTACTGAGCAGTTACCTCGCTGATTTCTCTTCATGAGTTCAACTCCCCTATACAATTCACTAACGCCAGAAAGCTCTTCTTTCAAGAGCTTTCCGGCGTATCAATGATTGATATGGATTTGGCGGAGAGTCAGGGATTCGAACCCTGGATACCCTTACAGGTATACATGATTTCCAGTCATGCGCCCTCGACCAGCTAGGCGAACTCTCCAGGTCGATACAAATTTTATTTGCTTTTATCTAACCGCATTGCCGGCTTTATGGCCGCATGCTTATGCAAATGGCACTTTTGTGCCGCCTAACTATAATACAATAGAACTGAATGGATGTCAATCAGAAATGCGGCTCTGGAACAATGTGGACAGAGCTGTTCAGGGCATAATGGCTTGTTCAGAGGGCTATGATGGCCGGATTGTAAACCGCAGTTAATTTCGGCTATAATATAAGCATCTGCTGTCCGGCCATGACAGCCGGACAGTCATATCTGATTTATCAACTGAAAGCTGTTAGGCGGAGCGAATGCATAGCAGGTAAAGTTATAGCATGAGGAAAGGAGACTTATATGCAGGACAATAACATCAAGTCGCTGTGCAAGGAGTATCAGGAGTATTTCCCGATCGGGGCGGCAGTAAACCACAGAGTTATCGAAACTCATTCAGACCTGATCATCAGGCAATTCAACAGCATTACTGCGGAAAATGAAATGAAGCCTGTGTGGGTCCATGGATCTGAGAATAGCTATACATTTGAAAAAGCAGATTCCATCGCAGAGTTTGCCCAGTCAAACCATATGAGGATCCGGGGACATACTCTTGTATGGCACAACCAGACACCTGGCTGGTTCTTTACTGACAGTGAGGGGAAACCTGCATCCAAAGAGCTCTTGCTGCGCAGGATGAAGGAACATATACATACCGTGGCAGGTCATTACAGGGGGAAGACTTATTGCTGGGACGTCGTCAATGAAGCGGTGGCGGATGATCCTGCAGTGTACCTGAGAAAATCCAAGTGGCTGGAGCTTGTCGGCGAAGAGTTTATTGAAAAGGCATTCGAGTACGCTCATGAAGCTGATCCAGATGCTTTGCTTTTTTACAATGACTACAATGAAAGTGCTCCCGAAAAATGTGAAAAGATATGCCGCCTGGTCAAATCACTGAAGGACAGGGACGTTCCGATCCACGGATTAGGTCTGCAGGGGCATTGGTCCATCTATTGGCCGTCACTGGACATGATCAGAAGGGCCCTTGATAAGTATGCTGTGCTCGGACTTGAACTGCAGATCACCGAGCTTGATGTATCACTGTATGATCCGGGCTATAAAGGCAAGGAACTCGCAGCTCCGCTGCCTGATCTGCTTGAAATGCAAGCGGAATACTATGGAAAGATCTTCGAGGTATTCCGTGAGTACAAAGATGTTATTACAAATGTAACATTCTGGGGAGCGGCTGACGATGTGACCTGGCTTTACTATTTCCCCGTGATGGAAAGGAAGAACTGGCCTTTGCTGTTTGATGACGAGCATCAGCCCAAAGCTGCATTTTTCAATGTAATAAACAAATAGGGCAAGCATAGAAAACCGGCAGTCTCATTGGTGTGAGGCTGCCGTATCTGTGCTATATCACATTGCCTGCTGTTGAAAGCTTATATAAAGGCCGAATTTGCTTATTATATCAAGTTTGCAGCTGTGAGGATATCGGAATCGTGTATTCATGCACTGGGCAGGAGCTGAAAGATGCGCTGTGATTGACGCATGTGTATATTAATGGTAATATTCATTATGGGAGGTAATGATTATGGGTGTTGTCACAAGCAACCTGAATGTAAGCTGGGTGAAACGGAAGAGATCAGGGAAAAAGATCGTGCTGACAATGATCATAATTCTGATCGCACTTATAATTGCAGGTTTTACGGCAATACCGCCTCTGATGATGAAAGATATGGTCAAAAAGCATGTGGATTTCGAAACGCTGCCGCCGGATCGATTCGGTGTGAACGCGGACGAAATCAGCCTGACCACTGAAGATGGGCTCCGACTGGCTTCATGGGAGGTAAAAGCGAAGGATCCGCGGGGGATCGTCATTTTCCTGTCCGGTATACATAACCCTTCAGTTACAGCCTATTTCGGGCATGCTAAGATGCTTGCAGAAAAGAACTTCTCTTCACTTCTTATAGAAATGCGTTCCCACGGTAAAAGCGAAGGAAAAAAAATATATGTTGGGACAAAGGAATACCTTGATACGAAGGCGGGAGTCCAATACATACTTTCACGCAGCGAATACAAGGACCTGCCTATAATAGTATTCGGCGTATCGATGGGAGGCGCCGCCGCCATCAATTCTATCGGTGAGATCCCTGAACTGGACGGGCTTATAAGTGTTTCAGCGTTTTCGTCATGGCCGGATGTATTCTGTGACAATATGGTGAAAATGGGACTCCCCGAGCTCATAGCCAATGTGGAAAAACCGTTCGTGAAGCTCTATATGGGATTCGAATACGGCTTCGGAAATCTTAAGTATAATCCGCTCAACGAGATAAAAAAGCTTAATGGCAGGCCTGCATTGCTGATGCATTCTGACGGCGATTCCCAGGTACCGTACAAAAGCTTTGAGAGACTGCAGGAAGCTGCACCGGGACAGTTTGATATGTTCATCCGCGAGGGAGACCATCACTTTATCTGTTTGGATGACTATTTTGATGAGCCATGGAAAGATAAAGAGTATGCCGAC
Source organism: uncultured Oscillospiraceae bacterium (assembly GCA_964596445.1). Lineage (GTDB taxonomy): Bacteria > Bacillota > Clostridia > Acetivibrionales > DTU013 > DTU013. The sequence goes on from CAZQUQ010000026.1 coordinate 10,518, forward strand.
GCGATCCTGACGTTTTTGGAGAAAAACTTCTGATGCCGGCAAATCCTGTTCATGCTGCATGTCATATGTCAGTGCATCTGCATCAATAACCCTTTACATCTGTTGAAATGCCCGAAATAAGATTAATGATCCAGTCCGGAAGATTCGGGAATGCGGATCTGATCACGGCAACTACTTCAGCACTTGTTTCCGGCCCCAGGTGGTTTATCTTCAGCACATAATCGCCAAATACTTCATCACCGATGGCAACAGTTCCTTTTGCAACGCCTCCTATTGCTATTTTCCCTATTGCTATCCCTCCAATTGCTCCAAGACCCAAAGTGATACCTCCGATGGCAACCGCTCCGGCTGCAAATCCGCCCAATGCCAGCAGCAGTCCGATCGACGCACCACCAAAAGTTACAAGGCCTAAAGCTAAACCTCCCAGGCTTATAACTCCTATCGGGATCGCACCGATGGAAATAATGCCTATTGATATTGTCCCGATGGCAATGATCCCCTTTGCGACTGAAGGCCTGCCATACCTGCTGATTTTGATGTGGACCAGCGGTATGCCGAAGACTGTTCGCTTTGATTTATACTCATATATTCTTTTTATAAACATTGCATTGTCTGAACGATCCGACATTATCTCTTCGAAGATCTCGCTTTTGTCGTCATATATCGAGTCCATAAACTCCCGCGCAACGTCCTTCGGATCGCCCATCCTCCCGATAACCGAATCAATGTCCTCCGTATTTGCAGCTTCATTCAACTGTGATAACAGATCGTCCCTTATGCGTTTTTTCATTCTGTTATCCGCAATGATATATGATAAAACCTCATTAACATAACTTTTGATCCTGTCCATCCGACTTACCTTCCTTTATAATTGATTTTGTGACTGCTCGTTTATATTACATTGCTGAGTGATTGCCTCAACGTGCTGAAATTTCTTTTAATAGTCCAGTACCAGTTTTATTGCATAAAAAAGTGTTTCGAGCTCCTGCTTCATCATCACCAATGCTTCATGTCCTTCATCGGTGATCATATAGTACTTCCTTGGCACGCCCCGCTTGTCGTTATCCTGCTCCCAGCAGCTTTCAATGTATCCGCTGTCCTCAAGTCTGTACAGTACAGGATAAAGCGTGCCCTCCTTCATCCTGAAAACACCGTTGCTTCTGCTGTCCAGCTCCTGTATAAGCTGGTAGCCGTACATTTTTTCTCTGCTCAGAAGGCTGAGTATCAGTATCTCGATGACACCTTTTTTCAGTTGTTTGCCAACTTCGTTCAAGAGCTGTTCCTCGTTTCTTAATACTTTGTATTACTAAATATATATTAATAGAAAATAAATGCTATGTCAATAGTTATTGTGATAATATTATTACGATATATATTTATGGAAAATTTCAGGTCAGGCAGAAATCAGGGGAGCAAAATGAACAGTATTTATTTTTATGAAACAAGTATAGGAAGAATCGGAATCGCAGATAATGGCGAGGCTATAACCAGGCTGCTGTTTGTACGAAAAGCCGGAGCAAAAAGCGGATTACTGTTTGCCGATAATGAAAAGGCGGCAGCAAGGAGCTATGATAAGAAAGCAGTAAGGGGACTGACCGCCAGTAATGAAGAAGCGTCAGCCAGGCTGCCGGCCGAAGATGATGAGTGCCTTGCCGGCCACGTCATTGCCGAGACGCCGCTGATAAAAAAAGCTTCGGTACAGCTCAGCGATTATCTGGAAGGTAAGAGGAAGGTTTTTGATGTTCCTCTTTCCCTTGAAGGTACCGAGTTTCAAAAAGCGGTGTGGAAGGCATTAAAGGAGATACCTTACGGCGAGACGAGAAGCTATCGTCAGATAGCGGAACGGATCGGAAATCCCAAGGCATGCAGAGCCGTCGGTATGGCAAACAACAGAAATCCTGTTGCCATAATCGTGCCATGCCACCGGGTGATCGGCGCCGATGGCAAACTGGTGGGATATGGCGGCGGTATCGATATAAAGGAGAATCTGCTTGCATTGGAGAGAAGGGCCTTCCGCAAGCAATGACATATGGCGGGAACAAGCGGCAGAAAACATATGGAGAACCAGAGGAGAAGAGCTTGAGTAAATTTGATAACAAAAGTGCCGATAATTCAGAAAACAGTACCGGACTGCACATAGGATGCCACCTTTCCGCCTCGGGAGGATATCTGAAAATGGGAGAGACGGCGCTGTCCATAGGAGCCGACACCTTCCAGTTTTTCACACGGAATCCGAGGGGAGGCAGAGCAAAGGAGATCGATATGGAGGACGTGGCGGAATTTCTCAAGCTGGCGGAGGAGAACCATTTTGAACGGATAATGGCTCATGCTCCCTACACTTTGAACCCGTGCGGCGCTGACAAGCGCGTCAAGGAATTTGCGCTTGAGGTAATGACCGACGACCTTATCAGGATGGAGTACACGCCGGGCAACTACTATAATTTTCATCCCGGCAGCCATGTGGGACAGGGCATCGAGGCAGGCATCGAGCTGACCGCAGCACTGCTCAATAAAATATTGAAGCCTGACCAGACAACGATGATGCTGCTGGAGACAATGTCCGGCAAAGGCAGTGAAATAGGGAGCAGATTTGAAGAAATAAGTCAGATAATAGACAGGGTGGAGCTTAAAGAGAAGCTTGGCGTATGCCTTGATACATGCCATGTGTATGATGCCGGCTATGACATAGTCAATGACCTTGACGGCGTTCTCTGTGAATTCGACCGTGTCATCGGACTGGACAGGCTTCGTGCTGTACATGTAAATGACAGTAAAAACCCGTTTGCAAGTCATAAGGACCGCCATGAAAAAATCGGACAAGGAAATCTGGGATTCGATGTATTTGTAAGAGTAATCAACCATCCGAAACTCAGACACCTTCCGTTTTTCCTTGAGACACCCAACGAGCTGGACGGTTTTGCCGATGAGATCAGACGGCTGCGCGAAGCGTATATTGGATGAGCCTTCAAAACAGACAGGGGGAGTACATATGCAGGCTGAGATCAGGAAGAAACTTAAGGAACTTGCGGACGACAAGTACCGCAGCTTTATATCGGGACTTGTGCCTGGAACAGACAACATACTTGGAGTCAGGATGCCTCAGCTACGAAAGCTTGCCCGGGAAATCGCCGGCGGCGACTGGCGTACATATATCAGCACCGCAGATGAATTCTTTGAGGAAACAATGCTGCAAGGCTTAATAATAGGGCTTGTAAAAGCAGGTACCGAAGAACGGCTGCAGCTGATTGCGGACTTTATACCAAAGATCCGTAACTGGGCGATATGTGACAGCTTCTGCACCTCTCTCAAATTCGCCGGCCGGAACAAAGAGCGTGTATGGGAGTTCCTTCAGCCTTACTTCGAGTCTGACATGGAGTATGAAATCCGCTTTGCAGTAGTCATGGGAATGTATTTCTTTGTTGATGATGAGCATATCGATGAATTTATTGGACTGCTGGATAGGATCAGGCATGACGGTTATTATGTAAAAATGGCTGTGGCATGGGCGATTTCAGTTTGCTATGTCAATTATACTGAGAAAACCCTTGCATATCTCAGGAATAACAGCCTGGATGATTTCACATATAATAAGGCTCTTCAAAAGATAATCGAGTCAAACAGGGTCGACAGTCCGACCAGGGAACTCATGCGAAGCATGAAGCGGAAAAAACATATTGACTGAATTCATTCACTTATAATATAATGATAATGAAAACACCTGCTAATTTTGAAAGGCGGCGTAGAGTTGGCCCGTATAACCAAAGACCCGGAAGAAAGAAGAGAAGAAATAATAGAAGCGGCACAGCGTTTATTTGAAGAAAAGGGTTACGATCAAACCATGATGTCCGATGTCGCCCAATCGCTGGGGATAGCTCAGGGCCTGCCTTACAGGTACTTCAAGGCGAAGCTTGATCTGCTTGATGCAGTAGCTGCCAAATTCGCCAGGGAGTTTGTAAAGACGCTGGTCGGTTTCAGGTTCAAGCCCGGAATGAATGCAAAAGAAAAGCTGGATATATATTTTGATGTGATTGCAGACATCGGCAAGTCAAAAGTGGTTTTCATACTTCATGAAAAGGATAATAACGAAGTACACAGAAGGATTTCGGAGGCAACATTCAAGAGTTTGCTTCCTCAGCTGGCAGCTCTGATAGAAGAAGGGAATCAGCAGAAGGTATTTGACTGCCCGCATGCTGCAGACGCTGCCGTATTTCTGATGTATGGAGCAATGTCTGTTCATGATATGGTAAGTCAGGACAATGTGTTTGAGAAGATGGATACTATCAGAGAATTGTTTTATAGGGTACTTGGAGTAAGATAAGGCCTGATCTGAAGCTTATATGTACGTGCTCCTCATGGAGCATTTTTTGACAGAATAAAATGAATGAACTCATTCAGTACAAGTATTGCTGTGATGAAAAAGTGAGGTCGAGTATATGAGCTATATTACCTTTGAAAATGTCGCAAAGGAATACCGAAACGGTGAGAATATTATCCGGGCAGCCGATGATGTCAGCTTCGTGATAGAGAAGGGCGAGCTTTGCGTCGTGCTCGGACCAAGCGGGGCGGGAAAGACTACGGTCCTGAACCTGCTCGGCGGTATGGACAGGGCAACCTCAGGAGTCATAAGGGTAGGAGGCAAGGTTGTAACATCTCTTAATGAAGAACAACTGACAGAGTACAGGCGGGAGGATGTGGGATTTGTTTTTCAGTTCTATAATCTGATGCCGAATCTGACCGCACTTGAAAATGTGGAGCTGGCGAAGCAGATATGCAGTGCGCCGCTTGACCCGGCAGATGTGCTTGAACAAGTCGGCCTGAAAGACAGGATGGATAATTTTCCGGCTCAACTTTCCGGAGGGGAACAGCAGAGGGTTTCGATCGCAAGGGCTCTGTGTAAAAATCCTGCGCTGCTGTTGTGCGACGAGCCTACCGGAGCATTGGATTCAAAAACGGGAGCACAGGTTCTGCGCATGCTTTCCGATGTCTCGGCTAAGCTCCGTACAACAGTAGTCATAATCACACACAATGCATTGATAGCGCCGATGGCAAACAGGGTGATCCGCATGAAGAACGGCAGGATAGAGTCTATTGCATATAACAAAGAACCGGTACCGGTGGAGGAGATCGCATGGTAGGGAGCAGCAGTGAAGGAAACAGTAGCACAGGGAGCAGCATTGCAGGTGGCTGTATCACAGGGAGCAGAAAAAAGAACAGGCTCATGACAAAGTTTCTAAGAGATTTGTGGCAGTCCAGGGGACAGATATTGTCCGTCATTTTACTGAGCATGCTCGGTGTATGGGTATTCAGCGGACTTGACGGATATTGGCGGAACCTGGAGACTTCCATCGAAGGTTATTTTGATGAGCAAAAGCTTGCTGATCTGTGGGTCACAATACCATCCGCAGATAAAAGCACAGAAAGAAGGATAAGCAGGATCGAAGGCGTTGAGCAGCTGCAGAGCAGAGCCAGTATTGAGGTCGAGACCGTTATACCGGAGGGAGCCAAATTGACCCTCCATGCGGTAAGGGATGATTTCCGGGTCAATATACCGCACATAACCCGCGGGGGGATATTGTGGGACAATGATTACAGGGGATGCCTTCTTGATGAGAAATTTGCCGCAGCCAACGGATTTTCTCCGGGAGACGGCATCATGCTGAAAATAGGAGAGCGCCGATACAGCTTTGTGATCCGTGGACTGGTCATAAGCCCCGAATATGTGTTCAATTCCAGGGACATCATTCCCGAGCCCGAGAAATATGGCTTTATATTTGTAAAAACGGCTGCTTTGTCCGCAGTACCGATAAATGAAATATGTGTTTTGCTGTCGGAAGATGCGGATGCCGAAGCAGTGAAGACTGCTATCGGAGAAGAGCTGCCAAGATCTTTTGTACGTGACAGGAAAGCTCATAACAGTACTCAGATGATCAGAGGCGAAGTTTCACAGTTCAAATCGCTTTCTTTAGTTTTTCCGATAATGTTTTTTGCCGTGTCCGCCCTTATCGTTATGACGACCATGACCAGGATAGTCGAGAATCAAAGGACTCAAATGGGTTTGCTGAAAGCCCTCGGATACAACAGGGCCCGAATAATCCGTCATTACCTCTCCTTTGGCCTTTATCCCTCGCTTGCAGGATCAGCGTGCGGGCTGCTGATCGGCCGAAATACTCTGCCGCAGTTCCTTTGGAGCATATTAAGTGAACTGTATGTACTGCCCGAAACTAGGAATGCTGAATTATCGATAGCCGCACTTGCAGTGTGTGTATTATCAGTATTGATGACATGCATTATTTGCTTTTTCACCTGCAGGCGTTCCATATCAGAGACCTCCGCCTCGCTTTTGCGGCCAAAGGCTCCACGGGCAGGAAGCAGGATATTGATTGAACGTATTACTGTGATTTGGAAGCATCTCAGCTTCAGTGCGAAAATGATCCAAAGAAATCTGATGAGAAACAGGATGCGGACCATAATGGCACTGACGGGAGTTTTGAGCTGTACTGCATTGATCATTACAGCATTTGGAATGCTTGACTCGATGGACTTCATGGTCGGAACCTATTACGAGAAGACATTGAGGTACGATCTTCGGGCAGAGCTGGACGGAACTGCGGGCAGTGTTGATAAATACCGCAGAAGGATCACAGCGGACAGAACAGAAGGGATAATGGAGATGCCGGTGAGCATAAGAAAGGCTGCAGATAATGGACAGGGCATCGGAAGCAGTTACGATGCAGATCGGAGGGCTCGGAGAGGCCATCCGGATGAGCAGTATGGCAGCCGCATCGTTTTGCTCACAGTGTATGAAGACGGGCAGGAGCTGATAGCGCTGGAAGCGGCAGGGACGACCGTGTTCGATCTGAAAAAAGCCAAAAACCAGATCCTGATGACGGAGAAGCTGGCTAAAGTAATGGGTTTCAATGCGGGTGACCTGGTCAAACTGAAGCTCCCGGGCATGGAAGAGGAGGACGAAGCGTATATCGCCGGACTTGTTCCGGTTCAGTTGGGTCAGGGTCTTTATATGTCCGAGAGATCGTGGAAAAGGCTGGAGAGAGGGGTATTCACCCCCACTGCGCTGCTTATAAGGGATCCGGATGAAGAAAGCTATGAATATCTGGAGAGCCTTGATGAGGTAACGGAAATAAAAACCCTGTCGTCGCTGAAGGAGAAGACAAATGCCGGATTGGAGTCCATGAGCGGAGTATCCGTACTTATGTCTGTTTTTGCATTGACTCTGGCATTTGTAGTGCTCTATAACATGGGTATACTTAACTTTGTGGAAAGGATCAGGGAGTTTGCCACACTTAAGGTGCTTGGATTTTACCGGCGGGAAACGGCTTCACTGATCTTAAAGGAAAATATTATCGTAACATTGACCGGAATATTATCGGGAATTTATCCGGGAATATGGCTGGCTGAGCTGGTTATGGCATCAAGCGAGCCGGAAGATATGGTATTCAAGGCTGTCGTCGATCCTTTGAGCATAGCGGCGGCATGCGGCATCACATTTGTGTTCTCGCTGCTTATCCAGTGCCTTCTGGTCAGAAAGGTCAGCGGGATCGTTATGGTCGAAGCGCTTAAAAGTGTTGAGTAGCATTTGAGCGGAGACATGATGTTAGTTTCTGCGAATAGATTTGATATTTTCCTTCCTGCAGTTATAATAAGTAATATAAATAATGCTGCAAGCGGGGAAATGAAATGAAAGATGCTAATAGCTCCAGTGAAAGACGATTTATAGAAACCAATAAGGACATGGGGGACAAGCTGTCGGCTGAACTGGACCATATAAGGTTTTCATCGGCAGCGCTGATTCTATACAAAGACCTCAGGAATGATGGGCTGATCAGGGATATTGGCACGATGTTAACTCTATTAAGCATTGGAGATCCCGATATTTTCGGTTTGACATATCTGTATGGCTCCATTGGATACAGGCTGATAAATGCTGCATCAGGACTAAAAGAGTACTTCATTGAAAAAATCCTATTTGCCGAGAATCCGTTCAGCAGGACGGCAGAATTCGATGGAGCCGGATGTTTGGCCGGCACGATGGGAGCCGCTGTGAGGAATGATCTTGCTCATCTTCAGAAACTTGCTTCACTGCGGCCGGAACAGATAAAAGATTTTATTTTATGCCGCTCCGACAGCGATGATGTTATGCGGCAGGAAGTGATGAAGCTGCCGCTTTGGTTTGATCCGCAGGATGACGAAAGTATTTCTGCCAAGAAAAGCTGCAGTACAAATGCGAATGAAGATAGTAATATAACAAGTATAAAAACACTTTTTATGAAAAGCAGCAACTGGCCTGACTGCGCTGATGAGCTTGCCGAATTCCACAGAAGATGTGGAAGCGGTATCTTTGCCAAACACAGAGCATTTGTATGGAGACGTATCCCGATATATTACGGTCATGAAATTCCGGGGACATCCGGGTGTGATCCGGCTTCAGGAGCGAGCTGGACATCAGTGCCATCCGGCACAGACGGGGGATTCGAGCAGGCAGGCACAGCCGAGGGCACTTTTGTAGGTGTCGCATCGCCTGATCCCGTAAAGTTTTCGGATCTGATTTCATATGAACTGGAAAGAAGAGACATAATAGAAAACACGCTGCATTTACTTGACGGAAAGCCTGCCAATAATATATTGCTTTATGGCGACAGGGGGACAGGCAAATCGACGACAGTCAAAGCTCTTGTCAATGAGTATCATGATAGGGGCCTGCGTCTCGTCGAGGTTCCCAAAAAGCTGCTGGGAGATTTTCCGCTGATCATAAGGCATCTGGCAGGCCGAAATCTGAAGTTCATACTGTTTGTCGATGATCTGGCATTCGAGGACAACGAGGAAGACTACACTGCGCTGAAAGCAATGCTGGAGGGCGGTGTTGAAAGCCGGCCCGACAACGTAGTGATATATGCGACTTCAAACAGAAAACACATTATCAAGGAAAAGTTCAGCGACAGAGCCGGGCTCGCATCAGGCAATGCGGACGATGAAGTGCGTGCGGCTGATACCATGCAGGAAAAGCTTTCGCTTTCAGACCGCTTCGGTATGACTGTTATATTTTCATCTCCTGATAAAAAGAAGTATCTTGAGATAGTGGAAGGACTCGCTAAAGCCAGAGGCATCAAAGCGGATGCTGATTTTATCCGCAGCGAAGCTCTAAAGTGGGAGATGCAGTATAACGGCCGTTCGCCCAGGACAGCCAGGCAGTTCGTAGACTGGCTGGAAGCCAAGTTTGGTGAAAGAGACTGATTTCATGCATTTACAAGAAATTAGGTGCAATAAGTGAAAAACTCGAAGACATTTTACTTAGCAGACATAGAGATTCATTCCAGACCAATGCTTTAGCTACCATAGCGGATACACTAAACACTATGTCTGGTTCATCATGGATGCCCTAAGAAATCTATCCTCGGGTATCAGGTATCCAACATCCGCGATGACAAAAAAATAAAATGCCTCGAGCTCCGAAAGCTTGAGGCTGTTGGTGCGCCCGAAGGGATTCGAACCCCCGGCCTGCGGTTTAGGAAACCGAAAAACAAGGGTTGATAAAAATTGGTGCCGATTTGAAATGGCTGATATAAGCGGGTTTTGAGGTTTTGAAAAATTGTGTTGATTGCTTAATATGGGTCGCTTTCTATAAAAATGGTCGATAAGAATGTCGGTAGAAAAAACCGCAGGCCATACCAACAATAAACTGCAGGCCATAAAAAATTTCCTAACTAAGAGGGCAGGAATAATAAGGATTTTCAAATATTTGCGGTGTACAGGCTATATTTTTCCGATAAAATAGTATAATATATAGATGTGGTTGTTTCAAACTGAAGCAAATATATTGCATTCATATTGAAAAAGTGATATCGTTTTATCACTTTCTTTGTCAAGTGAAAGGAGGTATGTGTATGGCAACGAACAGCATACTAAAGGGCATAAACATTAACAGCAAGCAGCTTGGCAGGAATTTTGTTTCAGCACTTGAGAACGCTGAGAGTAAGAAGTCCAAAGATGTTGTACTGAGCAAAGCCTGCACAACCGTCAGAAAAGATCAGATAAAAGCTTTATTTGAGGTCAAAAAGTGAGTGACATCAGTACATTAAAAGGATACTTCATAATAAATCTTGCTGATATGTTAACAGAAATCGGGGAGGATGCTACAAAAAGCATTCTCCTCGAATTTTCATGCCCTGTTAATGGAGATATAGAGTATTTTATTAAACATAAAGCTGTAGAATTCTCTAAGCAGAGTCTAGCAAAAACCCATTTAGTATTTTGCTCATATAAATCAGAGCTTGTCTTGGTCGGATATTTCACTTTAGCCAATAAAGTTATTCTTGTTAATCCCGATGTGTTAAGCAAGAATAAACGAAAGAGCATCACTAAATTCGGTACATACAATAAAGAAACAAAGAAATACATAATACCAGCACCTTTGATAGCTCAGTTGGGCAAAAACTTCAAATACAAAGATAAGAAGCTTATCTCTGGGGATGAACTTCTAAAAATGGCATGTGATAAAGTGAGAGAGGTTCAAAGCTACATCGGCGGAAAAATCGCTTACCTTGAGTGTGAGGACAAGCCTATATTAAATCGGTTTTATTCGGATAACGGTTTTTTCAGATTTGGCACCAGGGATCTTGATGAGGATGAGAAAGGGCTTATGTCATGCAAGCAACTCGTCCAGATGTTAAAATATTTGAAGTGATGCACCACCATTAAAGGCAAGTGTGGCGTATATGTTCACACAAGCCCCGTATACTTATCATTACTGGTTTATCTTACGGTCTTTATCCTCTTTCTTTATATATAGCCCATCCATGAACTGTGCAGACTCCTGATCTCTTTTTTTGAACGCATGGGCATATATCGTTAGTGTTGTGCTTGGCTTTGCGTGTCCTAGCCTCTTTGAAACCGAACCACGTCTTGTCCGCATGCTATGAGGTACGAAGCGGAAGTGTGTCTGAGTCCGTGGAATGTGAGCTTGGGAAGACCTTTTACCTTACCAAAGTTCCTCCGCTGCTTTGGTATTGTATCCGGGAAGATAGGAGAACCATCAGCCTGGGTAAAAATCATATCAGGTTTACCATTTTCTTTCTCTTTGGGATCTCCAATGCTGCCGCCCTGCTACTTGTTAGCAACTGGATTTTCTTCTCATGCTGCAACTGTGCGATTAAGCTCATTACAGGCGCTGGCATAGCCACTGTCGGTAACTATGTCGGTATTTTTTGACCGGTATTGACGAAAAATAAAAATGCCTCGAGCTCCGAAAGCTTGAGGCTGTTGGTGCGCCCGAAGGGATTCGA
>CAZQUQ010000027.1:0-21428 GCA_964596445.1 uncultured Oscillospiraceae bacterium
AATATCTGTGTAACCCTTGCGAAAGGCAAATCTCATTTTCATGCTTCAGCTATGATCAAAAAAAGCATATTACAGAGTAAGTTATTTTTTCCTGTCGCTGAGGGCAGGCCTGTCGACGATCCGGAGTTTTGCATTAAGGCCGGCTGAGTATAAAATAGAATTCCGGCTGTAATCAAATCAGTTCGGCCGACAAATACAACAGTGAGGAGGAAACCATGGCACAAATCGAACTTATGGAGATAAGCAAGAGCTTCAAAGTCGCGGAACGGCCCGAAGGGCGCTTTGGTATGCTGCGGGGAGCCTTTGTGCGCAGCCACAGGATAATCAGTGCTCTTGAAAGTATTTCCTTCGATATTGAAGAAGGTGAGCTTGTCGGGTATATCGGTCCCAATGGTGCCGGAAAATCAACGACGGTCAAGATCATGAGCGGCATACTTACACCGGACGGCGGCAGATGCAGGATCATGGGACGCGTCCCCTGGATCGAGAGAGTTGCACATGTTTCACAGATCGGAGTGGTCTTCGGCCAGAGAAGTCAGCTGTGGTGGGATGTTCCTGTCAGTGATTCCTTCAGTCTGCTCAAGGATATCTACCGGATCCCTGCCGGCGAATACAAGCGCCGTCTCGGCGAATTATGCGAATCCCTCGATATATCAGGATTACTGAAGACTCCGGTCCGCCAGCTGTCGCTTGGACAGCGCATGCGCTGCGAGATCGCGGCGGCTCTCCTGCACAGTCCGCGGATCCTGTTCCTCGATGAACCGACCATAGGGCTGGATGCAGTATCAAAGCTTGCACTTCGTGATTTCCTGAAAAAAGAAAATGCAAAAAATGGTGTAACGATGATCCTGACGACTCATGACATGGACGACATCGAGTCGATGTGCAGCCGCGTCATGGTAATAGGCCGGGGCAGGCTTCTCTATGACGGCAGCATGGAGAAGCTTAAGAAACATTATTCACCATTGCGCTGCATCAGGGCGACGCTGGATCGGCACATTGACGGTTACCTTATTGACGGAGCCGAATCGATACAAATCAATGCAAATGTTATATCTGTATATTTCGACCCGGCAAAAGCCGCATCGCATGAGATCATCAGGCAAATGACACAAACGCTTCCTCTGAAGGATGTAATCATGCAGGAGCAGAATATCGACGAGATCATTGCAGGTATGTACAGGGAGATGTGTATATGAAGACACTAAAAGCTTGTTTATCCATATTCAGGATCAAAACAGCCGAGGGCGTCCAATACAGGATGGCAGGTCTTGCCGGCGCATCTACCGGCATATTCTGGGGACTGATCGAAGTTACGATCTTCACAGTGTTCTACAAATATTCGGATCAGCACGATGCAGGCATATTGGCCGGCCTCGGCCTGAAACAGATCATATCATATGTCTGGCTTGCACAAATACTGTATGTGATACAGCCCTTCAATATCGACGGTGAAATACTGAGCAAGATCAACAGCGGCGATGTAGGCATAGAAATGTGCCGTCCGCTCGACCTGTACTTCAACTGGTTTGCCAGGACTGCCGCATCGAGAATCATACCTCTTGTCTGGAGAGGGATCCCTATGCTTGTCTTTTCAATTATCCTGCCTGAATCATACGGATTGTCGGCACCGGCCAGTTTTGCCGGCCTGATATGTTTTCTGATCTCTTCGGCAAGTGCAGTGCTGCTGTGCACGGCATACGGTATGCTGGCCTGCAGCATAAGACTGAGCGTCACCTGGGGAGACGGCCCGACTTACATAATAATGCTTATCGGAGGAGTATTATCAGGCGGTTACCTGCCTTTACAGCTGTGGCCGGAAATTTTGCAGGATTTTCTCATCCTCCAGCCTTTTGCCGGTTATCTCGATATCCCTATCCGGTTCTATATCGGGACCCTGGATCCCGGTAATCTGATTTGGACGCTGGGTCTTCAGTTCGCCTGGTCCCTGATATTTATCGCCGCAGGCAGGACTCTGACGGTAAGAAAGCTCAGAAACATCATCATACAGGGGGGATAAGCCATATGGAAGGAGTAAGGCTTCACAACGGATTAAAATTATACCTCAAATATATAAGGATGAACTTTATTTCAGGGCTCCAGTACAAAGGCTGGCCGATCATGATGTTCCAGACACTGCTGGTCGTTGTGGCCGATGCAGTCGCACCAGTGCTTATGTTTTCAAAATTCGGAAATATCGGATCATGGTCGGTCGAAAGGATCCTTCTGATATATGCGATGGCTGTCACCAGCTTTGGACTTGCCGAGTCCTTCTGCCGCGGGTTTGATTATTTCCCGTGGCGTATGATCCGCACCGGAGATTTCGACCGCGTCCTGTTAAGGCCGTGCTCTGTTTATATCCAGATAGCAGGCTCATACTTCCACTTGCACAGGCTTTCCCGCGTTGCAGGAGGTATGGCTGCGATCATCTGGAGCCTATGGAAGCAGCGCATCAGCCTTGATGCTGTTGACATCGCTGTCATCATACTGGCTTTGGCGGGAGGATTCCTGACATATTCGGGAGTTTTCATCCTGACATCTGGCATTGCTTTCTTCACCGTCAAGGGTCTTGACTGGATATACATATTCACGAATGCAAGTTATCAGGTGACCCGCTGTCCTGTCGAGTACCTGCCGAAAATCCTTTATGGCGTATTTACATTTTTTATGCCCATGCTGGTGATAAGCTATTATCCCGCTTCCGCAGTCTGCGGCTGGGGCGAAAGCTATTGGAAGGGTCTGCTTGCATTGCCGGCAGGGGCGGCATTTCTGGTATTTTCCGCATTCATGTTCCGATTCGGTGTCCGGCATTATAAAAGCACCGGCAGCTGATAAAACGGGGTCTTAAAACGGGGTCAGGCTTGAATTACTCCCTTATCAATGTGGCTAAAAAAAGAGAAACAATACAAGCCTGGCCCCGTATGCGTATACCTGTAATTTACTTCAAAGCCTTTTTCAGCGCTTGCTCAAGATCATATATCAGGTCATCTGCATCCTCGATGCCTATCGAAAGCCTTATCTGATCCGGCGTCACGCCTGCCGCAGCCTGATCCTCAGGCGAAAGCTGGGCATGGGTGGTGGATGCAGGATGTATCACAAGGGACTTGGCATCGGCGACATTGGCCAACAGCGAGAATATTTCAAGACTGTCGATAAATTTGACTGCCGCCTCGATTCCTCCCTTTATGCCAAATGTGAAGATCGAGCCTGCTCCCTTGGGCATATATTTCAATGCGAGCTTGTGGTATTTATTGTTCTCCAGGCCCGGATAATTGACCCAGGCGACCTGCGGATGGCCGTTCAGGAACTCCGCGACCTTTTTGGCATTCTCCACATGCTTTGCTACTCTTAATGACAGTGTCTCAAGACCCTGAAGCAGCAGGAACGAGTTAAAAGGACTGATGGCCGCGCCCGTATCCCTCAATAGCTGCACCCTGACCTTTGTAACAAAGGCTGCGGGGCCGATATCTCTTGCATAAACGACACCGTGATAGCTCGGGTCAGGCTCGGTCAGCCCCGGGAATTTACCGCTCCCCAGCCAGTCGAATTTGCCGCCGTCAACTATCACGCCGCCTATGGATGTGCCATGACCGCCGATGAATTTAGTGGCCGAATGGACCACTACATCAGCCCCGAAGTCGATCGGGCGGATGAGATACGGCGTTCCGAAGGTATTGTCCACGATCAGCGGTATCTTGTTTTCATGTGCGATCGCTGCGACAGCCTCTATGTCAGTGATGTTTATGCTGGGATTTCCCAATGTTTCGATAAATACTGCCTTTGTCCTTTCGTTTATAGCTTTCCTGAAATTTTCAGGATCGTCGGGATCGACGAAGACAGTTTTGATCCCGAGCTTTGGCAGCGTTACAGAAAACAGATTATATGTACCGCCGTAAAGTGTACTTGCTGAAACGATCTCGTCGCCGGTCCCGGCAATGTTCAATATTGCATATGTGATCGCAGCGGATCCTGAAGCCACAGCCAACGCTGCAACGCCGCCTTCCAGAGCAGCCATCCTCTGCTCGAACACGTCATTTGTCGGGTTCATTATACGCGTGTATATATTCCCCGGCTCCTTCAGCGCAAACAGATTTGCTCCGTGCTCAGTATCCCTGAACACATATGACGTAGTCTGGTATATCGGGACTGCCCTTGATCCGGTCGTGGGATCGGGCTTTTGCCCTGCATGTACCTGCAAAGTATCAAAACCAAGTTTCCTCTCGCTCATATGCTACCTCCCCGTACTGTTGTGAACAGCTTCATTATTAACTCTCAATTATATCCTACTAATCTTATATGTTTAATATATTAAAATAAAAGTAACAATGTGTCAACATATATTTTACCAGGTTTTTGTCCACTCAGGCCAATACAGCCCAATATTTTCACTGAAGAATCGTGTCTCTTTTCGTGACCCTCATAATTTACAGCATTATGCAGACATAAGAGTCCATTGTAAGTTGGTGCTTAAAATTTCAATTAGTGGGATGTTTTTTAGTGAAAAAATCCCGGTTTTTATGCTGCAAGGAGACATAAGCATGCAAGTTTCGCATTATAAGCAACCAGACTCCGCAATTTATATCCCACTAATTGAAATTTTAATCATTCTGCTCCGATTACTTCTTATGATATAATGAGGCAAGAGGTGTGCCGAATGAAATTATACGCATGTGTGACAGGCGCAGACAGAGGCCTTGGATATGAACTGGCAAAAGGCCTGCTTGAAAATGGGTATACCGTATTTGCAGGACGCTACAACAAGGACTGGAAACTGCTCGACGAACTGGGCAAGGCTTATCCGGACCGCCTGATCGCCGCGGATATGGATGTATCCAGCGACGAAAGCGTAAAAGCTGCGGCTGACTTCATCAGATCCGGGACCGACAGGCTGGATGTGCTGATAAACAACAGCGCCATAACCGGCGACAATGAAAGTACGATTTACGATCCTTTGGATTTTGACGAGATGATCAGAGTATTCAATGTAAACTGCCTTGGAACAACGAGGGTGACCAACGAGTTGATACAGTTGGTTATGAACAGCGATAAAAAGCTGATCATGAACATATCATCCGAGGCCGGAAGCATCGGCACCTGTTACAGGAAAGGCTGGTTTGCCTATTGTGCTTCAAAAGCAGCATTAAATATGCATTCAGCCATTGTGCATAATAATATAAAAGATGCGGGCGGCCAGGTAATACTGATCCACCCTGGCTGGATGAAGAACTGGCTTTCGGGCAAATATCAGGATGAAGCGCCTCTGACCCCGGATATACCTGCAAGGGAGCTGATCGGGATCATCAGCGACCCGGAGAAATATAAAGGCGAAAGACCTGCATACATAGACTATGAAGGCAATCCGCTGGAGTTCTGAGATGCACCCGACAGGCACATGTCAGACACGGTGCAGGTGATTCAAACCTAAATATACTGACAGGAAGGGACTCGAATCATGGCAATCAAAAAAGCAATAATGATAGGCAACTATACCGATGTGAAATATCATCCTCTGAAAGGCCCTGACAGCGAATTCAAGGATATACTTGCGGAATTTGATATTGAGTTCACGGAGGATTACGACCGCTTAAGGATCGAAAGCCTCAGCTCATTTGATCTTTGCATTGCATATACAGAGGACAGGTTCAGCGATGAACAGACTGCCGGGCTGCTCACTTACGTCCTCAACGGCGGGGGACTTATGGCAGTGCATTGCGGGATCGCAACCGAGGCCCGATATGAGACAGCACACCTTTTAGGCGGCAAATTCAAGATGCACCCGGATCAGAAAGTGCTGACCTACAAGCCTTTATCCACAAGCCATGTTATACTGGAGGGCATAGGGAGTTTTTCAATAATGGAGGAACCTTATCAGTTCGATCTGGACAACCTTATAGAGACAACTCCGTTGATGGAGTACGAATCAGAAGGCAGACAATGGCCTGCAGCATGGGCGCACACATATGGCCTGGGCAGAGTGGCTTACCTGTCGCCCGGCCATCAGGCGGCATCATTTTCTGATCCAATGTACAGAAAGCTGATCCTAAGAAGCGCTCTCTGGGCCGCGGGGCTTCTGTGAACGCAGTTTCTTCCTGAACGAAAAATATCTCCTGACCAGTCCGATGACCGGCTTGACTATCCGCGGCTCCATATCGGCTGCGACCTCGCTGAGCTTTTCCCTTATCGGAAGCTGCTGCGGACATGCTTTCTCACACTTTCCGCATTGCCGGCAAAGTGAGGCATAAGACGGTTCGCCGCTCATGAGTCCGCCGGCAAATGTGATATACTGCCACTGCGCATGTCTGGCCCTGAAAAAGTGCTTCGCATTGTAGTAACTGAAGCAGAACGGAATATCGACACCTGCGGGACATGGCATACAATAGCCGCAGCCTGTACAGCCGACCCTCATCAGCCTGTAATACTCCATCCTTACCATTTCACAGAGGTGAAGTTCTTCCTGTGTCAGCATACCCGGCTCTGCCTTGTCCGCCAGGGCCGTGTTTTCTTCTATTTGCGCTTCATCATTCATACCCGACAGGACCGATGTCACGCCCGGCTGGTTCCACAGCCAGCTGAACGCCCATTCGGCAGGCGTTCTTTTCGTTTTGGCCGAATCCCATATCCTGCTGATCTCCGGAGGCATTTGCCTGACCAGGGAACCGCCGCGCAAAGGTTCCATTATAACGACTCCGATCCCTTTTGATGCTGCGTACTCCAGACCTTCCCTTCCTGCCTGAAAGTGTTCGTCTATATAATTGTACTGTATCTGGCACATGTCCCATGGATAATCGTCAATAATAGCCTTAAAATCATCCTTGTTTCCGTGGTATGAAAATCCGAAATGTCCTATCCTGCCGTCCTTTTTCGCCCGCTCTGCAAACTCCTCCACACCGAACTTTTTTAGCCTGTCCCATCCGCCGTAGGCATTGACAGCATGGAGAAGATAATAATCTACATGGTCGGTCCGGAGCTTTTTGAGCTGGCTGTTGAGTATGCCGTCCATATCCTTGACGGAATGCACCATAAAAGGCGGAAGCTTTGTCGCTATCCTGACCTTGTCCCTGCAGCCTTTTGCAAATATATCTCCGAGGATGCTTTCGCTCCTGCCTCCGTGGTAGATCAACGATGTATCAAAATAGTTGACGCCCTTCTCGACAGCCATAAGTATTTGTCTTTCAGTCCTGTCGATATCTATCCTGCCGTTTGACTGGGGAAAACGCATGCACCCGAATCCCAGAATCGATACTTCGTCCCCTGTTTTTCCCATTGCTCTGTATTTCATGCTTCTGCCGATCCCCCGCATTATACTTGACATATTTCAATTATACATGATAAACATGATGGTATGAATTTTTCGAGCAAATTCATCAGCCGGAATCAGCCTGCCTGTTCTGCACAAATTCTCTCTCAGGCATCCTTACTGCGGTCAGTACGCCTGTCAGAAAGCAGCCTGTATCAATATTGACGGTGTTATTTCTCCATTCGGCCTTATCGACTATGGTATGGCCATATATCACAGTCTTTTCGCCTGTGTAATCAGCCGCCCAGTCAAGTCTTTCAGGCCTGCCGTCCTCAAGCTTGCGGCCGGTGATATCTCCGTATATCGCCATTGTTATTATCCTGCCTCTGAGCTTACGGTCTTTCGCATCCAATATCTGCAGATTCTCCTTCAGCCCTGCATGCACTACAAGGATATCATCTCCCCACAGCAATACATACTGAAGCTCTGCTATAAAATCTATAACCTGCCCTACGAAATCCGTTCCTTCTGCCTTTACCGCATCGATCGTCGCCATGACCTCTTCCTTGGCAGGAGTGCCTTTCTTCAGCTTCTGCAGGAGCTTTTCCTCATGGTTGCCCCTCACGGACCATGCTTTACCGCTCTTTACCGCATCCATTGCCAGCTTCAGTACCTTTACAGGTTCCGGACCTCTGTCGGTGAAATCGCCCGTGAAAAGAAGACTGCGGGCTTTTGGGGCGCCGGTGATCAGCCCCTATTTCACATCGATATGGTATCCCAGCTTATCAAGCAGCCCAGCCAACTCTCTGAAGCATCCGTGGATATCCCCGATAACATCGATTTTATTGTTATCTATCCTTTTATACAGTCCGTTATTCATCTCACATTTTTGCAGATTCTGCCTGGCATCAGCACTGAATTTACCGCCTATTGCAGCAGCAATGACAGCAAACTCCGGTACAAATACTAAAAGCCATTGTTCCTTATAACGTCACGATACCACAGAGCGCTCTTTTTCATTATCCTCTCCTGTGTTTTGAAGTCGACGTATACGAGGCCGAATCTCTTGCTGTAGCCATGTCCCCACTCAAAGTTGTCCAGCAGAGACCATGCATAATATCCTCTGACATTGACGCCCGAGCTTATGGCACGGTGTATCTGCCCCAGATATCTGTACAGATAGTCGATACGATTGTCGTCCTCGACTTTCCCTTCACGGTTTACGATGTCATTGAAAGCCGCGCCGTTTTCAGTGATGATGATCTTTACTCCGCCATACTCCTTATCCAAATAAACAAGCAGGTCATGGATCCCTTCGGGGTATATCTCCCAGTCCATCTGCGTCCTGTCCCTGCCGGTCATCGTCTCGGCAGCCGGTATCGGCCACTGCGATCCGTCATATTTTATGAAGCTGCTGTAATAATTATTTATTCCAAGAAAATCGACAGGCTGATGTATTATCTTCATATCACTGTCATCTATTTCGGGGAACAGGCCTTCCTGCTGATAATACCTCAGCAGTTCTTCCGGGTATGTGCCTTTCAGGACAGGCTCGGCGAACCATTTGTTGAGATATTCATTAAACATCCTGGCAGCGGCGGTATCGTCCCTGCTATCGGATACCGGATAGACAGGATTCATATTGAGCGTTATCCCTATTTCACCATTGCCGCCTGTCTCTCTGTATGCCTTTACTGCCTGGCCGTGGGACATCAGCAGGTGATGCGAAGTCTGCAGGGCAGTCGAAAAATCTGTGATGCCCGGAGCGTGCCTGCCTACCCAGTTTCCGATAAATGAAACCACCCATGGTTCATTATGAGTGATCCAGACAGGCACCTGGTCTCCGAGCTTTTCAAACATGTATGCAGCATAGTCGGCAAACCATCCGACAGAGTCCCTGTTCGCCCATCCGCCCAGATCCTGGAGCTTCTGGGGCAGATCCCAGTGATACAGCGTCGCAGCCGGCTTAATTCCATTCTCATTTAGTTTTTCGACAAGCCTTTTATAAAAATCCAGTCCCCTCTGATTCGGTGTTCCCTTCCCATCGGGGAACACCCTGGCCCATGATATGGAAAAGCGGTATGATTTCAAACCGATGCTCTTCATTATCCTGATATCCTGCTCATACCTGTTGTAATGGTCGCAGGCGACATCCCCCGTATGGCCTTCGAAAATCCTGCCGGGAATATGGCTGAAACGGTCCCATATATTCTCACCCTTGCCATCCTGATCGTACGCTCCTTCGATTTGGTACGCTGCCGTTGCAGCACCCCAAAGGAAACCTTCCGGAAATATGAATCGCATCATTGTCCCCTCCTGTTATTGATGATCACAGTATGTACTTTCTGCTATGAATCTATAAATCAATAGCGTCATCCATTACCAATATTATATCATTTCGCTTCAGCGAGGCAGTAGCAGCAAGAGATATCTTCAGGAAAAAATTCTGATTATGTAATATAATACATGCTGGATAAAAAATTCATATCAACAGAGACAACTGCATTGTTAAGATATTCTTAAGAATTTTGTCAGGCCGTTCGTAAGATTCATGCACTAAAATACGGTACAGGCCGAAGGGGGATACTCAGGTGGATAATGCAAGGATACTCGTAGTGGATGATGACAGAGAAATTGCTGCAGCTATTGAAAAGCTGCTGAATCGTGAAGGCTATGATGTCATTAAGGCATACGACGGCCTTCAGGCGCTGGCAGCGGTGGCAGAAAACCAAATACATCTGATCCTGCTGGATATCATGATGCCAAGGCTGGACGGGCTTTCTGCCACACTGAAAATTCGCGGGAGCAAAAATATACCGATCATTATGCTGTCGGCAAAATCCGAAGACAGCGACAAGATCCTTGGACTTACGATGGGAGCGGACGATTATGTGACCAAGCCCTTCAATCCACAGGAACTTGTTGCAAGAGTGAAAAGCCAGCTGAGGAGATATATGCATCTTGGCGATATGACAAACTGCTCCAGGACTTCTCAGATCACGGTAGGCGGACTTTGTCTCGACACCGAGGCAAAACAGCTTATGGTAGACGGAGAACCGGTCAGGCTGACGGCGAAGGAGTATAAGATACTTGAGCTTCTTATGTCAAATCCGGGCATCGTTTTTTCAGCAGAAAAAATTTATGAGACAGTCTGGAAGGAGATCGCCTACTCTGTAGAAAACACAGTCATGGTCCATATCAGACGTATCCGCGAAAAAATCGAGATCAACCCGAAGGAACCAAAATATCTTAAGGTGGTGTGGGGAATTGGCTACAAAATTGAGAAGCTTTAGTACAGGCTTTGCCGCTAAGGCAGCAGCATCTGTCCTGACTATCATTGCAATGACATGGCTGGTCGTATTGGTGCAAATTATGTACTACAAGGGTATGGATCCGGAATGCCTGTTTGTTAAAGATTACATCGACAGCAAAAGCTTTGCCTATCAGATAAGAAATGCAGCAGAGGATGCGAGCAATACTCTTCTTTCACATGAAGCTCCGACAGACAACGTTTCATACTTCTATTATATCAGTGACGGAAGCAGTGAATGGACAAACGTGGAAAACCCAGGCAGAAGCTTTTTCGAACAATTCGGATCGTCATTCTGCTCATTGGAAAATGGCCAATGGTCCTTCAGAGGCAAGACAGGCTTTGATGCAGTCGGTTATGTTGCAAATACTCTGACATATAAAGATCTGATAAAGAAGAATTCTACTATTTACATAGCATATCCGGACGATTTTATACAAGCGAGACAGCTAAAATGGCAAAATGACAAGTCATACTTCATGCCTTTGTTGATAACAGCAGCAATCGGGATACTGCTGGCATTTATCCTTGCGGCATATCTGGCCGCAGTAACAGGCAGAAGACCACATGACATGGAATTGCATCCGGGTAGAATAGATTCTGTCTACTCTGACATTTTAGTCATCACATTTGCACTTCTTATAGCAATATGGTACAAAATGGTAAGGGAAGCATTTCTTCTGAGTCCGAGCACAACAGGTACTCTGGGATTATATTACATTGTGCCGGTGTTCGTCATAGCTGCGGCAACATCCGCTGTATTCGCAATATGCGGAGTTATCCTGCTTTCATTGATCCGCAAGATAAAGGCCGGAAAACTGATAAAACACAGTCTTGTATACAGTTTCATCTACCGGATCCATGATTTCGCAGTGAGCCTGTTTGACGGCAGAACATTTTCAAAATATCCATTGACAAGGTCCCTTTTTTACAGACAGCTCCTGTTTATTTCCTTCAGCTTCATTTTTATTATCAGCACGCTTCTTCTGTTTCTTGTAAAATCTTACGCTTGTCTTGTCCCTCCGGTACTGGAAGTAATAATGATCTATTTCTATATAAAAGGCAACAACAAGACATACATGGAAATAAACAAGGGCTTCAACGAAAGTCTGGAAGAGCAGATGAAATCCGAAAGGATGAAGGTCGCGCTCATCACCAATGTCTCCCATGATCTAAAAACACCGTTGACTTCGATCATAAGCTATATCGATCTGCTGTCAAAGGAGGAAGACCTGTCGGAAACAGCGAAGGATTATGTAAGAATATTGACCGAAAAATCATCTAAACTGATAAATATAGTATCAGATCTTTTTGATCTGTCAAAAAGCACAAGCGGCAATATGCCGGTAGATTTTGAAAACCTGGATCTGAAAAAGCTGATCGAACAGACACTGGCCGATATGGACGACAGGATCGAAAAATCCGGGCTTTCATTCAAAATTAAGCTCCCGGAAAAACCAATCAATATTTTTGCTGACGGCAAAAAGCTTTACAGAGTGTTCCAGAATATAATAGATAACGCTCTGAAATACTCGCTGCAAGGCACAAGAGTATATATCAGCCTTGAAGAATCAAACGGATCGGCTGTGGCAACAGTGAAAAATACCGCCGGTTATGAAATGGACTTCACTGTTGAGGAGATAATGCAGCGTTTCAGCCGCGGAGACAAATCACGCACCACGGAGGGAAGCGGTCTTGGTCTTTCGATTGCAGAAAGCTACACAAAACTGTGCGGCGGCAGTTTCAAGGCCGATATTGACGGCGACCTGTTCAAGGTAACGATTAGCTTCAGCGTTGCAGAAAAATAAGGAAAACGCATCAATCACCCTTCCAGTTCTGCTAATGCCTCCTTGATGATCTCTGAGACTGTGGGATGCGGAAACACTATGTTTTTCAGGTCGGATGCCCGCATCCCCTTCTCTGTCATCATAGCAGCCCCGTATATAATCTCTGATGAATGGTTCCCGATCATATGGATGCCTATGACGGCTTTAGAGCTCTTATCGGTCAGTATCTTGCAGATGCCGTCGCCGGCTTCATTCTCCGCCATATACCTGCCGCTGTACCTCATCGGCAGCCTGACCAGATCGTACCCGATCCCTTTGGCCCTTGCAGATTCCTCCGTCTCTCCGACACCTGCAGCTTCAGGATTGGTGTATATGACCGTCGGTATTGCCGAGTAGCTAATCGTATCTTCCCTGCCGAATATGTTATTGATGCAGACCTCTGCTTCCCTGTAAGCGGTATGGGCCAGCATGGATACTCCATTGACATCGCCTGCCGCATAAACACCAGGCACATTAGTTTGTCCATGGCTGTCCGTCGGTATCCTCCCGTTTTCCGTCGCAATTCCTATGCTTTCGAGTCCCAGACCAGCCAATGCCGGTTTTCTGCCGATGCTCAGCAGCACCTTGTCCGCTGCAGCAAATCCGCTGGAATCAGCCGATGAATAAGCGGCTCCATTTTCCCTTATCTCGGTCACTCTGGAGTTCAGTCTGAAATCTATGCCTTTTTTGGACAGGTTTTTCAGAAGGATAGCCGCTATCTCGCCGTCGGCAGGCCCCGCGATATGGTCCAGCATCTCAATGACCGTGACTTTGCTGCCGGCTGCATTGAAATAATATGCCATCTCAAGGCCGACAGCGCCTGCACCGATGATGACCAGAGAATCAGGTATCTTCTTCAGATCCAGGATCTCTCTGCTGGTAAGGACATATCCGGCTTCAATTCCTTCTTTTATGCCCGGTATGGCAGGAACGACAGGTTCTGATCCCGCAGCAAGCAGCAAGTGGTATGCATTGTATGTGCTGTCACCGACGCTGATATCGAAGATTGTTCTCCTGCTGCCGTCGCTTTTTTTGCCGTTGACAACAGCCATTCCCTCCACAAGCACGACTCCGCTGTCCCGCAGCCTGGCTTTTACGCCGGCTGCCAGAGTACGCACCACCTTGCTTTTTCTCATCAAGACTGTTTCATGATCAAGGACGGCATTGGCCACAGTTACTCCGTATTTTTCGCCGTTTACAGCTCCTTCAAAAAGCTTTGCGGAATATAGGAGCGTTTTTGTCGGGATACAGCCTTCATTCAGACATACCCCGCCGATGTTCCCTTTTTCAGCCAACAGCACGCCTGCCCCGTTCTTCCCTGCCAGCTCTGCCGCATGGTAGCCTGCCGGCCCGCCTCCGATTATGATAAGATCATATATCAATTCAAGCACTCCTCCCGGTATCTCGGTATCTCAATATCTCGGTCTTCCGGTATCTTGGCATCTCAGCATCCCGGTATCCCGGTATCCCGGTATCTCAGTCTCCCGGTATCCCGGTCGATCTGCCGTAAAACAATAGTGACGCCGGAAGCGTCACCTATTGATTTTACAATATTAATGGCAGTGTGGTAAATACAGTTTGTACAGGCTGCACATGATCATATCAGAATTCAGGCTCTATAAGGCCGTAATTGCCGTCCTTTCGCTTATAGACCACATTCACCTGATTTGTTTCAGCGTTGGAGAACATAAAGAATTCATGCCCGAGAAGATTCATCTGCAGTATGGCCTCTTCGACCGGCATCGGCTTCACTGCGAACCTTTTTGTACGGACAACCCTGAATTCCGTTTCCTCCTCCACCTCCACATCGCTCCTGAAAACACCGGGATCCTCGAATGCTCCTGTGTGGAGTCTCTTGGCCAATCTTGTCTTGTTCTTTCTGATCTGTCTTTCAAGAATATCTTCAGCCTTATCTATACATGCATACATATCGTCGCCTGAGACCTCCGCCCTGAGAGTGAACCCTCCAAAAGGTATCGTGACCTCAAGGATGTGCCAGTTTCTCTGCACGCTCATAGTCACCTGCGCTTCCGTCTGGGGATTGAAGAATTTGTCCAGTTTGCCCAGCTTCTTGGTTACTCTTTCTTTTAGCGCATCAGTTACATCAAAATTCTTTCCTGTGATCTTGAATTTCATAGTCACTGCCCCTTTCTTGATCAGTATTGACGTGCAATTTCCGGGATCCTGACGATCCCGCTTTCATCGCTGTGTTTTATATTTATTCAAAATGTATATATCTGTATTCAACAAGAAACACCATAAATCCTTCCAAGATTATCGCTATATTTAATAAAAAATATACACAAAACAGGTGTTTTGTGTATATTGGCCTGTGGATAATGTTGATAACTCTGTGCATAACTACAGAAATAGCTGTTCAGCGCTGTGGAAAAGTAACTATGCATGGAGATCGCCTGTGGATTGCTGATAGTCTGAAAGGCAGTAAAATCGCGGCTTCCGGTACATATGGATATAGCCCTGCATATGTAATATACAGGGCTTGGATCAATGTGCAATATTTAACTGAGCTCTATTCGCGAATCAGCGATTTGAGAAACACTCGCTGCAATAAACAGGCTTGTCAAGGCGCGGCTTGAAGGGAACCTTCGTTTCCTTGCCGCACTGTGCGCAGACTGCGTCAAACATCTCTCTTTCTCTTTTGGCACCATTGCCAAACTGGGACTTTCTTGACGTCCTGCATTCCTTACATCTTCCGGGTTCATTCTGGAAACCCCTGGCTGCATAAAATTCCTGTTCGCCTGCAGTAAATACGAACTCCTGCCCACAATCCTTGCATACCAACGTTTTGTCTTCGAACATTTATTGTCCCCTCGCTTTAGAAAGATTAGTAACTCTGCTGACGCAGCACATACTTGATTATGTCAGCCGGCACATAAAAGCTTGCCAACCAAACATTTACATTATATTACACTAATATCAACTATTCAAGCAATTTCGCTATTTTTTTAGCTCTCAGCGCATTTTTCTGCTTATTCCATAATATCGAATGAATGCAGCTGCAGTGTTTATCATATTACAGCTTTTATCGTTTTCACTCCGATGTCGGGTATGATCCTGACCCCAGCTTCAGTAATTTCTGCATGACCTCCATAAACAGCGGTAATGCTTCTCACTCCGCGCAGCACTGCCGACCACTTCTTATCCGGGCATCCGCTGCTTATGCGGGAAGGACCGTCATCATCGCAGTATGCTTCAGTTCCCAGGACTATCGATCTGCCGTCCCTTACAGCGCTGAACACAACTTCCCTGTGTCCGTTCATATCAAATACGGAGGTATTGACAGAAGCGCCGTCGGAAAGTTCAAATACATGGAATTCCACACCGTCTGCATAAACGTAGTCCGGTCTGTCGTCGACACTTCCCATCGCAATCACCGAATCCTGCCTTACAAGCAGCGGGAGGCTCATATAATCATGTTTCTCGGCCCGCCAGCTGCCGCCGTCAATTTTCTCACCGCTGATAAGGCTGGTCCATTTTCCCGCAGGCAGATAATACTGCACAGTACCCTCATTATTGAAAATGGGAGCCACCAGGATGGAACCGCCAAGCATATACTGCCTGTCAAGCTGCAGACAGCCGGGATCGTCGGGGAACTCAATGAACATGGCACGCATCATCGGCACGCCTTGCTGTGAAGCTTCACATGCGGCGCTGAACAGATACGGCATAAGCCTGCATTTCAGCTTTGTGAAGAACCTCAGCACATCTACAGACTCTTCGTCGAACAGCCACGGCACCCTATAGGATTCATTGCCATGGAGCCTGCTGTGGGACGAGAGCAGACCGAAAGCAGTCCAGCGCTTGTAAATGTCCGGCGGAGCTGTCCTCTCAAACCCGCTTATATCATGGCTCCAGAAGCCAAAGCCTGAAGCGCAGAGCGACAGGCCGCCCCGAAGTGTTTCCGCCATGGAGTCATAATTGGCAGAACAGTCCCCTCCCCAGTGAACAGGGAATTTCTGCCCTCCTGCAGTGGCTGACCTGGCGAACAGCACTGCTTCATTCCGTCCGCGGGTTTCCTCCAGCACTTCGAAGACTGCCCTGTTGTACAGATACGCATAATAATTGTGCATCAAAACGGGATCAGAACCGTCATAGTAAACCACATCCGTCGGGATCCTCTCGCCGAAATCGGTCTTGAAGCAGTCGACACCCATATCTATCAGTCTTTTCAGCTCATCCTTATACCATTTGACGGCCGCAGGATTCGTAAAGTCCACAAGCCCCATGCCCGCCTGCCATCTGTCCCACTGCCATACACTTCCGTCAGGCCTTCTGACCAGGTATCCCTTTTCCATGCCCTCGTCAAACAGCCGAGATTTTTGTGCTATATACGGATTTATCCATACACATATCCTGAGGCCTTTGTCTTTCAGCCTCCTGAGCATTGCCTCGGGATCCGGGAACACATCCTTGTCCCATGTGAAATCACACCACTGGCTCTCCTTCATCCAGAAGCAGTCGAAATGGAATACGTGCAGCGGCAGATCCCTCTGTGCCATTCCTTCAATAAAGCTTGTTACGGTATTTTCGTCATAGCTGGTGGTAAAGGATGTGGTCAGCCAGAGGCCGAAGGACCATGCCGGAGGCAGCGCGGGCCTTCCCGTCAGCCGGGTGTAATTGGAGAGGGCCGCTTTGGGAGAACCTCCTCCTATTATGTAATATTCCAGGCACTCTCCGGGTACGCTGAACTGCACCTTTGAAACACTTTCGGAGCCAACCTCATACGACACCCTGCCGGTGTGGTTGACAAACACTCCGTACCCTTTGCTGGAGATATAGAACGGTATGTTTTTGTATGCCTGCTCGCTGCTCGTTCCGCCGTCTTCGTTCCAGATATCCACCGTTTGGCCGTTTTTGACAAAAGGAGTGAACCTTTCTCCGAGTCCGTATATGTATTCTCCCACGCCAAGGTCGAGCTGTTCACGGATATATGAGCCCTGGCCTTCAACAGTGAGATATGCATTGTTCCTGTATCCGCTCCCGGTGATCCTTTTACCGTCATAAAGGATGTCCATATTCCATCCGCCCGACCTTCTGAGCTTCATGACGAGCCTGCCGGAAGCAAAAGTTATGGTCTCCGTATCCATTGAGATCTCAGGCATATAGCCTTCGTCCCTGTTAAGCTCGAATTGCGGTCCTTTCTTCAGTCCGCCCTTGAAGTGATAGACCTTCACGCCGATCGCCCCGGCAAAAGGCGAGGAGTATTCATATGTGAGCATGGGTCCGTCCAGTGTATCGCCCCTGTGCCTTACAGGCCGTGTGGCCACATGGAGCTTCAGCATGCCTCCGCTGACCTCGACATCCCTAATGTCCATCGGTGCGGCCAAAGTGACGCCTTCCCTCAGCATCCAGTATCCATTGGAGAATTTCATACCAGTACCTCCCGTTCGCTTCTTTTAGGAAAAGAGAAATGTCATATTGCCTCATACGGCAGAAGATAATATAATTATATTAACATCAATGAGTAAATTCTTTTCATATTTTGATTATTCATAACACTATTTTGATATAGGAAACCGCTATGGATAAAATGCTGCTGAAAGAAGACAGAGTGCACGGAGATGTCTCATTCCCGATTAATGACTACTATATGTATATACCTGCAGGGAGTGTAGTTTTGGAATGTCACTGGCATGAAGAAATGGAATTTCTGATGCTGACCTCGGGGGAAGCCCAGTTTCAGATCGAAACTGGCTATTATGATGTGCATGCAGGGGAATGCATTTTTGTGAACTCAGGTGAACTGCATGCAGGCTTTCCTGCCGGCTTGTCATCATGTGAGTTCAGAGCAGTGGTATTCAGCCCTTCTCTGCTGTACAGCAGTCCCTTCGATCTGGTCAGGACCAGATATGTCGATCCGATCATAAAGAACGAGATAACGGTCAAAAGACATATCAGAGGCGCTGAAAGCTGGGAAAGGGAACTGCTGGCCGGGCTGAAAAAGCTGCTGAAGCTGCTGGATGAAAAGCCCGCCGCATATGAACTGCTGGTCAAGGCCGAGTTGCACGGCATATTTGCATTGATAGCCTCAAACAGCATCTCTTCCCTTACCGGCGCAGAGAAGAACCATGATCACCTGCGCCTGGAAAAGCTGAAGTCGGCGTTGAAATATATACAGGATAACTACTATAAAAAACTGAGCACAGTGGATCTTTCGGCACACCTGGACATGAGCGAAGGTCATTTTTGCAGGATCTTCAAGCAATATATAAAGAAGACGCCAGTCGAGTATCTGAATTATTACAGGATAACACGGGCGGCCAGGCTCCTGGAGGAGACCGATATGAAGGTGCTGGAGGTCGCGATGGAAGTAGGCTTCGATAATCTGAGCTATTTCATCGGCACTTTCAGGAGGTACATCGGTATGACTCCGTCAATGTTCAGAAACAACAGGAAGCAGGCTGCCGGGTGTGATGACGCATGACAGCGGCGGCTTCCATGTCTCGGATGTAAGCAGGACAGGGCCGGATAAAACAGGGACCGCCTGATCAAAACATATCAGGACAGTCCCTTTTGCTTGTAATAGCTATATTCGAAAAAAAGCGCCGATCAACCGATCTCCTCAGCCCATCTCAATAACTACATGCGACTTGCTTCCAGCAGGCTGCACCGGTATTTTATCGACTTCAGCGCCGTTGCACGTCATCTTCTTTATCCCGCAGCACACGTGCGACGGATTCCTGACCTCGATATTATACTCCGCTCCGCGGAATATCCTCGTCGCTCTGAAGCCGTCCCATGAAGACGGTATGCATGGGTCGACTATGAGGCAGTCATAACCCGGCCTGATCCCAAGTATGTACTGGCTCGATGCGACCATGTTCCAGGCAGCCGTACCGCTGAGCCACGAATTCCTGCCTATTCCGAACTGCGGATGCTCCTTGCCAAGGATGTTCTGTGCGTACACATAAGGCTCGACCTCGAAGTGGTCTGCATCATCATTTCGCTTAGCAGGCAGTATCTGCTTGTAGTATTCATAAGCTTTGTCGCCGTTGCCCTCCATTATTTCGGCTATCATCACCCATGGATTTGTGTGGCAGAATATGCCTCCGTTTTCTTTTGCTCCGGGAGGATATGTGGTGATCCCGCCTTTTGTATGGTCATGCTCCGTATATGACGGATACATGGCTACGATGCCGTATTTGGTATTGAGATATTTATTTACGGAGTCAAGGCAAAGGCGTGTGCGCTCCTTGTCGGCAACACCTCCGAGCACAGCCCATGACTGAGAGTTGATGAAGATCTTGCCGAAGGTGTTTTCCTTCGAACCCAGCGGTCTGCTCTCGTCGTCGAACGCTCTCACATACCATTCTCCGTCCCAGCAGGTCTCATTTATGGCGTTTTTCATCTGTACGGACATGCTGGTGAATTTCGTCTCATCCTCATTCCTTCCGAGGTAATGCGCCAGTTCTGCCATTTCATTCGCAGCCCTGCAGAACAGCATCGATGTGAACACACTTTCTGCAACACCCTTGCCGGTATCCAGGTTCAATGTATCGTTCCAGTCTGCACGGCCGGCCAGAGCAATATTGTGCGGTCCCTTCCACGTATCTGTGAATTCAAGGGCTTTCACCAGATGTTCCCAAACCGTCGCTTCGGTCTTCTTGTCGTTGTACCTGACCTTCTGATCCAGGAATGCGAAATCACCGATCTCCTTGACATATGCATTGACAGCAAGGATCAGCCATAGGTGGTCGTCGGAGTACCAGTCGAATTTTTTGACCGGGGCGTCCCCCACCCCGCCTTCGCCTGTCAGCGGGAAGAACAGGTGGTATGCGCGGCCGTCGGTATACTGGCACTGCAGCAGCTTGACGATAAGCTCCTTTGCCTGGTCGGGAATGGTATGCATCACGCCCAGCGTATCCTGCGCGCTGTCCCTTATCCCCATGCCTCTTCCGAGGCCAAGCTGATAAAGAGACACGAACCTGGACCAGTTGAAGGTCGTCTTGCACTGGTACTGGTTCCACATATTGACGAACAGGTTCATTTCACGATCTGGCGTTTCGACACTCAGCTTTCCTATGTAGCCCTCCCAGTATTCGTTCAGTCGCTTCAATGCTGCGCGGGCTTCTGCCGGATCAAGATACGACTGTATTTCCTGTCTTATCTGTGTTCTGTTTTCCGTATATCCAAGGATAAATACGATCTCTCTGCTCTCCCCGCGGTCAAGCTCCAGCTCATTGCAGAAAGCGCCGACACCGTTGGTCCTGCGGGATATGGAGTTGGAACATGCGCCTTGCTCGACGGCTATCGGGTTTGCTTCGGAATGATATTTCCCTATGAAGGTCTCCAGATTGCAGTCATAGCTCGACACTTCGGCCCCGGTGGCGAAATATGAAGCACTGCCGCTTATATAGTGTGGATGCCAGATGATGATTCCATTGTCATAACGGCACTGGTTGATCTGCTGTACCCAGTCCACATTCTGCTGATCCATTATCGCATCCCAGAAGCAGAACTCGGCATAACTGAAAATCTGCAGCTTTTTAGGGATGTTCAATGTGTTGCGGACTTTGAGGAGCCATATCTCGAAATCTCTGTCGTCCGGAACGAAATAAGTAACGCTGGCCGTGATCCCGCCATATTCGCCTTCCAGCACAGTATATCCCATACCGTGCCTGCAGCTGTAGCTGTCGAGCTTCGTTCCCGACGGCTGGAATCCCGGGTTCCAGTACTTACCGGTGGCAGCATCCCTTATGTAGATGTATCTTCCGGGTCTGTCCATAGGTATGCTGTTGTAACGATACCTTGTTATCCTTCTGTTCTGGGGATCCTTGTGGAAGCTGTAGCCGCCGCCTGTGTTCGAAACGATGCCTCCGTACTTCCCGCTTCCGATATAATTGATCCACGGAGTAGGAGTATCAGGTCTGGTGACGACATATTCCCTTGCGCCTTCGTCAAAATAACCGTACTTCATGCTGCCTCGACCTCCCAATGCTTTTTTCTCGTTGTTTGATCAGATAATATAGTAATTATATAATATAATTGAAATAAGTTCCAAGGGGGTCAGGCTTGAGATTTCACTTTTCACCCT
>CAZQUQ010000028.1:0-21278 GCA_964596445.1 uncultured Oscillospiraceae bacterium
CCTGCGAAGCGCGTATCTCCTCGTATAAAGACGCAAGCTCCTCCTGCTGCACGGGCAGCAGGATAAGGTTCTCATACAATCCTTTTTTATAGTGATATATGATGGTCGATATCACGATCGAGCCTGAATATGTTACAATGCCGGGCAATAAAAATATATTCTGATTTTCTGAAAAGATGATGGTGATACAGGCAATAACGATCGATGCAATATTAAGAAAGACAGCTGCAATGTAGCCCTTTTTCATCGTACTTACGCATAGGTATGCCGTGACCAGGATCTGTGTCTGGGTTATCAGACCGCTGAATACATAGCGGCTGATGACCATACCGAAAATTGTGATTTGAAATGTGCTCTGAATTGAAATATGTCTAAGAAACAATAATAATGCTGCATTTATTATCGAGCAGGCCAGGATCTGGATCCATTCGTCAGCAAAACCTCTGCCGGTTATGCCAATAACAGCTGGACGTGCAGTATTTCTACCAGTTTGCATAAAATACCCCTCATATATAAGTATCCTGCAATCCAAACCACTTATGATACATTATACCAGCAATTATTTACAAAATGCAATAAAATTGAGGCAATAAATAAATTTTTAGACAGTTTATGAAATATTTCCTTGAATTCCGACTATATGCAGCTATTTGCATAGCTCACTGCCCATCAGCATGATTTCGAACTTATCAAACCATACCTTTTCGATGAATTGTTCGGATGAAAAAAATGTTTTCCTGAAAATCGCGAGTTCCCGTGTGTTTTTACTGAGCCACAGCGGTACAGGGATCTCGAGGACAGAACATAACTCAACAAGACAGTGCTCCAGCTTGTCTCTGAAGCTGTGAGCACTGTCATTATCACTGATGGTACCTTCTCTGACTATCTTTCCTTCAATTATAAGCTTGCCGTTCAGAGTCATTTTTTGCCGTCCTCTTTAGTTTAATATCTGCCCAGCTTGTATTCTATCGAGTCGACCAATGCCTTCCAGCTTGCTTCTATTATATCAGTTGAAACGCCGATTGTCGTCCATACCTCATTACCGTCGGTGGACTCGATCAGGACCCGCACCTTTGCGGCTGTCGCCGCCGTTGAGTCGAGCACCCTGACCTTATAATCCGTCAGTTTCATTTCGTTTATGCTTGGATAGAACCTTGACAATGCTTTTCTTGCAGCATTGTCCAATGCATTGACCGGTCCGTCTCCTTCCGCTGCCGTTATCTCCTCCTGGTCTCCTACCTTGACCTTGATCATGGCCGAAGAGTTCCTTTCGGTCGATTTGACCGGTTCATTGACTATAACTTTAAAATCCTTCAGTTCAAAGGAAGGCTTATATTTGCCAAGTATCTTTCTGATTATCAGCTCAAATGAGCTCTCAGCGCCTTCATATTGATAGCCCTCATGCTCCATCTCCTTCAGTTTGTCCAGGATCAGTCTCGTCTCCGCTGAATCCTTGGTAATGGATGGTTCAACTTTTCTGATCAGACTCAGGACAGCGCTTCTTCCCGCTACCTCCGACATGAGGAATGTCCTCTGATTGCCGACAGT
Source organism: uncultured Oscillospiraceae bacterium (assembly GCA_964596445.1). Taxonomy (GTDB): domain Bacteria; phylum Bacillota; class Clostridia; order Acetivibrionales; family DTU013; genus DTU013. The sequence continues at coordinate 1,549 of CAZQUQ010000028.1, forward strand.
TTCCGGATCCATGAGCTCATATGCAGAAGTGTTTTTGACCACCGCGTCCGCATGCATGCCTGCCTTGTGCGCGAATGCCGATCTTCCGACGTACGGCGCCCGTTCGTCATGAATCACATTTGCGATCTCGCTGACAGCACGGGCTACAGGCGTCATCTCAGCCATATTCTCTTCCGGTATGCAGCTGTATCCCATTTTTAGCTGCAGTGTAGGGATGATGGAGCAAAGGTTTGCATTACCGCACCTTTCCCCGAACCCGTTTATCGTACCCTGCACCTGTGTGGCTCCTGCCTGCACCGCCATTATCGTGCCTGCCACAGCCATACCTGTATCATTGTGGGTATGGATCCCAATGGGGACCGAAAACTGTGATACGATCTTCTCCGTTATATTGTAGATATCCATCGGCAGGCATCCGCCCTTCGTATCGCAAAGACAAAGGCTGTCTGCGCCGGCTTCCGCTGCCGCTTTCAAGGTTTCCACAGCATATGACGGATCGGAAAAATAACCGTCGAAAAAGTGCTCGGCATCATAGACCACTTCTTTGCCATGGCCCTTGAAAAACTTTACCGTATCATATATCATCCTGATGTTTTCATCCAGGCTGGTCTTCAGTATGTCAGTGACCTGAAAATCCCATGACTTGCCGAAAATTACCACAGCTTCGGTGCCTGCCTTCAGCAGAGACCTTACATTTGCATCCTCTTCCACAGGCAGTCCGACTTTTCTGGTGCTTCCGAAGGCAATGAGCCTGGCATGGCTGAGCTTCATTTTGCCTGCCCGTTCGAAGAACTCAAGATCCTTGGGGTTTGATCCCGGATTTCCCGCTTCGATATATGCAACGCCAAGCGAGTCAAGCTTTTTGACGATCTTCAGCTTGTCTTCCACTGTATATGAGATGCCTTGTGCCTGTGCACCGTCTCTGAGCGTGGAATCAAGAATAGTGATCCTTTTCATATAGTCTCCCTTCTGTCCGAGGCACCCTTCCCGTTGTCGTTGATTACCCTGTTGATCGCATTGATATATGCTTTCACGCTGGCCTCGATGACGTCCGTGCTTACGCCTCTGCCTACGTATATCTTTTCATCCTTCATGACCCTTACAGTCGCCTCACCAAGTGCGTCGGTGCCTTCGGTCACGCCCCTGAGGCTGTAGTCCTGCAGCTGCACCTCGAACCCGACGGATCTCTCTATCGCCTTGAAAGCTGCATTCACAGGGCCGTCACCGGTGGCGGCTTCCGTTACCGGCATACCGTTTTTGAACATACTTACGGTAGCTGTGGCAATAACCTTGTTCCCGCTGTTGATCTGGAAGCTGTCGAGCTTGTATACTTCATCGACTTCGGAGACCTTTTCCCCGACCAGAGCCTCAATGTCTCTGTCCAGAACAGTTTTTTTCTTGTCCGCCAGTTCCTTGAATTTCTCGAATGCCTTGTTTATCTCCTCCGCGGACAGGTGAGCGTAGCCCATCTCTTTAAGCCTCTCTTCAAATGCATGCCGTCCGGAGAGCTTCCCAAGGATCATCCTGTTTTGTGACAGGCCGATGGACTCGGGAGTCATGATCTCGTATGTCGATTTCTCAGCCAATACGCCATGCTGATGGATGCCAGATTCATGGGCAAAAGCATTGGCTCCCACAATAGCTTTATTGGGCTGTACCGCAACTCCGGTAAGGCTGCTGACAAGTTTGCTGGTCCTGTATATCTGTCTGGTATCTATATTGTGGATCAGCTCGCCATAGTAGTCCTTTCTTGTCTGAATGCCCATGATCAGCTCTTCCATCGACGCATTGCCGGCTCTTTCCCCGAGTCCGTTAATTGTGCATTCGATCTGCGTCGCTCCATTGCGGATAGCTGCCAGTGAATTTGCGACAGCCAGCCCCAGATCGTTGTGGCAGTGTACGCTTATATCGATATTTTCGATGCCTCTGACATTTTCTTTTATACCTTTTATTAAAAGCCCAAACTCCTCGGGAGATGCATATCCTACCGTATCCGGGATATTTACGACAGTTGCGCCGGCCTTTATGACCTCCTCAAGTATCCTGTAGAGGAATTCCGTTCTGGTCCTGCTGGCGTCCTCGGCAGAAAACTCCACATCACTGCAGTATTTCCTGGCATGTCTGACCATCGCTGCAGCCCTCTCCAACACCTGCTCCTCAGTCATTTTCAGCTTGTATTTCATATGGATGTCCGATGTGGCGATAAATGTGTGTATGCGGGGGCTTTCGGCATTGCATACCGCTTCCCATGCCCTGTCGATATCCTTTTCCACAGCTCTGCTGAGACTTGCGATAGCCGCTCCTTTTATGTTCTCAGCCACGGTTTTGACTGCCAGGAAGTCCCCCGGCGATGAAACGGCAAACCCTGCCTCTATAACATCCACGCCGAGCCTGACCAACTGGCGTGCGATCTCAAGCTTTTCCTGTATATTCAGACTGACTCCGGGAGTCTGCTCCCCATCTCTCAAAGTTGTATCGAATATTTTGATTCTCGTTGACATGATGCGACCTCCTTCAATACCATTTCAATCTCATATTTATAAATATCCGGCGGTATTTTTCCCGCCTTTTCTATATATCATTTACAGCATACCGGCTCAGAGAAAGCTTCTGTTTATTAGCTTACTTTTTCAGCCAGCTCATCATCTTTCTGAGCTCCGTGCCTACCTTCTCGAGCTGATGTTCCGATTCACGCAGCCTCGTCGCAAGGAATTCAGCCCTTCCGCCGGCCTTGTTCTCGGTGATCCATTTGGAGGCAAAGGTTCCGTTCTGTATCTCGCTGAGGACCTTCTTCATTTCCCTTCTTGTCTCTTCGGTGATGATCCTCTTTCCGGTCATATAATCGCCGTATTCGGCTGTATCGCTTATAGAATAACGCATATAGGCAAATCCGCCCTGGTTGATCAGATCGACGATCAGCTTCATTTCGTGGATACACTCGAAGTAAGCGATTTCAGGCTGGTAGCCCGCCTGGACAAGTGTTTCGAAGCCTGCCTTCATCAGTTCCGTAACTCCGCCGCACAATACTGCCTGTTCCCCGAAAAGGTCCGTTTCCGTTTCCTCCCTGAAAGTCGTCTCCAGGATACCTGCTCTTCCGGCGCCTATCCCAGCAGCATACGCCAGTGCGTAATCCTTTGCCTTCCCCGACGCGTCCTGGTAAACAGCGATGAGCGAAGGTACGCCTCTGCCCTCGTTGTACTGGCTTCTGACCGTATGTCCCGGTCCCTTCGGAGCAATCATTATCACGTCCACAAATTCAGGGGGCTTTATCTGGTTGAAATGAATGTTGAACCCGTGCGCAAATGCCAGTATATCGCCTTCCTTCAGATTTGGCCCGATGTCCCTGTAATAAATGTCGGCCTGGGTCTGGTCAGGGGTAAGGATCATGATCAGATCTCCCGCTTTTGCAGCTTCTGCCGTATCCATTACCGTGAGGCCGTCATCTGCCGCCTGTTTCCTTCTTGCAGATCCCGGGGCCAGTCCGACAACAACATTGACGCCGCTGTCTTTAAGGTTCTGTGCATGTGCATGTCCCTGACTTCCATATCCGATCACCGCAACGGTCTTCCCTTTCAGCAGGCCAAGGCTGCAGTCGCTGTCATAATACATTTTAGCCATTTGCTTCACTCTCCTCGTTATTTGTCACCTTTATTACCCTATTGCCTCTCTCGATGGCAATTGTACCTGTCCTCACTATTTCTTTTATCCCGAACGGCTTTAACAGATCCTCGAGGGCCTGCACCTTGTCGCCGCTCCCGGATGCCTCGATGGTAAGCGTGTTCTTTGAAACGTCCACGATCTTTGCCCTGAATATCTCCACCAGCTGTACTATCTCGCTCCTGGTCGCCGCATTGGCTGTGACCTTGATCAGCGACAGCTCACGTGTTATCGATTCATGCTTGTCAAGCCGTTTGATTTTTATAACATCGATCAGCTTGTTCAGTTGCTTACTTACCTGCTCTACTATATATTCGTCTCCGTCAACTACTATCGTCATCCTTGATATATCCGGATTCTCAGTGACCCCGACAGCAAGGCTGTCGATGTTGAAGCCTCTTCTGCTGAACAAGCCCGCTACTCTTGACAATACGCCGGCATGGTTCTCCACCAGCACGGACAATGTATATTTCGCCATTTATAACCAACCCCTTTCGCATCCGGCCGATACCGGATGTGCTTTGATCTATATCAGCAGACAGCAGCACGTGCCGTCCGTATTTGCCGGGTCACAGCGTAGGTTCCATGGGATCCACCATACATTCCAGCAGATAAGGGCCGCTGCTTCCGGTCATCCGTTCGAGCGCCGCCCTGATCTGGCTGTCGTCGGAGATCCGTTCCCCCCTGAAGCCATATGCGGCGGCCAACGCCACAAAATCAGGGTTTTTGTCCAGACAGACCTGTGAGTAGCGTCCGCCATGCTTCGTAAGCTGGAGCTCCCTTACCATTCCCAGGCGGCAGTTGTTGAACAGAATGATTTTCACATCGATGTCGTACTGCTTCATTGTGCCAAGCTCCTGCATCGACATCTGAAAACTGCCGTCGCCGCTGATCACCACAACAGGTACGTCAGGCTTGCCGACCTTTGCTCCTGCGGCGGACGGAAGTCCATAACCCATAGTCCCGAGGCCGCCTGAAGTAATAAATGTTTTGGGGCGCCGTACAAGATAGTTGTTTGCAGCCCATATCTGGTTCTGCCCTACCTCTGTTGTTATTATTGCATCCTCAGGGAGGTAATCAGACAATACCGACAAAAGATGCCTGGGGTTGACAAAACCGTTTCCTCCCGAGCTGCCTGTTTTTGGACCGGCCGATGTCTCACTGTGCCCATTATTTCTGTTGGCAGCTGTTTCGTCCGCCCATTCGCTGTTTCCTCCCGCTTCCACATACTCCAGTATTTCTTTGAGTATCTGTCTGACGTCGCCGACCAATGGTATCGATACATCGATGTTTTTTCCTATTTCGGCGGGATCTATATCAATGTGTATTATCTTCGCCTTTTTCTCGAGGACACTTGCCGACCCCATCGCCCTGTCGCCGACTCTTGCACCAAGTATCAATACAAGATCCGCATGGTGCAGTGCGTAATTGGCGGAACGGCTTCCGTGCGTTCCGACCATTCCCCGGTGAAGGCGATGGTTTGAAGGTATGGCCCCGAAACCCATCAGCGGCCTTCCGACAGGTCTGTTCCTCTTATCAGCAAGCTCCAGCACTTCGCCTGCAGCATCAGCTGATATTACTCCTCCTCCGGCACAGATCACCGGTCTTTTGGCTTCTTCCAGCGCCGCAGCTGCCTTCCTGATCTGTACGGGGTGCCCCTTGATAGTGGGTTTATAGCCCTTTATATCGACCGATCCCGGATATTTGAAGTCTATTACACTGTTCTGCACATCAACCGGAATGTCAATCACAACAGGTCCCGGACGGCCTGTGGCGGCGATGTGGAATGCTTCCTTTATGATCCTTGGAAGCTCCTCTGCTTTTTTGACCAGGTAATTATGCTTGCTGAACGGAGCGGTCGCCCCTGTTATATCCGCTTCCTGGAATGCATCGGTCCCGATCATGTCGCTTCTTACCTGTCCTGTGATAGCTACTATGGGTACGCTGTCCATATATGCGTTGGCAATACCGGTGATCAGGTTCGTCGCGCCGGGGCCCGAGGTAGCGACACAGACGCCGACCTTTCCGGTCACTCTGGCATAGCCGTTGGCTGCGTGGGCCGCTCCCTGTTCATTTCGTGTAAGTATATGCCTTATGCTGCTGTTGAGCAAAGCATCATAAAACGGGGAGATGGCAGCACCGGGGTAACCGAATATGGTATCGGCCTTTTCCAGTTCAAGTGCTTTTATTATTGCTTCAGCTCCGGTAACCTTCAATCAGATCCCTCCGTTTCTCTTAATATTCTCATTGAATCAGGATGTTATAAAAAACCCTTCGTCGGCTGCAAAACTGCAGGGACGAAGGGAATATCCAACGTGGTACCACCCTGATTCGACAAGCAAATCGCTTATCCTCGGCAAGTACTGTCGTACTCGACTGTAACGTAGTCAACGCCATCACCTGATCGCTGCGGACTGAGTGATGATGCTCCGGAATGAGCTATACACAGGTCCTGTACGCCGTCTCGCACCAGCCGCCGGCTCTCTTGTGCACCCGGATCTGTCTTCTTTCCATCATTGCACTGCCTTTTAAAAATGATTGTATAATATTGTATCAGCATTCAATAGGCAGTGTCAATATAATTTTTTACCCTTTATTGCCCACTTGTCATGGACTTTTTTATGCTTTCTTGCACTGTCTACAGGTAGACCCTTTCATTCGTATTGCCTTCAAATTTACCGATACCATATCCGTAGCAGAAAGACTGACGCATACTGGCAACGATCAGAGCCTTGAGGAACTCCCTCTCCTCCCTGCTCAGTCCTCTGTCCGTCATTTCGATGAAGTTCCTTGTTTTATCTGCGGCAATAAGCTTGATCGCTTCTCTTGTACCCGAAAGGTCACCGTTAAGTTTGTCTCTTGCCTGCTTAAGATACAGCTTCAGTGTTTTCTCAAAATCCAGCCTGGCTCCGCCTTTGTCAGCCATTGCATCCACCTCCCGTAAATTCTCACGAGTAAGTGTTGCCATTTTGTAACGCATTGATTCAAATATTTCTCAAGCGGGACATTACTCGGCCGCACGTGACACTCCTCATCTTGTAATGAGTCCGTCCTTCTCTTTCCGGGCAAGCACCAGCTCAGACGTGACCCAGCTGTCGGTGCCGTGTTTCTTATGATAGACTTGTATCGTATCGCCGGGAGATTTTGAGTAAATAAGAGTTCTCAACTGCATCATCGTATGGATCTCCGTACCATCCACCCGGGCAATGATGCAGCCTTTGCGTATGCCGGCCCTGTAAGCCGGGCCGTTCCTGTCGACATGCGCGACATAGATCCCGTCGTGGGTTTTTGCTTCTCCGTCTATATATGGTATAGTATCGCCGTCATATGCAAACATGCCCATATATGGCTCTTCAAACGTCCCGGTGCTTGCAAGTTTGCTGACGACAGGCTTCATTATATTGATCGGAATGGCAAATCCCATTCCCTCAGCGCTTGTCACCTTGACAGTGTTGATGCCGATGACCTCACCCTTTGAGTTCAGAAGCGGCCCTCCGCTGTTGCCCGGATTAATGCTCGCATCGGTCTGGATAAGATCCTCCATATAATTCAAACCGTCTTCGGTCTCGATGCTTATAGTCCTGTTGAGAGCGCTGATGATGCCTGAAGTCACAGACCTCTGAAAATCAAGGCCCAATGGGTTCCCTATGGCGATCGCATGCTCTCCGACCTCCAGTTTGGAGGCATCACCGAGAGTCAGGGGCTTAAGGCCTGTGAGATTCACCTTCACGGCAGCAAGGTCCAGGACAGGATCGGCCCATACTACTTCACCGTCAACATTTCTTCCGTCGGCAAGCGATACTATGATCCTGTTGCTTTTGCCTCCAGCAACATGGTTGTTCGTCAGGATATAACCGTCCGAGCTGACGATCACTCCTGAACCGAAACCGACTTCAGTCTCTCTGTTCCTGTCGAACAGATTGTTCCTGACGACTCTTTCCACCGTTATTCCAACGACGCCTGCAGTAGCTTTCCTGGCCACCTGCTGTGTCACAGGTATCGATGCGGATCCCGTATCCGAATCATTTGCCTGGGCTGCACCATTATTCGCTGTTCCGGCACCCTGCCCGCTGCCGGTCAAACGCTCACTATCCTGCTGTCCGGTTATACCGAGCAGTTCTCCTCCGCCGCTGTTGCTCTCCATCTTCATCCGGGCGGCACGATTATTGCCTTCACTGTCAGTATCGCCGAGCGGCAGCCTTGGAGCAGCATAAAACACCAGCAGGCTGACAGCCAGCGACATAAGCAGTGAAGTGATCAGCATTCCGACAAAGCCGGTTCTTCTTCTGTTATCTCCAAACATCATATCATCCTCATTTTCGCATCGTATCGTCCAGGTTCAAGCCGAACCTTTTCCATTGGCTCCGTCATTTATTATTTTCTGCGGAGCCATAAAGAATACGAAAGCAAGGATGCAAAAACAAGGATGAATATGTTAAATGCTTTTGTTATCCGGGGATCCTTCCTGAAGAATGGATTTGATTATTTTTTTCACGCTTTTTTCAAACTTCGGCCTTGGCATCATAACCTGATGACCGCACTTTAAACATTTGACCCTGAAGTCTGCGCCTGTCCGCATGACTTCCCATTGCTTGTTCCCGCATGGGTGTTCTTTTCTGAATTCAACTATATCTCCAAGACAATATTTGTCAGCCATATAAATACCACCTGATCCACTTGATTTAATGCCTGCCCGGACTTTGTCCTGCTGCTTCGACAAGTGCTCTGAACAGCTTCAGCTGCAGCGGGTCATTTCTCCACATTGATTCAGGATGCCACTGGACACCTATGATAAACTGCTCCTGCGTACCTTCCACAGCTTCAATTATACCGTCCGAAGCCACCGCCGTGACAACGAGTCCTGCTGCCGGCTCCTTTATTGCCTGGTGATGATACGAGTTGACAGGAAGCCTGTCGGTTCCGTAGATCTTGTGCAGCAAAGAACCGCAGCTGATGCTTACATCATGGACAGCATACCAGTCGGGCGCTTCCTGCCAATGCTTCAGCATCGACGATGGGTCACGGCCAGAATAAATATCCTGGTGCAAAGTTCCTCCCATAGCCACATTCAGCAGCTGGATGCCTCTGCATATGCCAAGTACGGGTTTTTTTGCATTGAGCGCAAGCCTGGCCAGTTCCTGTTCAAGCTTGTCTCTCAGCGGCGATATGCCTCCCTGGCATTTCCTGTTTTCCTCTCCATAGGCTCTGGCATCGACATCAGGTCCGCCGGTAAATAAGAAACCATCAAAGGTATCAATGATTTGCTCAGCCATCCCTGGTTCAATATCAAGAGGAAGAATACAGGGCAGTCCGCCGCCGCGGGTTATGCCGTCCACATAATCAGCCGCAGTATACAGCCTTCCCTTATCCATATCATAACCGGGCATTATACCTATGACCGGCCGTTTTCCCATAACGCGTCACACTCCGTCATTTCCGTACTGTCCTGTTTAGCAGGATATATTCTCATGTATGCGCTGCTGCGGCTGAAAATGTCAATAATTCTTGAGATACGAATCTATCTCCCATTTGCTTATCCTTGTCCTGTATTCGAAGCATTCTTCCATCTTTGCTTCTATATATTTATTGAATATATGCTCGCCAAGCAGTTCTCTGACAAAGCTGCTTGCTTTCATCTCACTTATCGCCTCGTCAAGGCTGCCCGGCAATTGTGCGATATTTTCCGCACATCTGTCCTCAGTGCTCATGTTGTAAAGATTTTTATTTACCGGCTCCGGCGGCATGATCCTGTTTTCGATGCCGTCAAGGCCGGCAGACAATATGGCAGCCAGCGCGAGATAAGGATTGCAGCTCGGATCGGGACATCTGAGTTCGAGCCTCGTTGCTGTTCCCCGGGCTGCGGGGATCCTGATCAGCGGACTCCTGTTCCTTGCAGACCAGGCAATATACACAGGTGCTTCATAGCCGGGGATCAGCCTCTTGTATGAGTTTACAAGAGGATTTGTCAGGGCTGTGATGGAGCGCATGTTCTTCATAATGCCTCCGATGAACCAGTAAGCCTCCTTGCTGAGCTGCAGCGGATCATTTTCATCAAAAAAGATATTCCTGCCCTTGTCGAACAGTGATGTGTTCACATGCATACCGGATCCTGCAATGCCATATATGGGCTTCGGCATAAAAGTCGCATGGAGGCCGTGCCTCTGGGCTATCGTCTTTACGACCAGTTTGAAGGTTTGTATCGCATCTGCGGCATTTAACGCATCGGTATATTTAAAGTCGATCTCATGCTGTCCCGGCGCTTCCTCATGGTGGGACTGCTCCACCTCAAAGCCCATATCCTCCAATGCAAGACACATATCTCTCCTTGCATTTTCTCCGAGATCCACAGGTCCAAGGTCGAAATACCCGGCATTGTCATGGGTTTTTGTCGTCGGATTGCCCTCATTGTCGGTGAGGAACAGGAAGAATTCACATTCCGGCCCCACGTTGAATGTGTCGTAGCCCATCCTGGCAGCCTTGGCAAGAGCTTTTTTCAGTACATACCTCGGATCTCCTTCAAAAGGCTTGTCGTCCGACGTATAGACGTCGCAGATCATACGTGCCGCTTTTCCCATCTGCGGCGCCCATGGAAATATGACAAAGGAGTCAATGTCAGGCCTGAGATACATATCGGACTCTTCGATCCTGACAAATCCCTCTATAGATGAGCCGTCGAACATGCACTTATTGTCCAGCGCCTTTTCAAGCTGGCCCGCCGTTATTGCCACATTCTTCAGCATCCCGAAAATATCGGTGAACTGGAGCCTTATGAACTCAACGCCCTCATCCCTGACTATCCTGATTATATCTTCCTTGGTGTACCTTGGCATTTCCGCACCTCCATATTAAATAAAAAGCGAACTCAAACAAACCCTGGATATTGTTTAAGAACGCCGTTGTTCCGAATAAGCTGCAACCCTCGGACAATAAATTAGTATACTTTATTTTATCATTATTTATGGATAAAACAATAGCAAACTTCCATACTACTCTATCTCTGCGACGGATGCAAAATTACATATATCAAAACATACCAAAGTGACGATATTTATATTGTCGATGTTAATATGCAATACAAGACAGATTTGCTGAAGCGGGGGTATTGATATGCTGCATGCGGAGGGAAACAGGATCGCAGATCACAACGGACATACGGTACGTTTGTACGGTTTGAACTGTCCAGGCCTTGAATGGATGACGGCCAGCAATGAAGTGACCGATGCCGTCAAAACGGCCTTTGACCAATGGGGATCAAATCTGGTAAGGCTGCCAATGAATCAGGATTTCTGGTTCGGGCATCATCAGTCGCAGACAGACGGCGGCGCCGAATATCGCAGTCAAATAGCAGAGATAGCTGATATAGCACAGCAGCGCAGCAAGTATATTTGGCTGGACCTGCACTGGTCGAACGCGGGAACAGAATGGGGAAAACATACAGGTCAGCATAAGATGCCCGATGGCAACAGTCTCGTTTTCTGGAAATCCGTCGCAAAAGAATACAAGAATCATCCCAACGTGCTGTTCGGGCTTTACAATGAACCATACGATGTGCACTGGTCAATATGGAAGGACGGCGGCAGGGTTCGCGAGCAGGTCAGTGTTTCGGAAAACAACACAAAGGTCAAAAAGAACATCAGCTACGATGCCGTCGGGATGCAAACACTCATCAATGCCGTCAGAGAACAGGGCGCAAACAATCTGATAATTGTCGGCGGCCTTGACTGGGGCTTCGACCTTTCTAAAGCAGCAAGCAAAAAATACAGGCTCACTGATACTCCTGAGGGCAACGGCATAGTATTCGACACTCACCCATACCCATGGAAAAGTAATAACTGGTCGGCGTTAATTGATAGAACCGGTGAGGAATATCCGGTGATAGTCGGCGAGTTCGGTGCGAATCCGGATCCCAACGATCCCGGCAAACCTGACGAAAGCACCTTCAAAAACTATTATGAGACATTGTTCAGCTGGATCGACAGGCATCAGTACAGCTTTACAGCATGGTCATTCCACCCGTCTGCCGGGCCATGCATCATCAAAGACTGGAATTATGAACCTACTCCTCATCACGGCGTATTCGTAAGGGATTTCCTGCTTAAGACTGCAGCCTGTGAAAAATGAGCACGCAAAAACCGCCGGGAACAGCAGTGCCCCTGCCGCGAATCCAGATGGCGGAGGATCAGCACCAAATATCAAGGCAGCGCTTGCTGTTGCTGGCGGTACTCTTTGCGTCTTTTACAGAAATCGAAATGATTATTCCTTTTCGAACATATCCTTGCCAACTCCGCACAGCGGACAAACCCAATCATCAGGAATATCTTCAAAAGGCGTGCCCGGAGCGATTCCAGAATCGGGATCTCCCTCTGCGGGATCATAAACATAACCACAGGCAGTACAAACGTATCTTTCCATGATATCAACTCCTTAGAAAAATAATTTGATCCTTAACTATATTCCCCACGAAACGGATCTATAAACGGAATTCTTTATTTTCGTCAACTTCTGCCCTTCCTGCCGGATAAAACTACAAGTCCTATTCCAATAAGCATCACCGGCAGTATAAACGGTCTGGTGTTAAAACTCAGAATCCTGTTGAGCGAGAATGAGAGGAAAAAAATGAGTGATAGTCCGCCCAGTATCCCGATGGGGATAAGCAGCCCTTTTTCCCTGTTTCCGAAGATATATAGCTCAAACAGACCGAATGCCACCGAGAAAATTATAAGCGGCCAGGTTATGTGCCACCCGCCGAACAGCATATTGATCTGGAACACTATACCGATCACCAGAAGTATGCCTCCCGGAACAAGCACTCCGGGGTTCCTTCTGTTCCCCGAAAAATAGCTTGAATGGAAGAGCAGCCCCGGCAATATAAGGAACAATGCCGGCCAGAATCTTGACATCAAGTAGCCGATGTTAAGTATGCGCCATAGTGGATCAAATATACTAAAGTTTCTCATAAGGAACAGTACACCAAGAATTATCAGTATACCGCCCAGAACCTTGCCTGATCTTTTCACTGTAAAACCTCCCAAATATATTCAGACTTCATTGGTTTTAAAACTACCTTTCTATAATATTATAATGCTGTAAAACCAAAATGTCTGATATATTCGTAATCCCGGAAAAGATCAGGTGCGCATCTCTTCTGTCTCCAGTCTTTCGGGTGAAAGCTCTCCTTCTTTCTGAAGCTTCCAAATTACATAGCGGATCCCGGCGGAAATCAGATCCGCCATTCTCATCACCACATGCAGTCTTGTGTTCTGAAGTACCAGAAAATCCATAAAGCCTCCGAAATTAACGATGCCGGTTACAAACATATCACCGACAGGAGCCAGTTCCTTATTAACACCGGATCCGGGCTTGATAGACCCTTCGCCGATACCGATATACCCTACATGCTCCATACTGCCAAGGCATGCATCTATGGCAATTACAAAAGGTTTCTCACAGTCGGTCTCCACCTTTTTCATGATCTCATCCAGGTTCCTGGCATGTACGGGACTTTCCAGACTGCCGTAGACATACACCCGCCTGCTTCGAAGGCCTGATATCTTGTACCCGATAAGCGGACCGAGGCTGTCTCCGGTAGAACGGTCGGTACCGATACAGACAAAGACCACAGACCGCGATCCCTTTTCCAGAGCGCTCCTGATACGCATATGCAATTCATCTGTGAACCGCTTGAAAGCCGTCACACTGCCGGCATTGATATATTGCTGGTTAATAACTGTCCTGATTGACATCGCAGCTCCCGAAAACCCTTTTTTAATTATTATTGCCAGCAGCCACACGAATATTACTATATTTTATCTGCATCCCCACATAAGATTTACATGCCTTTTCTTATCTGATATCATGATAACGTGGGGTGGTATTACGGAATCATTAAGACGCGGCGGCCCATTCATAGAAGATATAATGAATGGCATGTATGACTGGGTCAGAGTAATCGATGACGATAATAATGTGATCTATATGAACAAGGCTATGGCAGAAGGCCTTGGCTGTCAGCACATGGGCAAAAAGTGCTATGAGATCATCGGCAGGAGCGCTCCATGTGATAACTGTATTTCAAGAAGATCGGTATTTGACGGCAAAACCCAGGAAAAAGAGGAGCAAATCAACGGAAGGACATTTTCAGTAATGTCATCGCCAGTCAGGAATCTCGAAGGAAAGATCATAGCCGCAGTCGAGGTACTCCGGGAAACTACACAGCTCAAGAAGCTCTATCAGGAAATGCAGGATCAGAACCAGAAGCTGAAAAGAGAAGTCGAGGTTGCAAGAAAGCTGCAGTCCAGCCTTCTGCCCGGTCCGCTTGACGATCCGAGACTGGATCTTTCGCTTGTATATATCCCATGTGAATCATTGGGCGGAGACTTTATAGATATATTTTATATAGACAACTCGCATCTGGGTATTTATGTGGCCGACGTATCAGGCCACGGCGTCCAGGCCTCGCTGCTGACGGTCTATCTGCGGTCTACACTGAACAAAAAGCTGCTGTCTCCGTCAAAAGCACTGGAGGAGCTTTATCATGAATTCAACCAGAGCAATCTGGACATGGATCTATATATAGCGATTTTTTACTCGATCGTCGATCTGGAGAACAAAACAATGCTTTATTCCAATGCCGGTCTGAATGTAATGCCTGTCGTATACGGCGAATACAGGTTCGAACTGCTCAGGATGCCCGGGATACCCATCAGCAACTGGATGAAAGCTCCCGGATACAAAGACGGCGCCATAAACCTCGCAGCAGGAGACAAGTTCTTTATATACACAGACGGCATACTTGAGATGAGAAATTCCTCAAATGAGCAATTCGGGGAAGACAGGCTCCTTGAGATATTGCTGAAAAGTCACTCCGGACCGAAACAGCTTCTTTTGGATATTAAAAAATCTGCATACCGCTTTGCCGGAGTCAAAACGGCAGACGACCTGCAGGATGATATCACAATGGCATTGCTTGAAATCAGGTAAAGCTATAGGCATATTGCCGCAACAACTCTGTCCAGACCGGCAAGATCCTTGTACACGCTGATGTCACCGAATCTGCCGTCGGAAATCAGCAATGCCGACACATCACAAGCCTGGTCATATCCTGTTTCGAACGCCAGCATACCGCCTTTTTTCAGATACTCGGGAGACTTGTCGATTATTTTTCTGTAAAAATAAAGTCCGTCGATGCCGCCGTCCAGTGCAGCATGAGGTTCATGATCCTTGACCTCCGGTTTGAGTCCGTTTATATCTCCGGACCTGATATATGGCGGATTTGAAACGATGATATCGAATTGCTGTCCGGATATTTCAGAAAAATGATCTCCCCTGATAAAGCAAATCTTCTCGGAAACGCCGTTTCTTTCTGCATTGCGGGCTGCATACCCGATCGCTTCAGGCAGGATGTCGACCGCTGTCACACTGCAGTCCGGCAGGTTCCATGCAAGACTTACCGCTATACAGCCCGATCCTGTGCACATATCAAGTATTTCTGCATGCCTGCCCCTGCAGGCGCTGATCACCGTTTCCACAAGAAGCTCCGTTTCCTGTCTGGGGATAAGAACACCGGGTCCGACCTCAAATGTAAGCGACATAAACTCCTGCTTACCGGTGATATACTGCAGCGGATAACCATCAGCACGTTTTTGGAGCATTTCCCTGTACCTGTGCCATATGTTCTCCTCCAGCAGACTGTCTCCATGAGTGTAAAGAAATATCCTGTCACAGCCCGCGGCAAGGCAAAGCAGGACCCCGGCATCATTGGCCGGGGCCTCTGTTCCCGTGCTCTTCAATATCTGTATTCCTGACCTGTATGCATCGTTATAAGTCATTTCACATGATCACCATTTGTCGGAATTATCGTCTGTAAGGACATTTTTCATAGCGGCAATGGCAACCTCTATCTGTGAATCATCCGGTTCTCTTGTGGTCAGATACTGGAACAGCATTCCCGGTGCGCTCACTATCCTCATTATCAGCCATTCCGTATGTCTGCCTGCAAACCTCTGCACCTCGTATGCAACCCCGGCTACCACCGGTATCAGAAGTATCCTTAACAGCGCATTGATGATCGCGTTATGCCAGCCTACCAATGAAAATACAAGGATGCTGATCACCATGACCAGAAAGAGGAACGAAGTGCCGCATCTCGGATGCTTTGTGGAGTATTTCCTGACATTCTCCACCGTAAGCTCCTCTTCATGCTCATAACAGTGTATCGTCTTATGCTCCGCCCCATGATACTGCCATACTCTCTTGATATCATCGAGCAGTGTAGCAAGATAAATGTATGCAAAGAATATCAGTATTCTGATAAAGCCTTCCAATAAATTTTTGACAAAGATGCCCGGGCCTTCCTTCTTCAGATTGAAAAAGCCGGCAATAAAGTTCGGCAGCAGTATGAACAAGCCTATGCTCAAAGCAAGCGAAAGGATAACGCTCACATAAATAACGGCGTCCTTGCCCTTATCCTTGAACAGCTTCTCAATAAACGCATCAAATTTGGATGGCTCTTTGTCCTTATCGTCCTCAAGCTCCGCAAAATCGGCGGAATACATCAGCGCCTTCACGCCTACCACCATTTGTCTGAACAGGTTGACCGACCCGCGTACAAAAGGAATTTTTGTCACAAGGGTCTTTTTGGGGGATGGTTTCTTATCGATCACTATTTCTCCGTCGGGCTTTCTTACGGCTATTGCCATATTCTCCGGCCCGATCATCAGAAGCCCTTCAAGAAGAGCCTGACCGCCTATGCTCGTTTTTTTCATATATTCTCCTTCGATCAGCACTGCAAATAAAAAATAAAGGCTGAACTCGATCATTCAGCCTTTAGTTTAACACTTTTAAATATGCTTTTCAAATCTCATTTGCTGCCACAGTCAATATAGAAGTATCATACTGTCAAGTAATTATTCATTGTCTGTGATACCGAATTTCTTCTTGAATTTCTCAACACGTCCGCCTGTATCGACAAGCTTCTGTTTTCCGGTAAAGAACGGATGACATTTCGAGCATATTTCAACATGCAGTTCCTTCTTTGTGGAACCTGTAGTAAAAGTCTCTCCGCATGCGCACTTCAAAACTGCTTCTCCATACTTCGGCTGTATATCTTCCTTCATCGTCGATTCACCTTCCTTCGCTCTGCTGCAAAATAGATTGTGCCATTCTGCTTACGCAACAAGCAAAAAATATTCTAGCACATATCTGCAGCTTAATCAAGTATTATTTATCAATAGCTGTTTATCAAAGGCGATTATATACCATTTACGCCTTATTTGTCGATAAATGATTTATTTATGCTGTTTACGAAATCCTCATTGGTCCTGGTCTGTACCAGTTTATTGAGGATCATTTCGGTGACGTCGGACGTACCGAGGTTGCTCATTGCCTTCCTGATAGCCCAGATGCTCTCCATCTCCTTCTGGTTGAGCAGCAGATCCTCTCTCCTGGTCCCTGACTTGTTGATGTCGATGGCCGGGAATATGCGCTTCTCTGACATCTTCCTGTCCAGATGTATCTCCATATTGCCAGTACCCTTGAATTCCTCAAAAATAACATCGTCCATACGGCTGCCGGTCTCTATGAGCGCAGTCGCAATAATGGTGAGGCTTCCGCCGAACTCTATATTCCTTGCAGAACCAAAAAATCTTTTCGGGCTGTGGAGCGCACCTGGATCCAGACCTCCTGACAGCGTCCTTCCCGTCGGAGGTATAGTAAGGTTATAAGCTCTGGCAAGCCTCGTTATACTGTCAAGCAGTATCACGACATCCTTCTTGTGTTCCACCAGCCTCTGCGCCCTCTCCAGAACCATTTCAGCAACCTTGATATGATGTTCAGGCACCTTGTCGAAGGTGGAATATATGATCTCTCCCCTGATAGAGCGCTGCATATCGGTCACTTCCTCGGGTCTTTCGTCAATAAGCAGCACTATCAGCTCTATTTCAGGATAGTTTTTTGTGATCGCATTGGCTATTTTTTTAAGCAGTATGGTTTTACCTGCCTTCGGCGGAGAGACGATCATGCCTCTCTGGCCTCTTCCGATAGGAGCTATCAGGTCGATAAGCCTGGTTGACAGCTCTTTTGGATCTGTTTCAAGAGTTATGCGCTGATTCGGGAAAATAGGCGTAAGATATTCGAACGGCGTCCTCTTGGATGCCACGTCCGGCGTATCGCCGTTGACGGTCTGCACATAAAGCAGCGCCTGGAACTTCTCGCCTTCCTTCGGGATCCTTCCCTTTCCTTTGATCTTGTCTCCCGTCTTAAGGCCAAACCTTCTTATCTGCGAAGGAGATACATACACGTCCTTTGTGCCGGACAGGAAATTATCGCTCCGCAAGAA
The DNA here is from genome assembly GCA_964596445.1 of uncultured Oscillospiraceae bacterium. Taxonomy (GTDB): domain Bacteria; phylum Bacillota; class Clostridia; order Acetivibrionales; family DTU013; genus DTU013. The sequence continues at coordinate 19,541 of CAZQUQ010000028.1, forward strand.
GCCATAACCGTCGGGCAGAACCTCCAGTACACCTTCCACCGGATCGTCGCTCTCGATTTTTTCAGTGCCGTTTTGCTGGTATTGCCTGTCCTGCTGTCCGTTCCATTCACGTCTCTGCTGCTGGTCATAACTCCTGTATGAAGGCTTTTCCTCAGATCTGCCTTCGTCAGCGGCCGGTTTCCCGCTTTCCTGACTGTCAGTCCTGGAGGATTCTTCTTTTCTAGCCTCCTGGCTGTCTGCTTCCGCTTTTTGTTCGCTTTCCGCAGCGGCAGACTGTACTGTTATATCAACTTTCTCTGCTTTATCTGCTTTATCCGTTTTATCCTCTGTATCCGCATTATCCGCTTTGTCCGCTTGCTTTGACCTGATATCAGGTTTTTCAGTTTTAACAGTTTGCCTTGATCCGGTATCAGGTTTTTTATCCTGTATGCCTTCAGCTTCAGGCTTGCCTGTTGCTTCTGAAATATCGGCACCTGAGTCTGCGGACTTTTGCTTCATTGCCTCCTTCGATGCTTTGCTTGGACGGCCTCTTCTGGATTTCCTCAATACTACAGGCTCTTCAGGCTCCGCTTTTTGCTCTTCGACGCTGGATTCAGCAATTGGTGATGATACGGCAGATCCATCCTTCTGATCCTCACCTGCTTTTTCATCGGCTATATCAGTTGATTCATTTATGTCAACCTTCTTAGGTTTTCTTCCCCTTTTGGTTTTTGTTGTTTTAGTGTCGTCACTGCCGGCATCCTGCTTATCATCTGCTGTTTTATCTTTTTTGGCATTTTTCGCGCCGGCCTTGAGTATACGTTCGATCAGTTCGTCCTTCGTGTATTTCGTCACACTTCTCAAACCCATCATTTTCGCTATGTACTGCAAATCTTCCAGTGATTTTGCAGTCAGATTTACATCCTCCATAATCCACCTACCTGTCAAATATATTAAAATTTTTATCCAGAATCCATATGAAACACTCGTTTATCGCTGTATCAGACCAGACCGGCAGCGTTTGGACAATCCCAAACCAGTGTGATGCCTGACTGAAACTGTTTATGACACATATGAGAATTCCTTGGTTAATGGGGAAATCTAAGCAACAGAATGACTTTCATAGTCCCACAATATTATAACACCACAAAACAACTGCTGTCAAATAAAACAACGCTGCGCCGGTTGATTTCCGGCTGTTCTGACGAAAACCCGATACTTATTTCCCAAATTTGTTTCCTGATTGCCTTGACAGAAGTTCATCATCATAATGGAATGTATCCCTGGTTATAAGTATCTGACTCATTACATGCAGTTCCTTAAGATCGCTGTTCCTTGCCGCAGGTATCGATTTGCTGCCGCCGCACCTGTTGCATCTGAGCAATACGCAGTCGTTCAGGAGCACCAGGTCGATATCCGCATCGCCGCATTCACATAACAGATTTCCGTTCAAGGCAATATCATGTATGCGGTTCAACGTATCGATCATTACCTGTGTATTGCGGAAGTAGCTTTCGTAACCATAAGCATCTATCAGCTCGTCAAATTCTTCTTCCAGACTATCCACCTTACCGCGGACTGCTTCATCCCTGCCTATGAAGCATATCTGCATACCTGTCTCGGGACAGTTGAACACGACCGGTTCACCCAGCAGTATGGATCTCCGCGTGAAGAGGTAGGTATGTTCGTTATCGCATCCGATACAGGGTATACTGATAAAAAAGCTGTTTTCACCCTCCTGCTTTATTATTATGCTTGA
>CAZQUQ010000029.1:0-6419 GCA_964596445.1 uncultured Oscillospiraceae bacterium
ATACTGTCTATTAGGTTTTACTTAATACGGCAAAAGTGTTATAATATTTTATACATTAAACCTTTGGAGGCAAGCCATGGAAGAGAATGTACAGAGTGTAGTCAATGATATAGGGACTATAAAGATCACCGACGAAGTCGTAGCGATTATTGCAGGAATAGCCGCAATGGAGGTCCCGGGCGTCACATCCATGAGCGGCGGTATTGCAGGCGGCATAGCGGAAGCCCTCGGAAGGAAGAATCTATCAAAGGGAGTCAAGGTCGAAGTCGGCGAAAAAGAGGCCGCCATCGATTTGTACATTATTGTGGAATATGGCTACAGGATACCTGAGGTTGCATGGACGATACAGGAGAAAGTCAAGAATGCCGTAGAGGATATGACCGGTCTTAATGTTGTCGAAGTGAACATCCATATACAGGGTGTGAATATAGAACGGGAGCATAAGAAAGAACTGCTTGAAGAACAGAATAAAACAAGATAAACGCATTATAAACCCGACAGGGTTTATTTTTTTGGGAAAATAAACTATAATGATAATAGAATGAACAGATTTTGTGAATTCTATGAGTTAACGGCACTGCTGCCGGATAGGACCGACAGCTGCAGCCGGCAAAAGATGAAGTGATTTGAGAGGTGGTATTGATATGAATATTTTTTTCAGAGTTCTTCTGGCCGTATACGCTTTCTGCCTTGCTTTATTTTCTGCGTTCGCGATGTATGTTGCGGTTTTTCCGGATGCTTATGTCGATATATCCGGACATATTATACAGGCAATTTCAACAGACAATGCCACAGCTCTCAGAATAGTGGTTTTTATCGTGGCATTGATCTTTTTCGCTCTCAGCATAATGTTCCTGCTGTCGGGAGTCAGGAGCAGCAAGCATAACCGGGCTGTCAGCAAACATACTAATAACGGGGAAATAAGAATATCGCTGAATTCCATAGAAAAAAAAGCGATAAATGCATCCAAGAGGACTAACGGGGTTAAGGAATCAAAAACACTGGTCAGGAAATCCGATGACGGAGTCGAGATAGAAGCCAGAGTGGTCGTGATGCCTGATATGAGCATACCCGTCATTACGGAAGAAGTACAGAGCCGGGTGAAAAAAGCGGTGGAAGACGCATCAGGCATATCGGTAAAGAGCGTCAGAGTGATAGTGGACAGTATTTATTCCGGCATCACATATAAACCAAGGGTTGAATAAGGAGGCCAACAGAATGAATACGGAAAAGATCCTGGCATATTATAATGAACACCGTGGTGCAATAAAAGGAGCAGCCATCGGTTTTTCCCTTGCTGTCCTCATACTGGTGCTTGGATTTCTGAGGGTGCTCTTTATTGCAATATTGACAGGTGTAGGTTATTATATTGGAAAAAGAATGCACGAGGATAAAAATTACATAAAAAACCTTCTGGACAGAGTACTGCCGCCGGGTACATACCGCTGAGGCAGGAATGACTTTGCACGGCTGATAAAAGGAGGAAAAGCGATGGGACGGAGAGCCTCCAGAGAGATGGCTATGAAGCTCCTTTACCAACTGGAGATACAAAAAGGCGACAGGGAAGCTCAGAAGACGCTTTTCTTTGAAGAGAACACTCTTGCCGAAAACGACAGGGCTTATGTCAATGATGTGATCGACGGAGTATTTGCCAATCTGGATTATATCGAGGACATAATCGAAAAGTACTCAAAAGGCTGGAAAATAAGCCGGATATCAAAAATAGACCTTTCTATAATGAGACTCAGCATATATGAGATCTGCTTCAGGGATGACATCCCATTCAGCGTTTCTGTAAATGAAGCGGTCGAACTGGCCAAGAAATACAGCAGTGACGATGCGGGATCATTTATAAACGGCATACTGAGCAAAATGTCAGACAGCAAGAATACCGGAAAGAATAGCGACGGCGGTTGAAGATTATGTCGAACACGAATGTTTTGACTGTTTCCGAACTGAATAAACATATCAACGAGCTTATTTCCAAGGATCCGGTATTGTCGGGACTGTGGGTCAAGGGCGAAATTTCCAACTTCAAAAACCATTATTCAGGTCATTTCTATTTCACGCTCAAAGATGAAAAGTCGGTTCTCAGATGTGTTATGTTCAGATCGAATGCATCAGCGATGGCTTTCATACCGGAAGACGGCATGAAGGTGCTGATACGGGGGTACATCTCGGTCTTTGAGCGCGATGGCCAATATCAGCTTTATGCGGAAGAAATGCAGCCGGATGGGGTAGGTGCGCTTTATGTCGCTTTCGAGAAGCTTAAGAAGAAGCTGCAGGCCGAAGGATTGTTCGATGAGGCCAGAAAGCGAAAGCTGCCTTATTTGCCGAAAGCAATAGGAGTCGTGACCTCTTCGACCGGTGCTGTTATCAGAGATATCATCAATGTTTTGTCCCGAAGATTTTACAATGTCAATATAAAGCTGTACCCGGTACAAGTCCAGGGAGAACAGGCGGCAGGCCAGATCGCTTATGCCGTCCGACGTTTCAACGAACTTGACAATGTTGATGTCATAATAGTGGCCAGAGGCGGCGGGTCTCTTGAGGAATTATGGGCTTTCAACGAGGAGATCGTGGCAAGGAGTATTTATGAATCACGTATCCCTGTTATTTCTGCCGTCGGACACGAGACTGATTTCACCATAGCGGATTTTGCAGCCGATGTGCGGGCTCCCACCCCATCTGCTGCAGCAGAGCTGGCAATGCCTGAAAGGGCTGTGGTGGAGAACAGGCTTGACGGACTTGGGATGCGGCTGAGAAATGCAATAATGAAAAAGACCGCGATGGAAAGGATGCTCCTCAAAAGACTTGAGGAAAGCACTGCATTCAGGCAGCCATTCAACAGGATATACCAGGAAAGGATGCTGCTGGATGTCCAGAAGAGGTATTTGCACAAAGCTCTGGCTGCTTTGAACAGCGAGTATAAGAACAGGCTGTCTCTGCTGGCAGCCAGACTCGATTCACTGAGCCCGCTGAGTTCGCTGGCAAGAGGCTACAGTATTATCAGATCAAAAAAGGATGGTGCACTGATCAAATCCATACATCCGGTGCAGCCGGGGGACAAGCTCGAGATATTTGTTTCGGACGGCAGGCTGGATTGTATGGTTGAAGGAGTCAGGAGGGATAATGATGAGCGGTAATGATATCACATTCGAGCAGGCCGTCGCAGAGCTTGAAGAAATAGTCAAGAAGCTGGAAAAGGGAGAACTGACGCTGGATGAATCGATAAGCTGCTTCCAGCGGGGAGTGGAACTTACGAAATACTGCAGCAGGAAGCTTGATGAGGCGGAACGGAGCATTACGATGCTTATCGAGGGTGAAAACGGAGTAGTGGAAAAGGAACTGCCCGCAATGGGACAGTGATGCATTTTAATGCTGAAGGTATGGTGCGATGGAAACAGTGACAGATTTCAAAACAAAATATGACGATTACGTACGAACGATCAATGAAGAATTGGATGGTTGTCTGTCAACAGATGACGGACCTGGTTCGGAAATATTCAATGCGATGAAATACAGCCTTGCTGCCGGAGGTAAAAGACTGAGGCCGGTGTTGGCGCTTTCCGTATGTGATATGCTGGGCGGCAGCAGGAACGATATTATGCCTTTTGCCTGTGCACTTGAGATGATACATACATATTCGCTTATACATGACGACTTGCCGGCGATGGATAATGATGACTACAGAAGAGGCATGCCGACGAATCATAAGGTGTTCGGAGAGGCTCTGGCACTGCTTGCCGGAGATGCACTGCTGAACAGGGCATATGAGTTGATGACCTCATACATGCTTAAAAAGGGCAAGTGCCTTGAAACATATATAAAAGCAATGGATATAATTGCCTGCAGCGCAGGAGCGGATGGGATGATCCGCGGACAGACCATCGACATCCTGTCCGAAGGAAAGGCAGTACCGGAGGAGCTGCTGGAGCATATGCACAGGCGGAAAACCGGTGCGCTGATCAGGGCTTCCGTACTTTCGGCAGCTGTGATCGGCGGCGCTTCGGACAGCGAATATGACAGTCTGGAACAGTATGCACAGGCTATCGGACTTGCGTTTCAGATAAAGGACGACATCATGGACGTTAAATGCAGCCTGGAACAGATGGGGAAATCAGCAGGCAAAGATGCAGCGGCAAACAAGACGACATATGTATCATTGTTCGGCTTGGACAAAGCGGCAAAGATCCTTGATGAAGCGGTGGATTCAGCATTGGATGCCCTCGTGTGCTTTGGAGACAGGGCAGGCTTTCTGAAGGAACTTGCATTTTTCATAAGGGACAGGGAAAACTGACTGCGGCTCAGACAGACAGGTAAAACAAGAGCATCATCAAGATAAATAGGTAATATGATCACGCCATGTCCGGTAATGTGTAAAATAGAACTTAAGCAAATCTTTATCGGATGCTGCATATATGTTATAATAGTAATCCGTAAAACGAGGTGGCGCAGTATTCTAGTCAGTACTGCCGCTTCTCAGGACGGGCCTAAAAATCCGTCAAAGGGCATATCGATGAAGTTCCTTGTGCCGGCTTGCTGCGCCCAGCGGTGGGTCGGTGCTGGGAGTTAAGGTTCAGGGGCGATCTGCAATGGCATGCAGGCGTGGACCCCTTTACCGTGGAGACCCTGACTTGTGGAAGAAAAGCGAGCTCTGCCGCAGGATGTTTGCGGGCAAGTCCCGCAGGCTTTCTTTCGGAAAGGCTGCAAGTCGACTACGAGCAGGGATTAAACCTGTTATGCGGTATCGTATGATGCTGCGGACAGCGTAGCCTGCCTTGAGTGAATATGGTGGATAATGGATCAGATGCATGAGTACTGGCCGGTATGAGCGCATTATCGCTGTTCGAAACCTTATTTGCAAAAGAGGCTAGGAAGCGGACAGACTGCCGGGGAAAACCCCTAGACTGTTCCCGAAAGAGATATGCTGAGGATTGCAGTGTGGACTAAGTGGTGATCAGGCTCTGCCGCCGGCAACACGGCAGCCTCAGGTTTCAAGGGAAACCGCTGATTTGGCGACATTTCAGTACTTGCGGGGGAAATCCTGCCTGACCTAAGCCGCAAAATTTACTCAGCATATTGCCACCTCAATAATACAACAGGGTCTTGACGACCTGTACATATGATTTCGGAGGAATATTGGTTGGATGATAATTACAGGCGGCCGGACGATGCAAGGAAAGCAAGATTCAAATCGACGTCGGTTGCCGGTTCAAAACGCAGTAATATAGTTTGGGTCTTTGTTATAACATTCGTTTCCTTCTTTATTTCTGCAATACTTACGGCAGCTTCATCCGATATTTTGAGAGAAGCTGATATTTTTACGGCATTTCTGGTTATTTTGCTCATAATTTCAGTAAATATTATTTTCGATATTATCGGTACGGCCGTTACAGCTGCAGAAGAAGCACCTTTCCATGCGATGGCCTCGAGAAAGCTGTATGCGGCAAAGCAGGCAATAAGGCTTATCAGGAATGCCGATAAGGTTTCCAATGTCTGCAATGACGTTGTTGGTGATATTTGCGGCATAATCAGCGGTGCTGCCGGCGCATATATAATATTCAGACTGATAGGCGGCAGTGAGGACGTAACTGTAATAGAGCTTATTGTCACAGGCATGATCACAGCACTGACTGTCGGAGGCAAAGCTCTTGGCAAGAATATTGCCATCACCAACAGCAATTATATAATATATAAGGTGAGTGTTATTATCAGATTCATATTGGATAAGATATCATTTTTCAAAAGAAAAAGGAAAGTAAAAAATGGCCGAAATAAATAGACCAGACAATCTGTTGGATACGATACAATCGCCGGAGGACATCCGAAGGCTTGACCAGAGCCAGTTGGAGATGCTTGCCGATGAGATAAGGAGTTTTTTGATCGAAAGAGTCTCCGTTACCGGCGGGCATCTTGCATCGAACCTTGGCGTAGTTGAATTGACGCTGGCTCTGCATAAGGTGTTTAAAACTCCAAGGGATAAGATAATATGGGATGTGGGACACCAATCATATATACATAAGATCATTACAGGCCGCAGGGAGCAGTTTGAAACGCTGCGCCAGCTCGGAGGGATATCAGGGTTCCCAAAGAACTGCGAAAGTGAATATGATTGCTTTGATACAGGCCACAGCAGTACATCCATATCTGCCGCACTGGGCTTTGCAAAGGCCAGGGATCTGATGCATGAGGATTATGCCGTAGTATCCGTCATCGGCGACGGGGCAATGACGGGCGGAATGGCGTTTGAAGCTCTGAACGATGCCGGACGTTCTTCAAACAATATGATCATCATCCTGAATGATAACGGGATGTCGATAAGTAAAAATGTCGGCGGATTTTCAAGGTATCTGAGCAAGATCAGGACGCAGCCGCTCTACTATAAGGCATAAGAGGATCTCGATACATTTCTCCAT
>CAZQUQ010000029.1:6429-20758 GCA_964596445.1 uncultured Oscillospiraceae bacterium
TGCGTGCGCGAAACAGGGCAAAAGGCACCATCAAGTATAAAGTTACGCCAAGAATTATTTACGAAGAACAGGGCCTGAAATATCTCGGCCCGATAGACGGGCACAATCTCAGCGAGCTCATAAAGGTATTTTCCAACGCAAAGGGTATGAAAGGCCCTGTCCTCATACATGTGATGACTCAAAAGGGAAAAGGCTACAGATTCGCTGAAACAAAGCCGCAGGAATACCATGGCGTTTCGCCGTTCGAGGTGGAAACAGGCGAGGTCAAGACAAATAACGGACCGACATACTCTGATGTTTTTGGAGAAAGACTTGCAGAGCTTGCGGCAAGAGATCCAAAGATCACGGCGATTACAGCTGCGATGCCTTTGGGAACCGGGCTGGACAAATTCTCCAGGCTGTATCCGGAAAGATTTTTCGATGTCGGGATAGCGGAGCAGCATGCAGTGACCTTTGCAGCCGGTCTTGCAAGGGCGGGGATAAAGCCTGTTGTTGCAGTATACTCAACTTTCCTGCAGCGCTCATATGATCAGATCATCCATGATGTCGCACTGCAAAAGCTGCATGTTGTTTTTGCCATTGACAGGGCAGGGCTTGTCGGGGAGGACGGAGAGACTCATCAAGGACTATATGACCTGTCGTACCTTGGACATATCCCGAACATGATGATAGCAGCCCCATCGGACTATGATGAATTTATAAGGATGCTTGATTTTGGAATACTGGAGTATGACGGGCCGTTTGCCATAAGATATCCGAGGGGCACCGGGAGCAAAATGCTGGCACAGCCTGTTCCGATAAAGCCCGGAAAGGGAGTCAGGATAATAGCAGGTGATGATGTGACCATTGCGGCGGTCGGAAAAATGACAGAAACTGCACTCAAAACAGCAGAATTGCTTCTGAAAAAAGGCATCCATGCTGAGGTCATTAATGCCAGATTCATAAAGCCCCTCGACGAAAGGCTGATACTGGAGAGTGCCGCAAAAACACACACTCTGGTGACGATGGAAGACAACTGTATCAGGGGAGGGTTTGGAAGCAGTGTGCTCGAGCTCCTCAACAGGAACGGTTTTTCTGTAAAAACACGACTGTTCGGCTTCCCCGATGTTCCGATAACACATGGTTCAAGAGATGAACTGTTTGCCAAGTACGGACTTGATGCTGAATCGATGACACGTGATATTGAAAGACTGATGAGGAAAGCGGTTTACTAAGGAGTGGAAACATAACATCCGCAAACAGCATTGCCGCTCTAATGCGAATACGCATCATTGCGTGACATTCCTCAGCTATAATGGAATACTTCCTGCAGAGGAGTGTCACCATACCGCTTACACCGCTCATTGGAGGTTTGAATTGGAAAAGGAAAGACTGGATGTGCTGCTTGTAAAGAAAGGCCTTTGTGAAAGCCGTGAACGGGCAAAAAGCTGTATCATGGCCGGACTTGTCTATGTAAATGGAGAAAGAGCCGATAAAGCGGGCAGCAGTTTCCCGGCCGATGCCGCGATCTTGCTGAAGGAGAATCCTGTCCCTTATGTAAGCAGGGGCGGGCTTAAGCTGGAAAAGGCCATCAGTTTCTTCCGTATCGATCTTAAGGGCAAGACATCACTCGATATCGGAGCGTCCACCGGAGGTTTTACCGACTGTATGCTGAAGAACGGTGCGGAAAAGGTCGTTGCAATCGATGTGGGGTATGGACAGCTGGCATGGGTGCTGAGGAATGACGAACGGGTAATAAACATGGAGAGAACCAACATTCGGTACGTAAAGCCTGAAGATATCGGCTTTGCTGCTGATTTTGCATCTATAGATGTATCTTTCATTTCACTCAAAAAAGTGCTTCTGCCTGTTAAAGCTTTGCTGAAACCTGGCACCGGAGAAGTGGTATGTCTTATCAAACCCCAGTTTGAAGCAGGCCGCGAGAAGGTTGGCAAGCATGGTGTCGTCAGAGATATCGAAGTCCACAGGCAGGTTACTGTGGATGTTGTATCATACGCAGTGGAATCGGGCTTTTGCTTTAAAGGAATCACATTCTCGCCGGTAAAGGGGCCTGAAGGGAACATAGAATATCTTTGCTACTTGTCGCTGGAGAACGGGACCTGCGGCCTGCAGGAAATATTGCCAGCCGTAGATGAAGCAGTCCGGAGCTCCCATGAAGAATTGAACTAGCAAAAAATGTTTAATTAAGATATAATGTTAGGGGACACTTCTCTGAAGAAGTGCCGTTGGAGAAGCAGCTCGAGAAATGTCCCCTTTTGAATGGCGTTAGGCGACACTTCTCCACTCCCTTGGGCGGAGGTTTTGATGAAGAAAATCGGCATCATCACGAATTTGGATAAGGATAGTGATCTTTCTTATACATGTCTTCTTGCCGACAGTATCAAAAGGCATGGAGGCACTGCTCTTATGTCTGACGAGTTATCTGCTGCGTCAGGTACGGGTGTACCGTGCGGAAGCGAAGAGGAAATGATAGACAATTGTGATCTTGTCGTATGCCTCGGAGGTGACGGAACTCTGCTGAAGGCTGCAAGGAAGATATACATGAAACAGCTTCCTATCATGGGAATCAATCTTGGAAACCTGGGATATCTGACCGAAGCAGACAGAAGCAACATAGATCCGGCAATAAGGCAGTTGTTCGAAGGCAAGTATGAAATTGAAGAGCGGATTATGCTCGAAGCTGTTATCACCAGGCAGAACAGCGGCGTTATAAGAGATGTAGCAATAAATGATGTCGTGATTACCAGGGGAGCAGTATCCAGGATACTCCATGTGAAAGCCTACATAAATGACATGTTCGTAGATACGTTCCCCGGTGACGGACTGATAATCTCCAGTCCTACCGGATCGACAGCATACTCTCTTTCCGCAGGAGGGCCGATAGTCGAACCGGATACCGATCTGATGATCGTGACGCCGATCTGTCCGCACATATTATATACAAGATCATTCATTACCAAAGCTGACAGTGTTGTAAGGGCGGTCGTTGCAGAAGAATTGGAACATCATGCGATGGTTTCTCTCGACGGGCGGGAAGGATATGACATAATGAACGGCGACACTGTCGACGTCAGCAAATCACAGCACACCATAAAGCTGGTCAAATTCGGCAGGTTTAATTTTTTCAATATATTAAGATCTAAAATATATTATAGGGGAGAGAGCCTGAAAAAAGATGAAGTACAGCAGACACGCAAAAATACTGGAACTGATTGAAAAATATCAGATCGAGACTCAGGAGGAGCTTGCAGAAAAACTGAGAGAGCATGGCATGGATGTGACTCAGGCTACTGTCTCAAGAGACATAAAAGAATTGAGGCTCATCAAGGTCATGGCGGATGAGGGCCGTTACAAGTATGCCTCGATCGCCCAAAACGACGGAAATATCTCCAACAAGCTGCTTACTGTCTTCACCGAATCCTTTGTCAGCTGCGATTACGCAAACAATATCGTTGTTGTAAAAACGCTGCCGGGTATGGCTCAGGCATCTGCTTCAGCGATCGATGCTCTTAAGTGGACGGAAATCATAGGTTCGATCGCCGGAGACGACACGATAATGATAATCTGCAGAGCAGAGAAGATAGCTGAGGAACTGGTGGACAAGTTTAACAGGATGATCAGGTGACAGGTCGGAGTGATATTGGGGGGAGCGGCCAATATGCTTTTACAGCTGGATATCCATGATGTTGCGCTTATAGAAGAGATCAGCATCGAATTAGGCGACGGCCTTAATGTTCTTACGGGAGAAACGGGTGCCGGCAAGTCGATAGTTATCGATTCGATCAATGCTGTGCTCGGGGACAGGGTATCGAAGGACATCATAAGGACAGGCTCTGATAAAGCTTTTATTGAGGCTGTTTTCAGGGTCGATGCTGAAAGGATAAAGGATATTTTGAACGAAATGGGCATGGAACCCGAGGAGGATGGCACGCTCATATTATCGAGGGAGATCACCCAATCCGGCAGGAACACATGCAGGATAAACGGGAAGATGGTTTCGGCGTCGTTCATGAAAGCTATAGGAGAGAGACTGATCGACATCCATGGACAGCACGACAACCAATCGCTGCTGAAGACCGAAAATCATATAGAGCTTCTGGATCTGTTCGCAGGAGAGAGCATCCAGTCGATATTGCGGGAATATAAGGAACTGCTTGAACAGTACAGGGACGTAAGGGCAAGATTAAAGGAGCTGTCGGGAGATCCGGGTGAACGTGAAAGGAAGATGGACCTTTTGCGCTTTCAGATAGATGAAATAGAAAAGGCAAAGCTGAAAATCGGGGAGGAAGAAGAACTTAACAGGCAGAAAACACTGCAGTCAAACGCTGAGAGGATATCCGGCATCCTTGCTTTGGCATACGATCTTCTGTCATCAGGCGAATCGTCGGGAAAACCTGCGCTGGATTCCATGAATGAAGCTCTTTCACAGCTCAGCTCGGTATCAAGGCTCGACAACAGTTATGATGACATGCACAAACGACTGCAGGATATCATATATATGGCTGATGATCTTGCCGCTGATATAAGAAGGAGCAGAGAAAGCATCGAATTTGATCCTGCAGCTCTGGAGGGAATAGAGGAAAGGCTTGACCAGATCTTCAGACTTAAGCGGAAATATGGTCCCGGTATAGAAGAGATACATCGATTCTGTGCAGATGCACAAAAACAACTGGAGGATCTGGAAAAGAGTGAAGAGACTGCAAAGCTGCTTGTACAGAAGCAGACTGAACTGGAAACCCAGCTGTACCTTACATCGTGCAGACTGAACTCCGAACGGGTCAGAGCGGCTTCGATCCTTGAAAGCAGGATTGGGAAGCAGCTGGATGAACTGGAGATGAAAAAAGCCAAATTTAAGGTTGATATCCAGTTCGATACGGCTTCGGGAGGTATTGCAGGAAGGAAGTATGGACATAACGGACTTGATAAGGTCGAGTTCCTGATCTCGCCAAACGTGGGAGAGCCATTGAAGCCGTTGGCCCGCATAGCCTCAGGAGGCGAGATGTCAAGGGTAATGCTGGCGATCAAGACGATCCTTGCGGAGGTAGACAGCATACCAACACTTATTTTTGATGAAATAGACACGGGTATCAGCGGCAAGGCTGCTCAAAAGGTGGGCGAAAAGCTGTCATATATTTCAAACATACATCAGGTCCTGTGTGTGACCCATCTGGCACAGATAGCATGTATAGCCGACCATAATTACCTTATCGAGAAAATTGCGGGTAAGAGCAATACCAGGACGACAGTTTCATTACTGGATCATGGAAGCAAGACAAAAGAGATAGCACGGCTCATAGGCGGTGAACTGACAGAGGCGTCGCTGAAATATGCCGAGGAAATGATAAAAACCGCAAAAAAGCCGCAAATAGCCTGATAAACAATCCAGAAACAGCGAATCCGGTCAAAATCACCGGATTTTTTTATTTCTTATTCATTTTTACCTCCTGTTCATTTATTTGGTTGAATAAATGATTATCTAAAAGGTTAACTTACTAGCAGGAGGTTGAACAATGAGAAAATGCACTTTTTTGATCATATATAAAGGTAATCATGACGGTACCAGGTGAAATGGTACTCATTGAAGGAGAAGAGTATTCATATAATATAGACAGTCTGTTCCCGATAAGCATAAAAGCTGACAACGATGGGATACTCAGGATCAACGGCAAAAGTTTTGCGACGCCATACAATCACATAGGCATATCGAAGCCAGTTTCACTGAGCTCCGACAGAGACGGCAGTGTAAAGCTCAACTTCAGGTTTTTCGGGATCATTCCCGTAAGGACTGTCAATGTTGATGTAGTTTCAAGCAAAAACCTTGTAGCCTGCGGCAATACAATAGGAGTCAAGATCAAGCTTGACGGTATACTTGTCATCGGAATATCAAATGTTGCATCCAACGGGCAGAAAATCATTCCAGTCAGAAACTCCGGCATCAGGCCCGGCAGCATTATAACCGCAGTCAATGGCAAAACAGTGGAGGGCATTGAGGATCTGACCGATGAAATTGAGCACAGCGGGGGAAACCCGATCAAGATAGCATTCAGATCGGACGATGTGCTGCACGAAGCAATGGTCTCGCCTGTAAGATCATCTGAGGACGATAAATATCATATAGGCCTTTGGGTAAGAGACAGCACCGCAGGGATAGGAACATTGACCTTCTATGATGAGAAGACAGGAAGATTCGGCGCATTGGGACACGGCATCACAGATATTGACACAGGCATGCTCATGTCTGTCAAATCGGGAGAGATACTGGAATCCGATATACTTGGCGTAAAAATGAGCAAATCGGGTGTTCCGGGTGAACTGAAGGGCATATTTACGGAAGGAACCAAGCTCGGAACGATCCTTTCAAATACGGAAATAGGCATATATGGCAAGCTCGAACAAAATGCGATGCAAAGGATAAAGGGAAGGACATACCCTGTCGGTGTCAGAGCCAATATAAAGGAAGGTCCGGCTACGATACTGTCGAATATAGACGGCAGGAAGATCGAGGAATATGATATATTGATACAAAGAGTATCAAGACAGAATCTGAATGGCTCGAAGGGAATGATCATAAAGATAACGGATGAAAGGCTGCTCAATACTACGGGAGGAATAGTACAGGGCATGTCAGGCAGTCCGATAATCCAGGACGGCAAAATAGTGGGTGCTGTGACACATGTGCTGGTAAACGATCCGACAAGAGGTTATGGTATTTTTGTAGAAGCTATGCTGAGAAATACAGTTGTATAGCGGAAGCGGGCATAAGCAGGAAATAAATGGAAAATTAAGGAAATAAAACACCTCGATATCAGATGACACCGTTTGGACATAGATCGCCACAATGGCCAGAAAATAAGGGATTTCGAGGTTTAGAACATAACTGTATTTACTTAATAAATGGAATATGTGTGAAAATAATACTTGATAAAAATACAAAACAAAAATATAATGGAAACAACAGTAAACAAAATATGCATGAACGGAGGGGGAATACACTTGCTGGATAAAAAGATACAAATAATCATAGCAGATGACAACAAAGAGTTCAGCGACATCCTTTTCGAATATTTGAACAGTCAGGGCGATATTGAAGTGGTCGGTATGGCAAAGGACGGTAATGAAGCTTGTGAACTGATTGCGGACAAGTTGCCTGATATAGCTATATTAGATATTATAATGCCTCACCTTGACGGCCTCGGTGTGCTTGAAAAGGTAAGGACGATGTCTCTGAAAAAACGTCCCTTGTTTATCATACTGTCAGCAGTCGGACAGGATAAGATCACCCAAAGAGCTCTTTCTCTAGGAGCTGAATATTACATAGTAAAACCTTTCGATATGGATGTCCTGGTATCACGCATAAGGCAGCTCAAAGATTCCAGTCATAATCCCATCATCAGATCGGACTATGTATCGGATGTAAAATCTTCGTATCGAGCTCCGACTCAACGCAATCTGGAGGTCGAGGTGACCAACATGATGCATGAGATCGGTGTCCCGGCACACATCAAGGGATATCAGTACCTCCGCGATGCGATCATGATGGTGGTCAAGGATCTTGACATCATTAACTCGATCACAAAGCAGCTTTATCCATCTATCGCTCGTGAGTACAATACGACGCCCAGCAGAGTCGAAAGGGCCATCAGGCATGCTATAGAAGTTGCATGGAGCAGAGGACAGGTCGAAACCATCGACGCCCTCTTCGGATATACGGTCAGTATTGGAAAGGGCAAGCCGACAAATTCCGAATTCATTGCTATGGTTGCAGATAAACTCAGACTGGAAATGAAAGTAGGCTGAGAAGCAGAACGATCGGTCCGAAAAACAACACCACCTTCTTCAGGTGGTGTTTTAACGTGTATTAAAGCTTACTCAGAGAAAGAAATCATTTAAAATCAACATCAAAAATATTTTTGATGACTTTTTTTACCGGATGCCTGTTTTTCTTCTCCCGCCACTTCCCCAAAGCCCTGTCGACTTCTTCGTAATGCTTTTCCATCTTGCTCTCAAGTCTTCGGACACTGTTTTCAACACATGCTCCCAGCTCCAGTTTTGTTTTGCTTATCTCCCTGACAAGCTGATCTTTTGTATTATCCAACTCATAACCTATTTCTTTTGCAAGCTGTTTTCCAAGCTCACTGAATATCCTCTGCATTATATCATACTCTTTACCGGAGGCGGATGCGATGGCTGTATTGCCGCATTCGGCGGGAGACTGGGGAGGACCGAATATCGGATCGTCCCGGAGAATCTTCTTTATAGCCTTTATTTCAAGGCCCTCGCTTCGCATTACCTTGATCTTGTACATTATGTTTGCCAGATCCGTAGTATAATAGCGCCTGCCTCTGTCATCCTTCGGCACATTCAGCTCGAACTCCTTTTCGTAGAATCTGAGAGTATGATCGGAGAGCTGAAGCATCTCGCTCAATTCAGTTATTGAATATCTTTCCTTTAGTATTTCCATCAATATTCCTCCTGGACAGTAAACTATAAATATACTACCATAAATAGGAGGAATAGTAAATTTATAGTGCTTATTTCTTCAATATTTCCAGTGCATGCATGATATCATCGGGTACGGCCGCATCAAGAACGATCTGCTTTCCTGTAAGCGGGTGGCAGAGTATGGTGCGCAATGAGTGAAGAGCTTGCCTGTCGATAAGCCCATGGTAGTTTTCTTCAAATTCAGGCAATGTATATAATGTATCACCCAGCAGCGGATGACCGATCGCCTGGCAATGGACCCGTATCTGATGCGTTCTTCCTGTTTGGAGCACAAATCGCATATATGCTGCACCGCAGAATTGCTCGATCACTTCATAGCAGGTGACAGAGGGTGAGCCAGTGGCTGATACCTGACGAAGCATAATACTGCCGGGAGCTCTTTCGATAGGGAGTTCAATGGTGCCGGAGCGGGACGGCAGCGTACCGTGCACGATGCCTATATATTCCTTTATATATGCATTGCATTTCATCTGGCGGATCAGATTGTCCTGCACATATGGATTGAGTGCAAAAACGATGACTCCTGAAGTATCTTTATCCAGCCTGCTTACAGGGCGGATCAGCGTCCTGATCCCTTTTCCCAGCAGATGATGCATAAGCCCGTTGGCCACGGTGCCTGTGAAATGACGTACACTGGGATGAACGACCATATTCGGCGGCTTGTTTACTGCTATCATGCAATCATCTTCATATATGATATCAAGATCCATTTTTTCGGGAATTATGTTTTCGTTTTGCTCGTCAGAACTGATCAATACTTCAAGGACATCGCCTTCCGACGGCCTGGCGTTGATATGGACAGGGACTGAGTTGAGCAGGATCGCCCCGGAATATTTCAGCTTTTTTATCAGTCTTTCCGATAAATGCAGCTTTGTTTTAAGGATATGTTTTACTGTCTTTGAACAATCCTGCGAAGATATTATCGTCTCAAGCTTCATATTCCCACCATTACTCCATTTTGCTCATAACATATCAATATTATCCCAGTGTTGTCATCAAATCAAGCCTTTCCCGTGTTACACAGCTTGAATTGGGCACTCGATTAGGATAAAATGGATATATAAACCACACAGGAGAAACCGGCTATGGACCAACTTCGCAAGAGTCAGCTAAAGGAACTGTTCGGGATAGATGAAGATATTATCAGTCTTTCGCAGACAGTCGAAAATGAAATAAAGGGCACTTTTCATGATATAGACGCCGTAAAGGAGATCAATCAATACAAGGTGATATCGGCAATGCAGCAGAACCGCGTGAGCGATTCCCATTTCGGAGGCACCACTGGTTACGGCTACGACGACAGGGGAAGGGAAGTGCTCGATGACGTATATGCCGCTGTTTTCAAAGCCGAAGATGCTCTCGTAAGGCATCAGATCACGGCGGGCACTCAGGCGATCGCAGTGTGCATGTACGGTAATCTGAGGCCTGGCGATGAACTGCTTTCCATTACTGGCAAACCTTATGACACCCTCGAGGAAGTCATCGGGATCAGAGGAGAAGGCGCCGGTTCTCTAAAGGATTTCGGCATCGGTTACAGGCAGCTTGAACTGCTTGAAAACGGAAACATCGATCTGGATGGCATCAGAGGAGCTATAACCGACAAGACCAGAATGATTCTGATACAGCGCTCCCGCGGCTACGGATGGAGACCTCCGATAGGCATAGCGGAAATAAGGCGGGCTGTCGAAGCGATAAGGGCAGTCAGCAGCAATGTGATCGTGATGGTGGATAATTGCTACGGGGAGTTCACTGAAACGGAGGAACCAATAGAGGCAGGAGCCGATCTGCTTGCCGGCTCGCTGATAAAGAATCCCGGAGGAGGTCTTGCCCTCACCGGAGGATACATTGCAGGCAAAAAGGAATATGTGCAGAAATCCGCATACAGGCTTACGACTCCCGGCCTTGGAAGAAAGGTGGGAGCAACGCTCGGAAATAACAGACTTATGTTCCAGGGACTGTTCATGGCGCCTCATGTAGTGGCGGAAAGCATGAAAGGAGCGGTTTTCACTGCTGCTGTGATGCGGAAACTGGGTTTTGAAACTTCACCGGAACCGGAAGCGCGAAGAAGCGATATCATACAGGCGATCCGCTTCAATGATCCGGACAGCATGATAGCATTCTGCCAGGGAATACAAAAGGGCTCGCCTGTTGATTCATTTGTAACTCCTGAGCCATGGGACATGCCGGGATATGACAGTCCGGTCATTATGGCCGCCGGTGCATTTATCCAGGGATCCTCCATAGAGCTGAGCGCCGATGCTCCGCTCAAACCTCCGTACACGGCCTATATGCAGGGAGGATTGGTTTATGAGCATGTTAAGCTGGGAGTCATGACAGCGCTGAAATATATGAAAGAAAGAAAACTGGCAAGGTTTTAAAGATGAAAGAGAAATATACTGAAGAAAAATCCAACAAGACAATTGAGTTCCATGTTGATGCAAAAGCTGCGGATGAAGCCGCCAATGCCGGTAAAAAGACAGTTTACAGAAGGATCACCATCGGCAGTCTCCTTGCGGTCATTTTCATGATCTTGTATGTCCCTTCGCTGCTTAACTGGCTGTCAGGAAACCACATCGCCCAGGATGTCATAAGGATCGGAACGATCGAGGAGTATGTCACAGCCGAAGCAGTCATTATCAGAGAAGAAGAATTGCTTGCCCCTTCCTCCATCGATGGAAGATATATCCCCGAAATAAATGAAGGCGAAAAAACAGCTGCCTATACCAATGTCGCCGTTGTGACAGGAGAAGAATCTGATGCGAAGCTCAAGGAAATCGAGGAACTGAATGCAAGGATAGTCAAGGCGCGTATGGAGCAGGCGGAAAAGGCCGACTTCTTCTCCGAGGATCTTGCAAAGCTGGATGACGAGATAGGCCATATGGTACAGGAGCTGATTTTCGCATGCAACTCAAGAAGCTTTGAAGAAATGGGAAAACAGCGCAAGGAAATCGGGAAAATAGTTGAGAAGAAAGCAGAAATAGTGGCAGGGAATTCAACCGATGAATATATCAGTTCACTGCAGAAGAAAAAGAAAGCACTGCAAAAAGAGATCGATCAGAATACTCTGCAGGTAAGGAGCAGCATTTCGGGCATCGTGTCATATATAGTAGACGGATTTGAGAAAGTTTTGACGCCCGACAGGCTGACAGACCTGACGATGGACGAGCTTGAGAAGATAAGAGCGGATCATGCCGCGGTTCCTGCTTCGTCAGGCAGTGTAAAAGAAGGATCATCATTCGCCAAGATCATAAAAGGAGTCGACATCTGGCTTGCTGCTGATATTCCCGCCGAGAAGGCCCGGAATCTAAAGGAAGGAAGCAGCATCAGGATACGGATAAACACAAGGGATTTTGAGACTGCCGGAGTTATTGCACATATAAAGGAAACGGGGACCGATAAATGCATTATAGTAGTAAAGATGAATAGAGGTACTGACGTCTTATCGGATTTACGTGTCGTAAGCGCAGATTTTATCACGAAAACCGAAGAAGGACTCAAGGTGCCGCTCAAATGCCTCAGAGACATCACTCAGGATGGCTCACGGGGCAGGATAATGCTTGTGAGGTATAACGTAGCCGCCAGCAGGATAGTAGACATTTTATGCAGCGATAATGAATATGCAATTATAAGGACTCCGGAAAATGAATATAAAAGAACTGTCAACCTATATGATATATACATCGTAAATCCTGACAATATTGAGGAAGGAGATATCATAAACAAATGACGGAAAATCCTGATATGATCAGACATAATCTTAAGTCCCTGCGTGAAAGGATAAATGCGGCTGCCGTCAGAGCCGGAAGAGATCCGTCCGTCATCAGGATGATAGCAGTGACTAAAACTGTCGGTACCGATAGGATAAAAGAAGCATTCGAATGCGGTGTGACCGATTTTGGTGAAAACAGGGTTCAGGAATTATGCGGAAAAACCGATATAATGGATGTAAAATGCAACTGGCACCTGATAGGGCATCTTCAGAAGAACAAAGTGAAATACATCATTGACAGAGTCAGCATGATACATTCGCTTGACAGTCCGGAACTGGCGGAAGAGATCGACAGACGGGCTGAGAGGGCGGGAAAGATAATGGATGTGCTTATACAGGTCAATGTTGCCGGTGAGGAAACCAAGTTCGGAATCAGTCCGGAGTCTGCAGTTTCCTTTATAAAGGATGCAAGCAGATTGGGAAATATCAGGATAAGGGGTTTGATGACCATAGCTCCGCTTGCCGAGGATCCTGAAGATGTACGATGGGTGTTTGCAGGCCTTAGAAAATTGCTTATTGACATCAGAAAGGAAAATATTGATAATGTAGATATGGATTACCTTTCAATGGGCATGAGCAATGACTTTGAGGTAGCTATAGAAGAAGGGGCCAATATGGTCAGGATAGGTACGGCATTATTTGGAAAACGCTGACGGCATAACCGGGAAACAACAAGCTGATGTGCAGGCCCGGATGCAGGAGGCCTGACAACGAAAGAAAAACGGAGGGGTATACAAATGGCAAAACTGCTTAACAAGATGCTCAATCTCGTAGGCTGGGAAACGGTGGAGGAAGAAGAAGAGGAAGAAATACAGGAAGAACCAATTGAAGATAAATATCAGCCTCCCCAATATCTTCAGACATTCACTAAAAAGCCTCAGAGCAACAAGGTAGTGAATATCCATTCCAACAGCCAATTCAAGGTAGTCATCATGCAGCCTGAAACCTTCGATGATGCAAGGGACGTATGTGATCACCTGAAAAACAAGAAGCCTGTGATCGTCAACCTGGAGAGCCTCACCAAGGAAACAGCCCAAAGAGTCGTTGATTTTTTGAGCGGGTCGGTTTATGCGCTGGACGGAGATATCCAGAAGGTATCAACGGGAATATTTATGATAGCGCCAAGCAATGTTGATATCACCGGGAATTTCAAGGATGAGCTCAGAGGGCGGGGAGCCTTTCCCTGGGTCAAGTAGCACAGGACATATGCGGTCGGCTCCGGAGGCATTGGATGAATATAGTGTTGTACAGATTGGTTAGATTCCTTTTTGATGCAGCGGAACTGATACTGCTGATCAGGGTAGTGATATCGTGGCTGCCGGTCAACAGGGATCACAGGCTGGTAGTATTGCTGTATCAGATTACGGAGCCTGTTCTGGCTCCGATCAGATCGATTATCAGAAGGTCGGCTGCCGGGCAGCGGATGATTTTTGATTTTTCCCCGCTGATTGCATTCATACTGCTTGCCATAATAAGGAATATAGTTTTGAGGATAATTCTCTGACAATCTGAAATATATTGCATGAAATATATGTGAGAGGTGACCACAGTATGAATTACACGCCAAACGACCTGCAGAACCTGACTTTTAAGAAGTCCTTCATGGGTTACAGCGAGGACATGGTAAATGATGTCCTGGACAAGATAATAGAGGACTATACGGCCTATATAAGAGAGAACGTCGAGCTTAAGGACAAGCTGGCTCTGCTCAATGAAGGGCTCCAGCATTACAAGACGATGGAGGAGTCGCTGCAGAGCACATTGCTGGTGGCTCAGCAGACCGGAGAGGACATAAAGAAAAACGCATACGAAAAAGCTGAAAATGTCATCAGGGAAGCTGAGATCAGAGCACAGAAGCTTATCAACGATGCAAACCAGGAAGTCGTGAAGATCAAGTTCGAATATGAGGATTCCAAGAAAAAGCTCCATATATTCAAATCCAAGTGCGAGATGCTGCTGATGTCACAGCTCGAACTGCTCAAGCAGATGTTCGAAGATGAAGATGAAGAGGAATGAGCATTGTTGACAGTCGGCAGAGCGTTGTTGTATAATGCTGTT
>CAZQUQ010000030.1:0-16497 GCA_964596445.1 uncultured Oscillospiraceae bacterium
GCCTATTTCAAGGCTTTCACGAACTTTTTTATTTATTCAACTGTCAAAGACCCGGATTTATTAATGGAATTTTGAATAAATTGTTTGCATTACTCAGAGTATATGACTATAATGTATTCGGTGGAAATTGTGGAATTTCACCTGTCATAAAATGGCAATTTGCAGTACAATAAAAACCACACAATTGGGGGGCGTTTAAATGAACTGGCCAGTCGTAGCAATTCTGGTTTCTTTACTCGCTTTAGGTGTAGCAGCATGGCTCTATACTTGGGTAAAGTCACAACCATCTTCTAACCCTGAAGTCGCGAGGGTGGGAGAGCTTATCAGAAAAGGCGCTAATACTTTTCTTGGCAGGGAATACAAGATATTAGCGATATTTGTGGCTATCGTAGCAGTACTGATAGTCCTGTTTCTGCCGTCGCCTTTCTGGAATGGTGATATCGGAGAAAACGTAATGATGGCGATCTCTTATATCGTTGGTTCCATTCTGTCTGCGCTTGCAGGAAAGATCGGCATCTTTGTGGCGACGATAGCAAACGTAAAAAGTGCGGAAGCAGCAACCAAAAACATGAACCGTTCATTCATGGCCGGTTTCCGCGGCGGTGCCGTCATGGGTATGGCAGTTGTCGGAACCAGCCTGCTTGGTGTGACCGGTGTGCTTATGCTGACCGGCGATGCAACATCAGTACTTGGATTCAGCTTTGGCGCATCATCACTTGCATTGTTCGCAAAGGCAGGCGGCGGTATTTTCACGAAGACTGCGGATGTCAGTGCTGACCTTGTCGGTAAGGTGGAACTCGGCATTCCAGAAGATGATCCGAGAAATCCGGCTGTCATAGCCGACAACGTAGGCGATAATGTAGGCGACGTAGCAGGTATGGGTGCAGACCTGTTCGATTCCAACGTTGCTTCCATGGCCGCAGCTATAGTATTGGCTATGGCTATTGACGGAGGTACGGGTGTAAATACGAACATGATCTTCTGTTATTCTGCCATGGGTCTGTTATCATCGATCATAGGCATCATGTTCGGACGTATAGGAAAGAACGGAAATCCGAGCGCCGCATTGAACAAATGCACATATATTACCACTGCCCTGTTTGCCGTGCTTACAGCAGGAGCGACCCAGATATTCGGGTTCAATTGGCGTTATTGGGCAGCCACGATAATAGGTCTCCTGGTTGGTACAGTTGTCGGTCTTGCATCAGATTACTTTACCAATGATGTCAAGAAGCCTGTCCATATGGTAGCAAGAGCTTCCAGATCAGGCCCTGCATTTACGATACTTTCAGGCTTCAGCTATGGCTTGATCAGCGCTTTCCCGGCACTGCTCGGTATAGGAGTATCTTCACTGGCTTCCTACCTTATCTGCGATAGTATCGGACCTGGCATAACGGATGCTCTGTTCGGCATCTCGATGGCTGCAATAGGCATGCTTTCGATAGTCGGAATGATTATTTCAAACGATGCTTACGGACCGATAGTCGATAATGCGAGAGGTCTGGTTGAAATGGGGAATCTTGGCGAAGAAGCGCTCAGGATCACTGATGAACTGGACAGCGCAGGAAATACCGTAAAGGCGATAACAAAAGGATTTGCCGTTGGAGCGGCTGGACTCACGGTTATTGCCCTGCTCGGCGCTTATATGTCGGAAGTGAACGTTGCTCTTGCTGAAAAGGGAATGGATCTGCTTTCCGGATTTGATGTTATGAATCCGGTCGTATTCTTCGGAATGATAGTCGGTGTCGCGATACCGGCCGTTTTCTCCGCAATGCTGATACTGGGAGTCGACAGGAATGCCCAGCGCATGGTTGCTGAGATCCATCGCCAGTTCAATGAGATTCCGGGTCTCAAGGAAGGAAAGAAAGGCGTTGTCCCTGAGTATGAAAAATGTATAGATATTGCTACCAAGGGAGCACTTCGTGAACTGATTCCGGCTGGTCTTGTCGCTATCCTGGCTACACTTGCAGTCGGATTCATCGGCGGCGTCGGCGCTATCGGCGGTTTCCTCGTAGGCAATATATTGAGCGGTCTGCTGCTTGCATTGCTGATGGGCAACGCAGGCGGCCTTTGGGACAACTCCAAGAAGTATGTGGAAGCCGGAAATGAAGGCGGTAAGGGTTCAGAAGCTCATAAAGCCGCAGTCGTCGGCGATACGGTAGGCGATCCCTTCAAGGATACCGCAGGACCGTCCATAAATACTCAGATCACAGTTGTTTCATTGATTTCATCCCTTACTGCAGGGTTATTTGCAACGATTTCAATATTCGGATGATCGGTACATCACCGGTATCAATGAATTTGCATAAAACATCCCCTCCACTGACGAAGGGGATGTTTTTATGTATTTAGGCATACTGTCCTGTTCAGATCACGAAGCATATTGACATTTGCCCAAACCCTATTGTGCACCGTCCTTATCGGTATCAGTACGGTCAAAGCCAATGATATCTTTTATAGGTTTCTTTTTATATATCGTAATGAGTATGTTGCGTATAAGGATGAAGGCGATGGGGCCGAGGATCAGTCCTGCAAACCCGATCAGCCTGAGGCCTGTATACATCGCAAGCAGTGTGACCAGCGGATATACGCCTATCTGCTGTCCTACGACCTTAGGCTCGACGATCTGACGGATGACAAGTACGACAAGGTACAATATCAAAACGGAAATACCCATCCTGATATTGCCTGTAATGAACGAATACAGCGACCATGGTATCAGGACACCTCCTGCACCAAGCACCGGCAGCGCGTCGATCACCGCTATCAGGAACGCTAGCATCAGCGCATAGTCCGCACGCATGATACTGAACCCTATAAGCAGTTCCGTAAAGGTTATGACCATCATTATGAGAGCGGCTCTCAGATAGCCGAATATTGCGTTGAACAGGTCCTTTTTGATCGTAAGGATGCGGTTGAGCCAGCTTTCAGGCAGCTGATGCCTGAATACCGAAGCGATTTTCTCCCGGTCCTTCGCCATAAATAATGTGGCAAGTATCGTAATGATCGTGAAAATTATAGCTTCAGGCAGTGATATTGCTGTGAGATAAGCGCCTTTAACAACAGTTTTGCCGAAGTTTGTGATCGTGCGTGACAATTCGGAAATAACGCTTCTGATATTATCGGTGATATCTGTCGGCAGCCATTCTATGTGTTTGGAGCCCTCTGTCAGCAGATCGGTTATCTGTACATAAAGCTGAGACAGAAACATAGGGGCGGCGTTGATCAGAGCGCGGACCTCTTCTATAAGCCTGAGCACACCCAGTGTGAGAAGCGTTACTATCACTGCGATAAGAAGCAGTAATAATATCGGAACGGATATTTTCCGGCTGATGCGCAGTTTGTTGTGCAGAAGCTTTATCAATGGTTCCAGCATTGATGAGAGTATGAATGCTATAAGAAAAGGCAGCAGGAAAAATGCGAGTCTGAAGATCAGATACACTCCTGCGATCACTGAGACCACAACTAATGCAAATATGCCAATTTTTTTTAGACTTTCCTTATATTTTTGATTCATTCGGCGTCTCCTGCCCTGTATATTTTTATAATAAATTATACGAGGATATACGTCAATCTTCTGATCGAATTAGCAATTTTGAATAAAAATTCGCTGCAATTAAAAATAACCTGTTTATTATGCGCTATAATATATATAATGTCGATAAATTCTATGGCATGGAAGGCAGGAGACGATGGGCGGAATGAAGGATGTAACTGCGGCAGTGATCCGCAGGAACAACAGGTACCTGATAGCAAGAAGAGCGCCGGGAGAAAAGATGGCAGGCGGATGGGAGTTTCCGGGAGGCAAGCTCGAGGAAGGCGAAACCCCCGAGCAATGTCTTAAAAGGGAACTGCTTGAGGAATTCGGAGTGGCAGCCGATGTGAAGGGTTATTTCTGTGAGAGCATATACGAATATCCCCAGGGCTGTATTCGCCTTCTGGCTTACTTCGCAGATATAATTGAGGGAGAGATATCGCTCAGCGTCCACGATGCATACAGATGGGTCCATGCAGACGAACTGCTGGATTACGGCCTGCTTCCGGCCGACATCCCGATCGCACGCAAACTGGCGGAGTCTTTTTGAATACTGGCGGAATATTATTGATATCAGGTTTTCATATCCTTTTTTCCGGGTAAAAAGTGTATATTAAGTCAAACTAAGTTTTGCACATGGATTCGGGAGGCTGATGCCACAGCATGGATACGGTCAAATGTGAAAGCGGGAGATTGTCTGCCGCTTTGGTAATATTCGGAGGAACCGGCGACCTTACCCACCGCAAGCTGATTCCGGCTTTGTACAACCTGATATACGACGACCTGATGCCACAGTGCTTCACTGTAGTATGTATCGGGCGAAGGGATATGTCGCAGGAGCAGTACAGGGATGAGGTGTTTGATTCTCTTAAGAAATACTCGAGAAATAAAATAGATGAAAAACTGTGGGCAAGGCTAAGGCAGCTGATCAGCTACTATAAATTTGATTTTACCGATGTAAGCGGATATGCCGGACTTCGAAAATATCTGGAAGAAGCAGACGGCAGCGCAGGCACTGCAGGCAACAGGATATTTTACCTCGCGGTCGCCCCGGAATACTTTGAAACGATAGTACACGGCCTTCATGAAAGTGGTCTTGCATCAGGCAAAGGCGGCTCCTGGAGCAGGCTTGTTATCGAAAAACCCTTCGGGAAGGATCTGGCCACCGCACGGGCGCTGAACAGCAAGCTGCTTGAGGTGTTTCCTGAAAGCAGCATATACAGGATAGACCATTATCTCGGCAAGGAAATGATACAGAACATAATGGTCCTGAGATTTTGCAATTCCGTATTTGAGTCGCTTTGGAGCAGCAAGTTCATAGATAATATCCAGATATCACTGACCGAAACGAACGGTGTCGGATCCAGAGGGGGATACTATGAGAGTTCCGGCGCAGTACGCGATATGGTCCAGAATCATATCCTGCAGATACTGTCGCTGGTAGCTATGGAACCTCCTGTGGCTCTTGAGACCGATGCCATACGGACGGAAAAGCTGAAGGTAATACAGGCCATAGAAGAGTTTACTCCTGAACTGCTCAGAGACAATGTTGTTTTCGGGCAATACGGCAGGGGAGTGATAAACGGCGTCTCCGTTCCGGCTTACAGGGAAGAAGAGAAGGTACCTGCCGACTCGGCCACCGAAACCTTCGCTGCGCTCAAACTCCATATAAATAACTTCAGGTGGGCCGGCACACCGTTCTACATAAGAACAGGCAAAAGGCTGGGAACAGGTTCTGCTGAAATCGTCGTACAGTTCAAACGGCTGCCTGATATACTTTATTTCAAGTCAGGCCGCGTACAGGAACCCAATTTGCTGGTCATCAGGATACAACCCAGCGTAGGCGTCTTTTTTCAGTTCAATACCAGGGATTTCAGTTCCCATAACGAGATCGTCACTGCGAAAATGGATTCCAGCCATATCAGTCCGAACCAGGGCAATACGCCAGAAGCATATGAGCGTCTCATACATGATATATTACGAGGCGATTCCACACTGTTTTCCAGATGGGACGAGGTCGAGGCGTCATGGATGTTTGCAGACAGGATAATAGGCTACAGGGAGCAGAAAAGGTTCAGCTTTCCCAATTATGCTGCCGGAACGATGGGACCGGTCACGGCATTCAAGCTTTTGGCAAGAGATGGCCGTGAATGGTGGGATGTATGAAATGCCGGCATCATATCGAATGCCGGCTGATCATCTGTCATCAAGGCTGTTTATGTAATGCTCCGCCGAGTATGCGGCAACAGCGCCGTCGGAAGCTGCCGTGATCACTTGTCTGAGGATCTTGCTGCGGATATCTCCTGCAGCGTAGACACCGGGTATGTTTGTCTGCATTTTTTCGTCTGTAACGATATAGCCGTCGGGATCCAGTGTTACCTTTCCCTTTACCAGATCCGTGCTTGGAGTAAGCCCTATTGCGACAAACAACCCTGAAACATCAAGCGTTCTCGTACTGCCTGTTTTGATGCTCCTTACCGTTATGCCTTCAACGCTGAACTGCCCTTGCAGTTCATCAACTACCGAATCCCAGATAAATTCTACTTTCTTGTTGTTGAGCAATTCCTTCTGAAGTATCTTTGACGCCCGCAGCCTGTCTCTTCTGTGGATCAGATAAACCTTCGGGCAGAATCTTGACAGATACAGCGCATCCTCGGCAGCGGTATCACCGCCTCCGACCACTGCGACCGTATGGCCTTTGAACAGTGCGCCGTCGCATACTGCACAGTATGAGACCCCTGATCCCCGCAAGAGATCCTCCTTCGGCAATCCCAGCTTTTTTGGAGAGGCACCCATGCAAAGTATGACTGTTTTGCTCCGATAAGTATTTTTTTCTGATTTGACTATCTTTATATCACCTTCGAGGGACAAGTCAACAACCGTGTCAAATGTTACTACAGCTCCGAATTTCCTTGCCTGCTTTTCCATCTTCAGGGCCAGATCCGGCCCGCCTATCGGCTCTTCAAAGCCAGGGTAGTTCTCCATCGACAGTGTTGACGCCATTTGTCCGCCCGGAGTCATCTTTTCCAATACAAGCGCATCAAGGCCTGCCCTTGCGCTGTAAAGCGCTGCTGTGTAGCCGGCGGGTCCTCCGCCGATAATTATTACGTCGTGCATAGAAATGATCTCCCTGATATATTCGTTGTTATTAATATACCCAAAAGCATGAAATTGTAACATATGGACGGGTGATGCGGACTGAAGAGTTATCATGCGGGAAGGGAATTATCAGGCTCTTGAGGATTCATACACTATGCAGTTCTTTCCTTTGTGCTTTCCTTCATAAAGCCTGCGGTCTGCTTCGAGGATTACATCCTGATACATGTAATAATTTTCGCTTTGGCAAACTCCGATGGTCAAAGTCACGATCAGCTTGTTGCCGTTGTATGTGAACTCAGTGCAGGAGGCCTGCTTGTGTATCCTTTCGATGCACGACATCGCCCCGCTCAGAGTCGATTTGTTGAACAAAATAAGTATTTCGTCTCCTCCCCATCTGGAGACATAATCGGTGGCACGAACGTTTTCCTTTATGATCCGCACCACATTCTTGAGCACTGTATCGCCGCAGTCATGCCCATAACTGTCATTTATTTGTTTGAAATCATCCACATCGACTATTGCGATCACAAACTCCTGATCATAGTATTTCTTGACCTCCAGAGCCGCCTCAAGTCTGAGCTTCATGGCCCTCCTGTTCAGAAGCTGGGTAAGCGAATCCATATATGCCATCTCGGCCAGCTTGTAATTCTGCTGTGTCAGCTTCTCCTTGTCAGACCTTATATATGAGAAGAATACGATCAGCGTGGCACCTATCATCGCAAAGGCTATAAAAGAGTTGAAAATAAAGATCAGTTCGAGGGAACGCGGATTCGGGAATACCCGAATGGATGAAAAATCGGCCATTTCGGGTAGGAATCTGACGCCGAAAAGCAATGCAAAAGCAAAAATCACCATTATAAATGCGGTGGTTTTGTTGGAACGTGTTATGTATACAAGGTTGAAGCTTGCAAACACGGCACAGATAATAAAAATCTCGAATCCATTGCCCGATCCGACGACCGCCGTGGCGCAGAATGCATGGATGCAGATCTCATAGAAAGCAAGCTTCAGAACGATCGGGTTTCCATGATGCTTGAATATCACAAGCAGCATAGCATAAAAAAGTGTACTGAATATATTGAACACAGACATGAAGGTGCTCCCGATATTTCTGAAGTAGAGAATATAAAAGAAGTGCGTCGATATCATCCCGCAAATAATAACATAGAGTACCGGGCGATCTTTCTTGAATAGGAAACTCAGTTTATTCAGGAACTTCTCAAACATCACAAAACCAGCATTCCAATAAAATTTCTTTGTCGGCTATTCGACAGCAGTCTAATTTTATATCAAATTCCCAAATTATTCAATATAAAATTTTGCTGTGTGTTTGTTACCCGACATTACGGCCAGATATTGAGCGGGTTTGCTCCATAGACTTGAACTATCTCGAGATCGGGGCTTGCGGCAATATCTTTCGGAGTAACTATCATGCCGCCGTCACTGTCGAGATCATACCCGTGGTATCGGTATGCCTGCCAGATCAGGTGGGAGCAGTGAGTGCCGCTTATTTTGTCCATATCTGCCGATTTGGGGCTGAAGATGCCTACTGTCAGATCATAGGGGATATCATAAAGCAGCTTGACTGCCGTAAATGATATTTCACGCATCTGTTCATATGTAGCGCCTTTTGGCCGAAGGAGAATAAAATTCGGGTAGTTTGTCCACTTATTGATATCCTGTATGGAGGAATTTCTGCCGAGCACCACCGATTCGAGTGTTTTTCCGTTATCCGCATCGACAATCAGCGCTGAATGGCCGTTTCTCCATCCGTATGTATGGGATGCTTTTGTCACCAGGATGTAGCCTTCGTGAAGCGGGGCCATATCTATGCCGCTTATGTAATTGCCGTGTTCATCGACGATGGATTCTTCCCTTGAGATCGGGCTGTTTTTTTCGCATGTAAATCTTACTTCCTTCCAGAAATCCTCCTGGAATTTAAGGATGCGCTGCCGCCAATCTTCATAAAGCTCTTTTATCTCATCTACCGCAGGCCTGCCCAGACCTGTCTGGCAGTACAGCGTGAAATAATCCTTATCTTCAAATGAGTCCTTTGACAGAACAGGAGCAAGATCGACCCTCGGGTAATCAGGATAGATATGGGCATCAGGCTCGACCACAGCCATCGAAATAAAAAGCGCGCAAATAAAGATAGTTGTTATCATGATCACGACAAGCAATGTGCGCAGAATTTTCCTTTTCATCTGTAACTCTCCTGTCGGAACGCGGATACGCTGTTATTTGCCCTCGTTGTACTGTACGGTGTGTCTGTCGGCTTTTAGTGCTCTGCCTTTGCCAAACATAGCTCTCGCCAGAAGAACAGCTTTTTTATAATAATATCTGAGCCTTGCGGCAGGATGGAACATTTTTTGCAGCAGCAATGCGGTATGGAACGATATCCCGGATCCCGATGCTTTGCTGAGCAGTTTTGATAAAGGCAGACCCAGCCTGAACTGGCTCAGGTATATCAGGGCATACCAGTAGTCCATGATACTGCTGCCGTTCTTTTGTCCCCAGTATGTCTTATAGACTTCCTGCATAGGATTATCCGGGCCTGACTCCGATATTAGCACCGGTATGCCGCAGGCTTCTGCGATGCCTGTTATATCGGTGCCGGGCAGAAAACTAAGTCCATGCAGCTGGAGTTCGAACGGTCTTTTTAGTTTTGTGCATAAATCGTATGTATGCTTTATATCATCCGGGTTTTCAAATGGATGGCGGAGCATAAAGTCGTATACCACCTGGGGGACTCTGCAGGTGTAGACTCTGCAGGTGTTCAGAACTTCCGAGGCTTCCAGAATTTCTGCCTGAGTCTCGCTTCGGCGGAATATATCACTGCGTATGCGGGGCGATCCGCTCTGGATCCCCATGACCACCTTATAAAGGCCGGCGTCTGTCAGCTTAGATAAGGCATATGAACCGCACCTGAGCGGATGTCCCCATATTTCGAAGGGAAGGCCTATGCGGGATTTATACATTAATGCAAACTCATCGATCCATGATTTGCCGTCAGGGAATATCTCATCCCAGAAATGTATGACCTTCAGATTCTTCATGTAAGCCATGGCTTCTTCCAGTTCGCCGACGATGCTGGAAACACTCCTGAACCTGACATATCTGCCATGCCCTCCGTACATCCTCCTGATATTTACCGAGGAGCAATAAGAGCACCGGAATGGGCAGCCCCTTGATGCTGACAACTCATAACTCATGGAATCGGTCAAAGGATCTCCATATGAGATGCGGCCGTTCTCAATGAAGTATTTATTGCCGGAGTCAAACAATGGGTATCCAAGACTGTCCAGATCGCTGCAAAGAGGACGCAGTTCATTGATCACAGTTTTTCCGGTCACGGGATCCCTGTATGCAAGGTTTGCTATACTGCGGTGGTCTTTCTGACCGCATACTGCATCAGCCAGTTCCACGATCGCTTCCTCGCACTCGCCACGAAGTACGAGATCTGTGTGACTGAGGCTCTTTTCAGCAAACAGGGTGGCATAGATGCCGCCCCAGACGAGCGGTATGTCGAACTTTTCCCGAAGCATCGCATTTACTGCAATGACTGATTCCATGTAAAGAGAGGACATTACGCTCAGGCCTATCAGACCGGGGCCGATCGTTTTCATCAGATCTGCGGCAAGCGTCAGTTCCCTGCTGCTGACGGGCTCCGGCCTTTTGCTGTTGAAATCCTTCAGGTACAGTATATGGACCCTTCGGCCGGACCTGACAAGAGATCTCTCCAGACACCTTACTCCAAGAGCTTTTTTATTATAGAATGCAATCAAAAGAACAGGCTTTTTTTCCATATTGCCTTCTCCACCGCCAAATCAACTAAACTGTACTTTTTTGAATTTTCTTCATTTATTCACTATTGCCCTGTGAATAAATATTTATTCTGCGAATAACTGGCAAATATTTACTTGGATGGAATGCTGCAATGCCCGAAATCAGCAGTATTGAAGCAGTTTCATGTTTGAAAGCTCCGATACTGTGAAATATATTTTGTATGTCAATCCGCAGCTATCCTAAACATACACAACAGAAACAACAGAGAAAGGAACAGGTAAGATAGTATGATCAGGCTCAATAATTTTAAGCTTAGTGTCAAGATGCTCATCCCATTTATAGTTTCGATTCTTGCAATAGGAGCGGTAACATTCCTGTCTGTCTGGCAGGCAACGAAGGAAAACGAGGATCTGGCCGCAAATCTGTATGATGAGTTCAGCATCAGCATGAGCAGTCTGCTCAATGCCGACAGGGATTTCTATCAGGCCCTGACGGCCTATAATGATTTGAAGATGGCCAAAACAAGCAAAGAATCAGGAGAGGCAAAAGCGTCATATGAAGAGAATGCAGCTCAGACCGTCGAGCGTGTAAATGCAGCAAGGGACATAATCCTTGCCGGCGGCGACAAGTTCTCGGAGTATAAGCATGAGAGTTCCGGCATGTCTTTTGAGGAGCTGTTCATGGAATTCGAGGATAATTTCAAGGTCTGGTCGGAGCTTACCAAACCCGGCGCCGCAAGTGCAGATGAGGCAAAAGTGCGGACGGCATTCGGGAATGCAAGGGAAGCGATCAACCAAATGGAAGAAATACTGGAGACATACAGCCAGGATGTGATCAGTGAAAGCAGGGCGTCAGTGGCAAAGCTGAGTCTGATAATGCTGAACATTGCCATTGCAGGCAGTATATTGACCGTAATCATTTCTATAATCTTTATATTGAGTGTCAGCAAAAGGTCCAGGGTTGCCGTAAGTTACATACAAAAGACGACCAATTTTGACCTTGTGCATGATCCTGTCTATGATAAGTATCTCAATGACAGTGATGAGATGGGCTTGATAATAGCAGCTGTAGCCAGGCTGAGAAAGCAGTTCAGACACCTGCTCCGGAATGTGATTTCCCAGACGGAACAGCTGGAAGACACAATAGGTTTTACTAACAGCAATATAGCCGAACTGAAAGATAATATAAACGATATTTCAGCCACCACGCAGCAGCTCTCAGCAGGGATGGAACAAACGGCGGCTTCTGCACAGGAGATGAACGCTGCTGCTGCAGAGATCGAAAACGCTGCCGGGATGATAGCCGAGAAAGCCGGAGATTGCGCGCTTACCGCGGACGAGATCAGCAGAAGGGCAAAATCGCTCGAAGATAACTTCAATGAATCCTATAAAAATGGTGAACAGATATTTTACAGTGTACGGGAAAAGCTCGAAAAGGCATTGGAGGAGTCGAAATCCGTACATGAGATCAATGTACTGGCAGAAGCGATACTCCAGATAACATCACAGACCAATCTGCTGGCCTTGAACGCCGCTATTGAAGCTTCTCGTGCAGGCGAGGCCGGCAAAGGGTTTGCTGTAGTTGCCGAGGAGATAAGGAAGCTGGCGGAAAACTCAAAAAATACTGTCGCCCAGATCCAAAAGGTTACCAGGAGAGTAAATGATTCCGTAGGAAATCTGTCTGAAAATGCAAATGAATTGCTGGGCTTTGTTGACGGCAATGTGAGGAAGGACTATGGAAGCATGCTGGATGCGACCAGACAGTATTCGGAAGATGCAGAACGCATAAATGATTTCGCGGCTGATCTGAGCGCGACCTCTCAGCAGCTTCTGGCTTCCATCCAGAACATCGTCAAGGTCATAAGCGAGGTAGCACAGGCTGCCAATGAAGGGGCGGAAGGGACAGGCAGCATCGCACAGAAGGCCTCCGTCATCGCTTTAAAAACCGAGGAAGTCCTAAAGAGCATCAATTCCACCGAGGAAGGAGCAAAAGCGCTTGCTGCCGAGGTCACAAAGTTCAGCATCGACAAAGCGAAAAATAATGTGTCATCATATTGACAAACGCACGGTATTCTGGTATCTTACTAAAAAAACGGAGCAAATGCATTGACAGGGAAAACACATCGCCCGGCCGTGCCCAAGAGAGCTGTTGGTTGCTGCGAAACAGCGCACGGGGCGGATCGTGAACTCACCCTCGAGCAGTCGGCTGAAAGCCGGTAGGCCAAAATGGCCGTATGACCTGGCAAGTAGGTACGGACGGGATTCCCGCCGTTACAACGGGAGAGCATTCATCTTAGCCGATCGATGCTTTATTGAGAGGGTATTTTATACCAAACGGAGTGGTACCGCGGAAGTCAAAGCTTTCGTCTCTGACAGGAATGTCAAGGGACGAAGGCTTTTTATTTTGATCTGGGGAGGTATAGTATGAAAATCGCATTCTCTACACTGGGCTGTCCTGATTTTGACTGGCCGGACATTTATTCCATGGCAAAGGATCTCGGATTCGACGGGATCGAGATAAGAGGTCTCGGAAAGGATATATTTGCCGTAAAGGCAAAACCATTTACCGGGGAAGAGCTTCCAAACACGATAAAAAAGCTGTCGGAGCTGCGCATTGAGATCCCGTGCCTGTCTTCCGGCTGCTGCCTCAAATTTGCCGGAGATGCCGATAAAAGCTGCGATGAGATCCTGCAGTATATCGAACTTGCCAGCCAACTTAAGACGCCATATATTCGCATACTGGCGGACCTCGAACCGCAGCCCGCGGGGGAAGTCAATGACGATGAGGTGCTCGCGGCGCTGCGTCGTCTGATCCCTGCAGCCGAAGAAAATGGAATAACCCTGCTTATCGAGACGAACGGCGTATATTCTGACACCAAACGGCTGAGCGCACTGCTGGACAATGCCGCCAGCGATGCTGTAGGAGCACTCTGGGACGTACACCACCCATATCGGTATGCAGGTGAGTCAGCCGGCACGACAGTTAAAAATCTGGGTGCATATATAAAATATGTCCATGTCAAAGACTCGGTAATGGAAAATGGCAAGGTATCCTACAGACTTATGGGAGAGGGCGATCTGCCGATAGACGAGTTCATGCTGGCGCTCCGCTCTATCAACTATGACGGGTATATTTCGCTGGAATGGGTGAAAAGATGGGCTCCGGACCTGAGCGATGCAGGTATCGTGTTCCCCCATTTTGTCAATTACATGAGCGCATATATCCAAAAGGGAGTGCAGAAAGGGCGCCTGTTCTACAATAACAGAAAAACAGGACAGTATGTGTGGGAGAAGGATGCACTCATAGATCTGACGTTTTCACAGGTACTGGACCGTATCGTCGAAGAATTTCCGGATCAGTATGCTTTCCGGTATACCACGCTTGATTATACAAGGACTTATTCGGAGTTCCGGGACGATGTGGACACGTTCGCGCGTTCACTTATCGCCCTCGGAGTGAGGCCGGGCGATCATGTGGCCATATGGGCGACAAATGTGCCTCAGTGGTTCATTACATTCTGGGCTGCGACAAAGATCGGAGCGGTCCTTGTGACAGTAAATACCGCATACAAGATATATGAAGCGGAATACCTGCTGCGGCAGTCCGATACCCATACTCTTGTCATGATAGACGGTTATAAGGATTCCAACTACGTTGAGATAATCAAGGAGCTGTGTCCCGAGCTTGAACATGCGCAGGCAGGCAAGCCGCTGCACATAAAGAGGCTTCCTTTCCTCCGCAATATCATAACTGTGGACTCGAAGCAGAAGGGTTGCCTTACATGGGATGAAGCGCTTGCGCTGGCTGAAAGGGTACCTGTAGAAGAAGTGTATCGCCGCGCGATTTCCATCAACAAGCACGATGTCTGCAATATGCAGTATACGTCAGGGACCACAGGTTTCCCGAAGGGCGTAATGCTGACCCATTACAACGTGGTCAACAACGGGAAGTGCATAGGGGACTGCATGGACTTCTCCACCGCAGACAGGCTGCTGATACATGTGCCGATGTTCCACTGTTTCGGGATGGTGCTGGCTATGACTGCCGCCGTGACCCATGGCGTGACGATGTCGCCGATCCCGTATTTTTCTCCGAAGCAGTCGCTGGAATGTATAACCAAAGAAAAGATAACAGCGTGCCACGGCGTTCCCACCATGTTCATAGCAATGCTGGAGCATGAGGATTTCAAGAAGACAGACTTTTCGCATATGAGGACCGGCATAATGGCGGGCAGTCCGTGTCCGATAAAGGTAATGCAGGACGTCGTCGACAAAATGAACATGAAGGAGATCACGATCGTTTTCGGGCAGACCGAGGCATCTCCCGGATGTACTCAAAGCCGCGTCGACGATCCGATCGAAGTGCGGGTCAACACCGTAGGCCGTGCATTGCCCGGAGTGGAGTGCAGGATAGTGGACCCGGCTACCAATGAGGAGCTTCCACCCAATACCGACGGAGAATTCGTTGCCCGTGGATATAATATAATGAAGGGATATTACAAAATGCCTGAGGCAACTGCTGCCGCCATAGACAAGGATGGCTGGCTGCATACCGGCGATCTGGCAAGGATGGACGAGAACGGCAACTTCAAGATAACAGGCCGTATCAAGGATATGATAATCCGCGGCGGCGAGAACATTTATCCAAAGGAGATCGAGGACTTCATCTATACACATCCCAAGGTGAAGGATGTTCAGGTCATAGGAGTGCCCGACAAACAGTACGGAGAGGAAATCATGGCCTGTGTCATCCTGAAGGATGGGGTGGAGATGACCGCCGACGAGCTCAAGGATTATTGCCGTTCCCATATGGCAAAGCATAAAACGCCCCGCTATGTCGAATTCGTCAATGAGTTCCCGATGAATGCGGCAGGAAAGATCCTCAAGTACAAGATGAGGGAATGGGCTGTCGAAAAGCTCAGCCTGCAGGCCGCAAGCAAAATAGAAACAGCGTAAAGCAGTATATACATTCAGGGACGCTCCTCTTCGGCAGAGAAGTGTCCCTTTATATTCTGCTGAGAGTATCACCATGCTGCTTTCAAGGGAGCGCCAGCGCCATTTACTACGGTTATGTTTCCAAAGCACCGGCTAAGATGCTCTGTTAACCTCCGCAAACGGACACTGCCGCTCCTTTTCATATGCGTGATTTCTGATTCATTGTCAAAATGCAACCAAATATATTTTTATCGATTGATTATATGCAAAAATTGCTATAGAATAGAAATATATTTTATGTCCGAAGAAGGATGATGCAGTGAAGCCCGTCGAACAGAAATTTACAAACCGTCAGTATATGATCAGCAGGGATTTTGAATTCTTCCACTACAAGGATGAAGGCCCTGTGGAAGTAGAGTATCATAACCACCTCTTTTATGAGGTTTTTATTATCCTTTCCGGAGACGTGACTTACATCATCGAAGGCAAATCGTACAGGATAAGGCCCGGAGACATAGTGCTGATAAACAACAGTGAGCTCCACAAGTCGGTGGTAGAGCCGGGGAAGCCGTATGAACGCTATGTTCTCTGGATAGACCCCGACTATATCCGAAGTCTTGGGGAGGACACCGACCTGACGATGTGCTTTGAGCGTTCTGCTGTGAGCAATTACAATATACTGAGGCCCAGAGCGGAGTTCTATATAATGATAAAGAACATCGTAACCGGGTTGGAAAATGCGGTTTTCAGCGACAGCTTCGGCAGCAGGATACTGCAGAAGACATATCTGGCAGAGTTGCTGGTTTATCTTAACCGGGCATATCTGGACAGCCATGATGAGGATATCGAGCTGGATGTTGTTCACAATGACAAGGTCAGTAATGTCATCAATTACATCAACGAAAACCTGCAGGAGGAACTGAAGCTGGAAACGCTGGCTGTCAGGTTCTATATCAGCAAATATCATCTGCTCAGGGAATTCAAGAAGCATACCGGATATACGATCCATCAGTATATACATAAAAAGAGGCTCATTATGGCAAGAATGCTTTTAAAGGACGGACTCAAAGTGACGGAGGTCTGCCTGAAATGCGGTTTCGGAGACTATTCGAATTTTATTCGGTCCTTCAGGAAGGAGTTCGG
>CAZQUQ010000030.1:16597-20470 GCA_964596445.1 uncultured Oscillospiraceae bacterium
GGCAGAAACAAGCTTGCCGAAGCGAAACGGAAAACTCTGGCACAAAGGCTCTTTGAGCAAATGAAGGATCCCATGGTCATAGTTCTGATCGCTGCTGCCGTTATTTCTGGAATTGCTGCGGAAATCGCCGATGCAGTCATAATATTGATGGTTGTCGTACTCAACTCCATTCTGGGCGTCGTGCAGGAGGGCAAGGCCGAAAAGGCCATAGAAGCTCTTGCCAGGATGTCGTCGCCTTTCAGCAAGGTGAGAAGGAACGGTCATGTGATGCAGGTCGCATCAGAAGAGATAGTGCCCGGAGATATCGTGCTGCTGGAAGCGGGGGATTTAGTCCCTGCGGACATGAGGCTTATTGAGGCATCCAGCCTGAAGATAGAGGAAGCGTCGCTCACGGGGGAATCGGTACCGACAGAAAAATACAGCGGGGCCATGGCGGAAAGAGAACAGGAAATTCCGCTGGGCGACAGGCATAACATGGCATATATGGGGACGAGCGTAGTATATGGCCGAGGCGAGGGTGTCGCAGTAAAAACCGGGATGTCCACTGAAATGGGAAAGATCGCCGGCATCATATCCGGGACCGTTGACGAGAAAACTCCGCTGCAAAAGACACTGGCAGGTCTGAGCAGAATATTGAGCATTTGTGTGCTCGGCATAAGCATTTTCATTTTTGTCTTCAGCGTCCTTAGAAGCGGAGGATTCTCAGGGGAACATGTGCTGGAAATGTTCCTGCTTGCGATCAGCCTTGCAGTTGCCGCGATACCTGAGGGCCTGGTGGCTGTCGTTACAGTGGTGCTGTCCATCGGTGTTACGAAGATGTCGAAGCGCAATGCTATCATCAGGAAGCTGACAGCAGTTGAAACACTTGGCTGTACTCAGGTTATCTGTTCAGACAAGACAGGAACGCTGACACAGAACAAAATGACCGTGGTCGATGCGTTTGGCGACAGTGGAAAGCTTGCCGCTTCCATGGCCCTTTGCAATGATGCCGAACTATCCGAAGATAAGGAAAATGTGATAGGTGAGCCGACCGAGAGCGCACTGGTCAGATTTGCCCTTGACGCCGGTTATGACAAGACCGAACTGGAAGCTGCGATGCCAAGGGTTGCTGAAGCTCCCTTCGACTCGGTGAGAAAAATGATGTCAACAGTGCACAAAGATAATTCAGGCAGGTATATCCAGTATACAAAGGGCGCACCTGACGAATTGCTCGGGAAATGCAGCCATGTACTAAAAGAAGGAAGTGTAGTGCCGCTGACGGATGAACTGAGAGAATCGATTCTTGCCGAAAACAGAAGGATGGCTGCGAAAGCGCTTCGGGTATTGGGTTCTGCAATGAAGGAAATGGTTATGCTGCCGGAGAAGATCTCTCCGGAAACACTTGAGAACAACCTTACATTTATCGGACTGACCGGGATGATCGATCCGGTCCGCCCTGAAGTGAAAGGTGCGATAGATAAGTGCCGGGCTGCCGGCATAAAGCCTGTCATGATAACCGGTGATCATCGCGATACTGCTGTCGCCATAGCGAAAGAGCTGGGCATCATAACTGATGAAAGCCAGGCTCTGACCGGCACCGGTCTTGACATGATACCTGATGACGTGTTTGAACGGGATGTCGGGAAATATGCGGTTTATGCACGAGTTCAGCCGGAGCACAAGGTGCGGATCGTAAGCGCGTGGAAAAGGAACGGGATGATCGCAGCGATGACCGGTGACGGCGTCAATGACGCGCCGGCGCTCAAAACCGCCGATATTGGCGTGGGGATGGGCATAACAGGAACCGATGTGTCAAAGAACGTATCGGATATGGTGCTTGCTGACGACAATTTTGCGACGATAGTCCATGCGGTCGAGGAAGGACGCAGGATATACGATAATATCCGAAAGGCAGTACAGTTCCTGCTTTCTGCCAACCTGAGCGAAGTAGTGTCGCTGTTTGTCGCTACCTTGCTGAATTTCAAGCTTTTTACGCCGATACACATACTGTGGATAAACCTTGTGACGGATACCTTTCCTGCAATAGCTCTCGGCATGGAGGAAGCGGAGCCGGACATAATGGATAAACCGCCGCGCAAGGCGGATGAAGGCATTTTTGCAGGCGGCATGGCGGCAGGTGTAATCTATCAGGGTATTGCAGTCGCCGCTCTGACGCTAATTTCTTTCTATATCGGGAACAGGCATTCGCATATAGCCGGAATGACGATGGCATTCCTTACACTATCATTCTGTGAGGTCTTTCATTCCTTT
Organism: uncultured Oscillospiraceae bacterium; assembly: GCA_964596445.1. Taxonomy (GTDB): domain Bacteria; phylum Bacillota; class Clostridia; order Acetivibrionales; family DTU013; genus DTU013. Next base: position 18,848 of record CAZQUQ010000030.1, read on the forward strand.
AATATGAGGTCAAGACTGAAGTCGATCTTCAGGCTAAAAACCCGCAACAGATATCTGCTCGGGGCGATGATCCTGTCAATTGTGCTTACGCTGGCCGTTATATATATACCAGGCCTTAACAGCCTGTTCAATCTTACGGCGCTTTCCGCAGCCAACCTGGCAGCGGGTGTCGGACTTGCGCTGTTGATCATTCCGATTGTTGAACTGATTAAGCTGTTGACATACGCTTCAAAGAAGCAGGCATGATAATGGATCTATGGAATATAGTTGGAATATATATTATCGGCTGTTGAATTTGATCCGGGGGCAGGTGGGAAAATGACGCAGCTTTTGCTGAAGCTTTTTGTTAAGGATCATGAAAACACATCAAATGTCCGTGTGAGAGAAGCATACGGGAAGCTTTCTGGTGTTGCAGGAATTGCCGTTAACCTTTTGCTGTTTATCATCAAGATCGCTGCGGGAACGTTGGCAGGCAGCATCGCGATAACAGCCGATGCTGTCAACAACCTGTCCGATTCAGGTTCATCCATAGTTACGCTGATCAGCTTCAAAATATCAGGCAAGCCTGCAGATGCGAAGCATCCATACGGACATGCGAGAATGGAGTATGTATCGGGACTGATAGTATCGATATTGGTTATGTTCCTCGGGTTCCAGCTGATCCAGAGCTCGGTGCGGAAGATCGTGGAACCTGAGCCGGCGAAGTTTTCGTGGTTCGTGGCATCCATACTCGTCATTTCGATTCTGATAAAATCCTGGCTGTGTCTTTTTTACAGAAAGCTTGGCCGGATGATCGGGTCCGATGCGATAATAGCCGCTTCTGCGGACAGCAGAAACGATATCCTTTCTACTTCAGCCGTTCTTGCCGCCGCAGTGCTTTCACAAGTTACCGGCCTGAATCTGGACGGATATATGGGTGCAGCAGTTGCGCTGTTCATAATAGTATCCGGCATAAAACTGATAATGGATACGGTAAGCCCGCTGCTGGGAACTGCTCCGACAAAGGAGATGGTCGACAGTATTTACAGGAAGATAATGAGCTATGAAGGCGTTTCAGGACTGCATGACCTGACGGTGCACAATTATGGCGTCGAAAGGTATTTTGCGTCGGTGCATTGCGAAGTCCCTGCCGAACAGGATATTATGGTAAGCCATGACATAATAGACAATATTGAGCGCGATTTTTTAAAGGATATGGGCATCCATATGGTCATACATCTCGATCCGGTTATAGCCGACAACGAAAAGATAAACAGTCTGAAAGAGACTGTCAGCGCCATTGTCAGGAATATCTCCAATGAGATCAACATACATGACTTCCGGGTGGTTTTTGGAGTCACCCATTCAAACCTTATATTCGATGTGGTGGTACCATTCGGCTTCAAATACAGCGATGATGAGCTGGTCGAGATCATTTCCGGACAAATAAGCCGGATCGACAGTAATTACCGGGCTGTTATAACCGTAGACCACAATTATGTTCCGGATTTTGCTGCAGAATAGATCGATCCCGTCCTTTACCATGCATTTCATTCATTTTTTATGAAAAAAATATATTTATTCCTGTCAGAAAATGATTATGCAAATCTATAAGTAATTAACTCTAATAAATATAGATTATGT
>CAZQUQ010000031.1:0-4888 GCA_964596445.1 uncultured Oscillospiraceae bacterium
TGACCCTTTCGATGCCTGTAATGTTCAGCGCAATGAGCTACGGCTCCATAAGCTACAATGCCCATGAAAGCCTTGCACGGGCGGCCGAGAAGCTGGGGATACTCTATAACACCGGCGAAGGAGGTCTTCATGAAGACTTCTACCGCTATGGCAAAAATACGATAGTGCAGGTAGCCTCCGGACGCTTCGGCGTTCATCCCGATTACCTCAACAGCGGAGCAGCCATTGAGATAAAGATGGGGCAGGGCGCAAAACCCGGGATCGGCGGACATTTGCCGGGAACGAAAATAGTAGGCGACATTTCACGGACAAGAATGATCCCGGAGGGCAGTGATGCTATTTCTCCTGCACCCCATCATGATATATATTCAATAGAAGATTTGCGTCAGCTCGTGTACTCGCTCAAGGAGGCGACAAACTACAAAAAGCCTGTCATCGTAAAGATAGCAGCCGTGCACAATGTATCTGCGATCGCAAGCGGGATCGCCCGAAGCGGTGCGGACATCATCGCCATCGACGGTTTCAGAGGCGGTACGGGAGCTGCTCCCACGCGCATCCGTGATAATGTGGGGATCCCTATTGAGCTTGCCCTCGCCAGCGTTGACAAGCGACTGCGGGACGAAGGCATCCGAAGCAATGTTTCCATCGTTGTCGGCGGCAGTATACGTTCGAGTGCGGATATAGTCAAAGCGCTTGCACTGGGTGCGGATTGCGTCTATATTGCCTCTGCGGCATTGATCGCACTGGGCTGCCATCTCTGCAGAAGCTGCCATACCGGCAAATGCAATTGGGGAATAGCCACACAGGTGCCTGAACTGGTTAAGCGTCTCAATCCCGAGATAGGCTACAAGAGACTCGTGAACCTTCTTACAGCATGGCAGCATGAGATCAAGGAGATGATGGGAGGGATGGGCATCAACTCCATCGAGAGCCTGATAGGAAACCGGCTGATGCTGCGTGGTGCTGGAATGACCGAAAAGGAGCTTGAGATCCTGGGAATCAAGCACGCAGGTGAATAGAAATATCTGTACTGAATTAACATATAACGGGCCGGAATCATTTACCGGGTTTTATGCAAATCATGCCCGGTACCGGCCGAAGACCTTATCAGCTTGAACCTGATGGTTCGGTGAAAGGCCTGAGCAAGTCTGTTTAGGGAGGGATAGAGCGAATGCTCACAGCAGTAGTTGGAATAAATTGGGGAGATGAAGGAAAAGGTCGTATGGTGGATCTGCTTTCGGCAGATTATGACATCATATGCCGTTATCAGGGCGGCAACAATGCCGGGCATACCGTCGTAAACGACAGAGGCAGGTTTATTCTCAATCTTTTGCCGTCCGGGATATTGAGGGAAAATGTCGTTAATATCATGGGAAATGGCATGGTCATCGATATAGAGCACCTGTGCGGAGAGATCGATGCGCTCAGAAGCAAGGGTATAAAGATAACCCCGGAAAATCTCAAGATCAGCGACAGGGCATTCATTTGCATGCCTTACCACAAGCAGCAGGATATTCTTGAGGAGGAACGTCTGGCGGATAAGAAATATGGATCCACACGGCGCGGTATTGCTCCTGTCTATGGCGACAAATATATGAAAAAAGGTCTGAGGATGGCAGATCTCCTCTCTTTTGGCACACTTGAGGACAAAGTGGCGAATTTGCTCGAGTGGAAAAATATCACGCTAAGGGGTTACGGGCAGAAAAATCTTTCGTATGAATTTATGACAGAATGGCTAACGGAATTTGGAAAGCCGCTGCTTCCTTATATAACCGATACATCGGAATATTTATATGATGCCGCAGATGCGGGCAAAAGAATAATGTTCGAAGCCCAGTTGGGAGCTTTGAGAGATATCGATTACGGGATCTACCCCTATACCACATCCTCCCAGACATTGGCCGCATATGCTCCAATAGGCGCAGGGGTACCCGGGTTGAAGCTCGATCATGTGATCGGCATCATGAAAGCATATTCCAGTTGTGTCGGTGAAGGGCCATTCGCAGCGGAGCTTTTTGGAGAAGAAGGCGCTGCACTGCGGGAAGCCGGTGCGGAGTATGGAGCCGCCACAGGAAGACCGAGAAGGGTCGGCGGATTTGATGTGCCGGCCAGTGCATACGGTGTCAGAGTCCAAGGGGCGGATACCATCGCTCTTACCAAGCTGGATGTCCTTTCTTATCTTGACCAAATCCCGGTCTGTGTCGCCTATGAGATCGACGGAGTACGCTGTGATCAATTTCCCAGCGGCGACAGGCTGATGAGGGCTAAGCCGGTTTATGAGTTTTTTGAAGGGTTCAAAACCGACATATCAAAATGCAGAAAACCTGAGGATCTGCCGGAAACAGCCATCCGGTACATCCGGTTTATAGAAAAAGCAGTAGGATGTCCCATTGAGTACGTTTCGGTCGGCGCCGGACGGGACGACTACATCAAATTGAGGTGATCCCATGAAACGAGTGTATGTAAATGAAGATTGGTGCCTTGGCTGTCACTTGTGCGAATATTACTGCGCCTGTGCCGGAACCAACCAAAAGGATATGGCAAGGGCACTCAAGGATATGAAGATCAATCCAAAGATCAAAATAGAAGAAAAGGACGGCATCAGCTTTGCTGTCTCCTGCAGGCACTGCAACGAACCACTGTGCGTCAAGGGCTGCATAACAGGTGCACTGACTGTTACCGATGGTGTGATAACCATTGACAGGGATAGGTGCATCAGCTGCTATACCTGTATTCTAAGCTGTCCGTACGGCGCAGTTTCTCCATCTGAGGACGGCGCTGTACAAAAATGTGAACTGTGTATAAAAACTGCCGGCGGAACACCTGCCTGTGTCGGAGGATGTCCCAATGGCGCAATTGTGTTTGAGGAAAGAGGGTGAGCGTGTGAAATATGTGATCATAGGAAACTCTGCTGCAGGTATCGGAGCGGTGGAGGGCATCAGGCAGATAGACAGAAAAGGAGAAGTAACCGTTATTTCGGCCGAACCTCACCATACTTACTCACGCCCGCTCATTTCATACCTGCTTCGGGGCAAAACTACTGAGGAAAAGATGAAATACCGAAGCGACGATTTTTATGATAGAATGGGATGCAGATTCATAGGAGGCAAATCAGTTGTAGAGATCCGTCCCGATAAAAAACAGACAGTACTGGACGATGGCAGCGTTATCCGTTATGACAGGCTGCTTGTTGCTGCCGGTTCAGTTCCTTTTGTTCCATCCATCGAAGGGCTTGATACCGTATCTGACAGGTTTAGCTTCATGAGCCTTGACGATGCCAGAAAATTAGGCGAAGCGCTGAGCGCGGATAAGCGGGTACTGATCATAGGTGCAGGGCTGATCGGGCTCAAGTGTGCCGAGGGCATCCTTGACAAGGTACACAGCGTCACTGTAGTCGAACTGGCTCCCAGGATCCTTTCCAGCATTCTCGATGATGAAGGTGCGCGGCTGATCCAGGACCATCTGGAGCAGGAGGGCATCAAATTCAAGCTTTCCACGGCTGCCAAACGTTTCGAAGGAAATCTGGCGGTATTGCAAAACGGAGAGACGATACCATTCGACCTGCTGGTCCTTGCGGTAGGCGTTCGTCCGAATACTACTCTCCTTTCCGGTATTGCCGATATAGACAGAGGCATCATAATAAACGGCAGATCCGAAACCTCGGCAAAGGATATATATGCCGCCGGGGACTGTACTCAGACAACGGACGTATCCAGCGGACAGAGCAAGGTAATGGCGCTTTTGCCAAGCGCTTACATGCAGGGCGAATGCGCGGGCATCAATATGGCAGGAGGAGATGCCAGCTTTGACAAGGCTATTCCCATGAATGCCATCGGCTTCTTCGGAAAGCATATCATTACTGCAGGATGCTATACAGGCGATGTATATGACGGTACCGGGGAATCAGGCTATAAACGATTATTTTACAGCAATAACAGACTTAATGGGTATATATTAATAGACAACATAGAGAAAGCCGGGATCTACACAAGCCTCATAAGAGAGCGCACTCCGCTCGATACCATCGATTTTGAGCTGATTTGCGAAAAGCCGGGGCTTATGGCATTTACGAAGGATGTAAGAAAACAAAAGTTGGGAGGCGCAGCATCATGAAAATATCGGCACGTGATCTTGATTTTAAGAAGCTGAATGAATTGGTAAAAGCGGCAGATGGCGACGTGCTTATAGAGGATTGCTGCGGTCAGAGATTCATCGGAAGCGGTTTCAAGGACAGAAACATCACCATACACGGTACGCCGGGCAATGCTCTCGGGGCATATCTGGACGGTGCGGTCATCGAAGTGCAGGGCAATGCCCAGGACGCAACTGGCGATACTATGAACGGCGGCAAAATAATCATACATGGGAATGCCGGAGATGCACTGGGATATGCCATGCGCGGAGGCAGCATCTTTGTCCGCGGAGATGCCGGATACCGCACAGGCATCCATATGAAGCAGTATAAGGATAAAAAGCCGGTCATTATCGTCGGAGGAAAAGTAGGGAGCTTTCTTGGCGAATATCTTGCCGGCGGGCTGATAATAGTGCTCGGCATAGGCTGCGATGATGTGCCTGTCGGGAATTTCACCGGTACGGGCATGCATGGCGGACGAATGTTCATCCGCACGAAGAAAAAGCTCACAGGCCTGCCCTCACAGGTCACAGCTGAGATCGCATCTGAGGAGGACAAGAGCGAGATACTGCCGTACCTGGCAGAATTTGCGGACATTTTCGGGCTGGATGCAGGAAAGCTTGCCAAGGACAGGTACTATGTGCTGAAGCCAAATGCCAAGAACCCGTACAAGCAGCTCTACACCGCGAACTAAAGAGGCTAGGACCGGCGCCGGCGGTCCAACCCGGACACTGCAGCAATACCGCTTATAACCCG
>CAZQUQ010000031.1:4988-12702 GCA_964596445.1 uncultured Oscillospiraceae bacterium
AGGACCGGCGCCGGCGGTCCAACCCGGACACTGCAGCAATACCGCTTATAACCCGTTAACAGGTATTGACCGGCGGTGGTATTTGTGGAGGTTATGTTTCCGGCCGCAGAGGAATACCGCAACGTACACAGCAGAGAAGAAGCGGCTGACATACCCGTGAGATACGGCTGCTTGACCTGAACTTATACATTACCGGAATAGATGCGACAAGGTCGGTGCATTGGAAACATAACCGTAATAAATGCCGCCGACAGTCCAACCCGGACACTGCAGTAATAACGCTTATAACTCGCTCACAGGTAATGACCGGCGGTGGTATTTGTGGAGGTTACGGAACAAATGACATCGACGGTCCAGCCCGGACACAGTGATGCCGATTAAGGAGGTAAGAGTATGAATACGACAGCAAACGAAGTGCTGCAATTCATCAGCGAAAATGATGTCAAATTCATCCGGCTCGGATTCTGCGACCTGTTCGGTCTGCAGAAAAACATATCCATCATGCCGGATGAGCTGCCGGCCGCCTTTGAGCACGGCATATCATTTGATGCTTCAGCGATCAGGGGTTTCAGTGATGTAGCAAAATCCGACCTCCTGCTGTTTCCTGATCCTGCCACGCTTACGGTTCTGCCCTGGAGGCCCGGACCCGGGAGAGTAGTCCGATTTTACTGCGATATCAAAAATCCGGACGGCTCGGCCTTTTCCCGTGACAGCCGCCAGCTGCTCAAAAAGGTTACGGAAAAGTGTGAAGCGATGGGATATGTGTGCAAAATCGGTGCCGAATGCGAATTCTACCTCTTCAAGACCGATGAAAACGGAGAGCCGACGGACACGACGCTGGACAGAGGAGGTTATCTTGACATATCGCCGCTGGACAAGGGAGAAAACATCCGCAGGGAAATATGCCTGTGCCTCGATGAAATGGGCATACACACCGAAACCTCCCATCATGAGCAGGGACCCGGTCAGAACGAGATCGATTTCAAGTACAGCGATGCACTGACCTGTGCAGACAATATGCTGACTTTCAAGTCTGTCGTAAAAGCAGTCGCGGCAAGGAACGGACTGTTTGCATCATTTATGCCCAAACCGGTCCCGAAAGCGCCGGGCAGCGGACTGCATGTCAACATCTCGCTGTCGCAGAACGGACTGAATATTTTCAAAAATGCGGCGCAGGGGCACTCGAATATTGCAGAAAGCTTTATTGCGGGTATCCTGGCAAAAACGCCTGAAATAACATTGTTCCTCAATCCGCTCTGCAATTCATATGAGCGCCTTGGCAGCTTTGAAGCTCCGAAATATGTTTCGTGGTCGCATCAAAACCGTTCACAGCTTGTAAGGATACCGGCTGCGATAGGCGAACGTATGCGTATGGAAATGCGGTCGCCGGATCCTTCCGTCAATCCGTATCTTGCATTTGCTCTGATACTGGCGGCGGGACTTGAGGGGATCGAGACAAATATGATGCTTCCTCCTGCTGTCGATGCAGATCTGTATACGGCAGATGAAAGTATCACAGGATCGCTTACCCAGCTGCCGAACAGCATTGAGGAAGCGATCGTGCTTGCAGAAAACAGCCGGTTTGCCAGGGAAGTTGTCGGAGAGGAGCTTATCGCGAAGTATATAGCTTATCAGAAGGCAGAAGCAGCAGCCTATGCGGCGGCTGAAGATAAAGCCGGATTTTGCAGGGAGAGGTACTTCAGAATCATTTGATCATAGCGGCGGAAAGGTGGTGGATCGATGGACAGTGCATTAGTTGTTTCCGGCTCTGACAAGAGCATTGCCTTTTTCACGGAAATGCTGAATTCAGCATCCATTGATCAAATCGTCACCTTGAGGTCATGCGGCGAGGCAAGGAGGCTGCTCCTTGAGAGGGACTTCGATCTGGTAGTTATCAATGCTCCTCTCCCTGACGAGTCGGGTGAAAGCCTTTCGTGCCATATCGCCTCCAAGGGCATAAGTCAGGTGGTACTTGTGGTGAAGAGCGAACATTTTGAAGAAGTGTCCGCTCATACGGAGGAATATGGCGTTTTGACCGTTTCAAAGCCCGTGAACAGGGCATTGTTCTGGTCTGCCTTGAAGCTTGCGAAATCAGCCTGCTCAAGGCTTAAACGCATGCAGTCGGAAAACAGCAGGCTGAAGCAGAAAATAGAAGATATACGCATCATCGACCGGGCCAAGTGCCTCCTCATTTCTTATCTGAGTATGAGCGAGCAGGAAGCGCACCGGTATATCGAAAAACAGTCGATGGATATGCGCCTTACAAAAAGACTGGTGGCGGAAGGGATACTGAAAATGTATGAAAATTAGCGGAAAGATCCAGGAGGAATGCGCCGTATTCGGCGTCAGCACACTGCGGGATGAAGCCGCAGGGATCGCATATAACGGCCTGCTGACACTGCAGCACCGGGGACAGGAGGGTGCAGGCATAGCCGTTGTTACGGATAACAAGATCATCTGTCACAAAAATACCGGCCTTGTGAGCGAGGTTTTTACCGGAGAAGTACTTGAAAGGCTGAACAAAGGAAGGATCGCAGCAGGCCATACCAGATATTCGACCACCGGTGCGAACACCATCGAAAACACAGGACCTTTTATTACAGAATACCTTACAGGCCGTATCGCCACCGCACACAACGGAAATATCACGAACGCGAAGGAAATAAGGCAGCGGTTGAGAAAGCTGGGCCTGAACTTCAACGCAACCAGCGACAGTGAAGTGGTTTCCTCACTCATAGCCTATCACATCGTCAATGAAAAGGATACGATATCCGGCATCATCAAGGCGGGAGAAGACCTGCAGGGTGCATTTTCGCTGGTGGTAGCCAGCAGTGAAAACAGGCTGATCGCGTTGCGGGATCCCAACGGATATCGGCCTCTGTGCATAGGCAAAAGCAGGCTTGGGATCGCAGCCGCATCCGAAAGCTGTGCGCTTGAGGCATGCGGATTCACGTTTATCAGGGATGTCAAGCCCGGGGAAATAGTCGTTATGGAAAACGGTGAGATCATCCATGAAGAAACCGTGCTTCACAACAGGCAGGAGCATGCAGGGCTTTGCATATTCGAATATGTATATTTCGCCAGGCCCGATTCCGTGATAGACGGGCTCAGTGTATATGAAGCCAGGTTCAACATGGGCGCCGTTCTGGCGGAGGAATACCCCGTGGATGCGGATCTGGTCTGCGGTGTTCCGGATTCCGGGCTTGAAGCGGCTGCGGGATTCAGCGCTAAAAGCGGTATGCCTCTTATGCCCGGCTTTGTGAAGAACAGATACATAGGCAGAAGCTTCATTTATCCGACGCAGGATATGCGGGACAGCGCCGTACGGCTGAAGCTGAACCCGTTGTCGGCGAATATTTCCGGCAAAAGGATCGTGCTGGTCGATGATTCGATAGTGAGAGGCACCACCAGCGAGAGGATCGTAAAAAGCCTTAAAAACGCCGGAGCTAAAGAGGTGCACATGAGGATATCATCTCCGCCGTTCAGGCATACCTGCCATTACGGGACTGATATCGACAGCGAGGAAAACCTGATCGCAAATAAAATGGACATCGATGGGATCTGCAAGAGGATCGGGGCCGACAGCCTTGGATATATCAGCATAGACGGACTAAAAAGGGCGTGCAGCAAATGCAGGCTATCTTTCTGTACAGCCTGCTTTACCGGGCATGATCAGGACCGTAACTGTAAAAAGCAAGACCTGGAGGATCAGTGAGGAGGATCAATGATTTGATGAGTGCAGTATATTTGATGAGGAGCAATGACAGATGAGCGCAGCATATTTGATTCTGGAAAACGGCATGATATTTGAAGGGGAGAGCTTTGGAAGCAAAGGTGAAGTAACGGGGGAAATAGTCTTTACCACAGGCATGACCGGGTACCTTGAGACTCTCACCGACCAGAGCTACCATGGACAGATCGTACTGCAGACCTTTCCGCTCATCGGCAATTACGGCATCATACCATCGGATTTTGAAAGCGCAGCAATCGGTCCGCTGGCATATATAGCAAAAACACCGTGTCAGGATCCTTCCAATTTCCGCAGTGAAGGGGATCTTGACACTTTTTTAAAGATGAAGGGCATTATAGGACTCAGCGGCATAGATACAAGAGCGCTTACAAAAATCATACGTGAGTACGGAGTAATGAACGGGAGGATCACACAAAGCTATCCGGATGGATCTTTACTTGAGGGAATACGCTCATACAGGATAATAGACGCTGTACCGGCGGTCACATGCAAAAAGCCGATTTTATACAATGCGGATGATGCAAAGCATACCATAGCATTATTTGATTTCGGCATGAAGGAGAATATAAGGCGCGAACTGATGAAGCGAGGGTGCGATGTCTGGGTGCTTCCGTGCGATACGCCGCCTGATGATGTGATACGGCTCGGAGTCGACGGAATCATGCTTTCCAACGGCCCGGGCGATCCGGCTGAAAATACGGGGATCATAGAAAATATCAAGACGCTCATGCAGTCAGGCATCCCGATTTTTGGGATCTGCCTGGGACATCAGCTGCTTGCGCTGGCTGCCGGATTTAAAACGCATAAGCTGAAATACGGACACCGCGGAGCCAACCAGCCTGTAAAAAACATGATGACCGGGAGAGTCTATATCAGCAGTCAGAACCATGGGTATGCCGTGACATCGGAAAGCATCGACACACGTGTTGCGGATGAGTGGTTCATAAATGTCAATGACCGGACATGCGAAGGACTCTGGTACAAACGCATCCCTGCATTCTCCGTGCAGTTCCATCCCGAGGCGTGCGGAGGACCTCAGGATACGGCATTCTTATTCGATTTATTTATTGATAGTATGGAGGGTGGAAAGTATGCCGCTCGATAAAAGCATAAAAAAAGTGTTGGTCATTGGATCCGGCCCTATAGTGATCGGGCAGGCGGCGGAGTTTGACTACGCCGGTACACAGGCCTGTCGTGTACTGCGCGAAGAAGGGATCGGGATCGTACTCGTAAACTCCAATCCCGCCACCATCATGACCGATAAAAACATCGCCGATAAGATCTATATCGAGCCTCTTACATATATGACTGTCAGGAGGATCATTGAAAAGGAGCGCCCCGACAGTATTTTATCAGGACTCGGCGGACAGACAGGACTGACGCTGTGCATGCAGCTTGCCAGGGACGGCTTCCTCGACAGGATGGGAGTGAGGCTGTTAGGCGCTTCTCCCGAAACCATCGACAAGGCCGAAGACAGGAAGCTGTTCAAGGAGACGATGCAGCAGATAGGGCAGCCGGTTGTTCCATCTGTGATCGCATCTGATGTCGGCACCGCACTTGACTTTGCCGGAACAGCCGGATATCCGGTAATAGTACGGCCTGCCTTCACACTGGGAGGGACCGGCGGAGGCATCGCAAATGACGACGCCGAGCTGGCTGAAATTGCCGCAGGCGGTATTTCACTTTCACCTATCCATCAGATACTTGTTGAGAAATCCATAGCAGGCTGGAAAGAGATCGAGTTTGAAGTAATGCGGGACAGGGCCGGCAATGTGATCACTGTCTGTTCGATGGAGAATTTCGATCCTGTGGGAGTCCATACCGGAGACAGTATCGTCATCGCCCCCGCTGTCACGCTTGCCGATAAGGAATATCAAATGCTCCGCTCGGCAGCCCTGGACATCATTGAAGCTCTGGGTGTTGAAGGCGGCTGCAACTGCCAGTTTGCGCTCGACCCCAAGAGTTTTGAGTATGCAGTCATCGAGGTCAATCCTCGTGTATCGCGCTCCTCAGCGTTGGCAAGCAAAGCGACCGGATATCCCATCGCAAAGGTGGCGACCAAAATTGCTGTCGGATATAATCTGGACGAAATCATAAACGCTGTCACCGGAAACACATATGCAGCCTTTGAGCCTGCGCTTGATTATGTGGCTGTCAAATTCCCGAAATGGCCTTTTGATAAGTTTGTATATGCAAAAAGAGAACTGGGTACCCAAATGAAGGCTACCGGCGAGGTCATGGCCATTGCCGATACATTTGAGGAAGCGCTGCTGAAGGCTGTGCGGGGCGCCGAGATCGGGACGGACAGTCTGTCGCTGCCGCGCTTTATGGCAAAAACCGATGAAGAGATACTCAAGCTTGTCCGAAAAGCTACCGACGAACGATTATTTGCTTTGTATGAAGCGATCAGGCGCGGTATGGACATCGACGAGCTGAATAGTATATCGGGAATAGACAAGTGGTTCCTGTATTGCCTGAGAAATATCGAAATCAGTTGCCGCAGGTCTTCAGAAAACGATCAGAAACAACCGGTCCGCCCGTCCGATCCAGAAAACGGCCGGAAAGCGCTGGTGTACAAGATGGTAGATACCTGCGGCGGTGAATTTGCTGCAAAAACACCGTACTTCTACTCCATAACCAATGGTATTGAAAATGAAGCGCTGCCGCTGGTCGAGAAGTCAGGAAAACAGCGTATCGTAGTGCTGGGCAGCGGACCGATCCGCATCGGACAGGGAATAGAGTTTGACTATGCCTGTGTTCACTGTGTCTGGACGCTGAAGAAACTGGGTTATGAAGTCATAGTCATAAACAACAATCCGGAGACCGTGTCCACCGACTTTGACACCGGAGACAGGCTTTATTTCGAACCGCTTTGTATCGACGACGTGATGAGCGTCATTAAGATCGAGAAACCCATCGGAGTTGTGGCGGCTTTTGGCGGCGGTACTGCAATAAAGCTTGCAAAGAAGCTGTATGACCGCGGTACAGCAATTATCGGGACATCAGCCGACAGCATCGATATCTGCGAGGACAGGGAACGATTCGATGCATTGCTTGCAAAGCTTGATATACCGCGTCCCCAGGGCTTCTGCGTCATGACTGCGGATGAAGCGCTGGAAGCGGCAGAAAAGCTTGGATATCCTGTTCTTATGAGGCCATCTTATGTACTTGGCGGCCAGAACATGATCATTGCCTTTGAATCGGCTGATATTATCGAATACATGGAAATAATACTAAGGCAGAAGCAGGAAAACCCTGTGCTGATCGACAAGTATCTTTCAGGCCGTGAAATTGAGGCTGACGCTATTTGCGACGGAACTGACGTGCTTATACCGGGTATTATGGAGCACATCGAACGTACGGGGATCCATTCCGGGGACAGTATTGCCGTCTACCCTTCGGCAAATATCGAGGACGAACTGGCGCAGCGTATTTTTGAGGTTACGAGAAAACTATGCATGGCACTGAACGTTAAAGGACTTGTAAATATTCAATATGTTCTTCATAATAACGAAGTATACGTTATTGAGGTAAATCCCAGAGCTTCGCGGACGGTGCCGTACATCAGCAAGGTCACGGGCGTTCCGATGTGTGAACTGGCTACCCGCGTAAGCGTCGGACAGAAACTTTCAGATCTCGGATACGGTTCAGGGGTCGCAAAGATACCTCCATATACGGCGGTCAAAGTTCCTGTGTTTTCTTTTGAAAAGCTGACAGATGTGGATACCCATCTCGGACCAGAGATGAAGTCCACCGGCGAAGTGCTGGGGATCGGCAAAAACATTGAGGAAGCATTGTACAAGGGTCTGCTGGCGGCAGGCTACAAGCTTAAGAAACGCGGCGGAGTTCTTATCACGGTACGGGACAGCGACAAGCCTGAAATCGTGCCCATAGCAGAAAAACTGGCAGAGTGCGGTTTCGATCTGTACGCCACAAGAGGCACAGCCAGGCTTCTTGCTGATA
>CAZQUQ010000031.1:12802-17061 GCA_964596445.1 uncultured Oscillospiraceae bacterium
GAGTGCGGTTTCGATCTGTACGCCACAAGAGGCACAGCCAGGCTTCTTGCTGATAAAGGTCTGAAGGTGCAGGCTGTCGGCAAGATCCATGAAGGTGTTGAAAATAACACGGCATCACTGCTGGAAAGCGGAAAGGTCAGCTATATCATTTCCACCTCCGCCAAAGGCAGGAATCCCGCAAGCGATGGTGTGAAGCTCCGCAGGAAAGCGTGCTCGCTTGGGATACCGTGCCTGACTTCGGTAGATACGGCAAATGCGCTGGCCGACTGTCTGCTTTCGGGATACAGCGAGATCAATACGGAGCTTATAGACATAAATAATCTGAGGAGTGAGAGGATGGAACTAAAGTTTACTAAAATGCAAGGCTGTGGTAATGACTACATATACATCAACTGCCTTGACCGTGAGATCGATTCGCCGGAATCGCTGTCGATACTCCTTTCGGACCGGCACTATGGCATAGGCGGCGACGGTATAGTGCTTATCATGAGATCGGATGCTGCAGATGCCAAAATGCGCATGTTCAATCTTGACGGCAGTGAAGGGAAGATGTGCGGAAATGCGATCCGCTGTATCGCCAAGTATTTATTCGATAATAATATTGTACGAAAAAATGAGATGACGATCGAAACACTTTCGGGGATCAAGAAGCTGACTCTTTATACGAGAAACGGACTGGTATCCTCGGTCCGGGTGGATATGGGCAGGGCTGAGCTCCGGCCGGAGATGATACCGGTAAGACTTCCCGGGGAAAGCGTTATTGCCAGGACGGTAACAATTGAAGGGACGGAGTATGCAATTACCTGCGTATCCATGGGCAACCCTCATTGTGTAGTGTTCTGTGATGATATTGATACTCTGGATCTTGCCGGGATAGGACCGATGTATGAAAACAACGAACTGTTCCCTGACAGGGTAAATACAGAGTTTGTTGAGATAATGGGCAAAAACCATCTGAAAATGAGGGTCTGGGAGCGCGGAAGCGGAGAGACGCTGGCCTGCGGGACAGGCGCATGTGCGTCCGCTGTGGCTGCCGTGCTCAACGGATATGCGGATAAAGACACCGACATCAGGGTCACTCTGCTCGGAGGAGAACTGATCATACGTTATACCGACGAAGCTGTGTTCATGACCGGGGAATGTAAAAAAGTTTTCGACGGGGTGGTGGAAATATGAATGAGCTTGTAATGGTGCTGGACTTCGGTGGACAGTATAAGCAGCTTATTGCACGGACAGTGCGTAGGCTGTCGGTCTATTCTGAAATATTTCCGGGAAGTACGAGTGCAGAAGAAATCAGAAGACTTGCTCCCATCGGCATCATACTGACCGGAGGGCCGAACAGCGTTTACCTGCCTGATTCCCCCAAATGCGACCCCGGGATATTCGAGCTTGGCATACCTGTTCTGGGCATCTGTTACGGCATGCAGATGATGTGCCATATGCTGGGCGGGGACGTTAAGCCCTGCAGGAAAAGCGAGTATGGAAGCGTGAAAGCTTTTTTCAAATCAGGCACAGCTTTGTTTGCCGGCATCAGAGAGCAGAGCCCGGTGCTGATGAGCCATACCGACTTTGTCAGCACGCTTCCGGAAGGATTTAAAGTCAGCGCTTCGACTGCGGACTGCCCGCATGCCGCATGTGAGGATCCGTCCAGAAAGCTTTACGGTGTCCAGTTCCACCCCGAGACGGAGCATACGGTCGAAGGAAGCAGGATAATGGAGAATTTCCTGTATGATATTTGCGGTGCAAAGGGAGACTACCGTCTTGATGACTATATAGACACTCAAGTCCAGAAAATACGGGAAAAGGTCGGGGACAAAAGGGTCCTTCTTGCGCTGTCCGGAGGTGTGGACAGCTCTGTTTGTGCTGGCCTGCTGTCCAGAGCCATACCGGGGCAGCTCACATGTATTTTTGTCGACCATGGCTTCATGCGGAAAAACGAAGGCGATCAGATCGAAAATGCATTTTCCGGCCGTGATCTTAATTTTATCCGGGTAAATGCACAGGAAAGGTTCCTGGCAAAAATCAAGGGCATTACGGATCCGGAGCAAAAAAGGAAAATCATTGGTGATGAATTTGCACGGGTATTTGAGGAAGAGTCAGCCAAGCTTGGCGATATTCCGTTCCTGGCGCAGGGAACCATTTATCCCGATGTGATCGAATCGGGCGGAAAGCTTGGTGCAACCATCAAAAGCCATCACAATGTCGGAGGTCTTCCGAAAAATTTGGCATTTTCCGAGGTCATAGAGCCGCTTTCCGGGCTTTTTAAGGATGAGGTGAGGATCCTGGGAAGAAAACTGGGATTGCCGGAATCGCTTACGGAACGGCAGCCGTTTCCGGGACCTGGACTTGCTATCCGCGTAATGGGTGAGGTCACGAAGGAGAAGCTGGAGATCGTACGTGAAGCCGACAATATCATGTGTGAAGAAGTAGGAAAGCTTAAGCGCAAGCCGCAGCAGTATTTTGCAGTATATACAGGCGCACGCTCGGTCGGCGTCAAGGGCGATGCCAGGACATATGATGCGGTAATTGCGCTGCGCGCCGTAATTACCAGCGACTTTATGACCTGCAGTTATGCCGCATTATCACATAAAACGCTAAGCCGCATTGCATCGCGGATTACCAGTGAGATCAGCTCTGTGAGCCGTGTGGTTTACGATATAACATCAAAACCGCCTGCTACGGTGGAATGGGAATGAGGTGGAGCATATGACGAAATATATATTTGTAACAGGAGGAGTCGTTTCGGGCCTTGGCAAGGGCATTACGGCCGCATCGCTCGGCAGGCTCCTGAAGCAGCGTGGATTGAAAGTAGCAGCACAGAAGCTTGATCCGTATATGAATGTCGATCCGGGGACCATGAGCCCGTTTCAGCACGGCGAGGTGTTCGTCACCAATGATGGAGCGGAAACTGACCTTGACCTCGGACATTACGAAAGGTTCATAGACGAGAATCTCACCAAGCTTTCCAACCTTACATCCGGCAGAGTTTACTGGAATGTGCTGAGCCGGGAGAGAGAAGGCAGCTATCTGGGAGAGACCGTACAGGTCATCCCGCATATCACAGGCGAGATAAAGGATTTTGTTTATGCAGGGGCAGAAAAAAGCGGAGCCGACGTGCTGATCACCGAGATCGGCGGAACTACGGGCGACATTGAAAGCCAGCCGTTTTTGGAGGCGATCCGTCAGATTTCCCTCGAGGTGGGGAATGACAACTGCCTGTTCATACACGTTACGCTGGTCCCTTATTTGAAGAGCTCCGGTGAACATAAATCCAAGCCGACGCAGCACTCTGTAAAGGAACTGCGGGCAATGGGCATCTCACCGGATATCATCATTGCAAGGTCGGACGAGCCGCTGGACGATGGCATCAAAGCAAAAATATCGCTGTTCTGCAACGTGAAGAGGGATTGCGTCATTGAAAACCTGACTGTTCCATGCCTGTACGAAGCGCCGCTCATGCTGCACAGGAACGGGCTGGACAGGGTAGTCTGCCGCGAGCTTGGCCTTGATGTGCCTGAACCGGAGCTGACGGAGTGGCAAAATATGATCGACAAGGTAAGAGCAAGGAAAAGGGAGACCACTATTGCAATCGTCGGCAAATATGTCAGATTGCACGACGCATATCTTTCCATTATCGAGAGTCTTAACCATGCCGGTTTTGAAACAGGCGCAAAAGTCAATATACGTTGGATAGACAGTGAAGAAGTTAAACCGGAAAATGTAAAGGAACTGCTGGGCGGTTCCGCCGGAATAATCGTTCCCGGCGGCTTCGGTGACCGCGGCATCGAAGGAAAGATCACAGCCTGCAAATATGCAAGAGAAAACAGGGTACCCTACCTTGGGATCTGTCTTGGGCTCCAGATCGCAGTGATCGAATGGGCCCGCAACGCAGCAGGTCTTGACGGTGCTAATTCCAGCGAATTCAATGCATCTGCCGGCCATCATGTGATCGATACGATGCCGGATCAGGTAGGTATTACGCAGAAAGGCGGTACCATGCGGCTTGGTGCATATCCATGCAAAATAATGCCGGACACATTGATGCATGCTTTGTATGGTGCCGATGAGATCCGTGAACGGCACAGACACCGCTATGAGGTTAATAATGAGTATCGGGAAATATTAGCCGGAAACGGAATGCGTTTCTGCGGCACATCACCGGACGGCAGGCTGGTAGAAGCGATAGAGCTGCCTCGGGAGATGCACCCGTTCTTTATTGGCGTACAGTTCCACCCCGAGTTCCTGAGCCGCCCCAACAA
>CAZQUQ010000031.1:17161-18959 GCA_964596445.1 uncultured Oscillospiraceae bacterium
TCATTGAACAAGCTGTGGCTGAGGCGGCAGACCACAAAATTCAACGGGGTGCCCTATATAATACAGCGCGGCGCTGAAGCTGCTTTTTCCGAAGAAGGAATAAAGCAGAACAAAGAGAACATCGATTACTATATGCAAAACGCCCGGATAATAGCAGATACGCTCAGAGAACTCGGCATTTGGTTTGTTGGAGGAGAAAACTCCCCCTACATCTGGCTGAAATGCCCTTCCGGCATGTCATCATGGGAGTTCTTCGATCACCTGCTGAACAATTTTGGTATCGTCGGAACGCCCGGCGCCGGCTTCGGAGCAAACGGAGAAGGCTTCTTCAGGCTCACCGCCTTTGGTGACAGGAACAATGTGGAAAAGGCCATGGCTAGGCTAAAGACAGGGAGCTTTTGAGCAGTCCCGAACTATCCCATGTCATTCAAACACACAATGGCACGATGTCCCGCATATACTGAAATATGAACAAAGGTGTTCATCCCACATATTGGCTTCGCGGCCGATATGATGGAATGAATGCCTTTTTATATTGCATGCGGGGTGTTATTATGTGCGGAATAGTGGGATTTTGCAGTTATGAGGCAAATTTTCTGGAAAGACGGGAGTTTTGGACAAAGACCATTGCAGAGATGAGGGAATCTGTCGCCCATCGGGGGCCGGACAGCGCCGGAGAATATCTTTGTAAACATGCGGGGTTCGGCCATGCACGCCTTTCCATCAGAGATCCGGCACTTGGAACACAGCCGATGGTCAGGACAGCTGCCGGTGCGGATTATGTCATCGTATATAACGGTGAGATTTACAATGTCGATGAGATAAAGCCGCATTTGCTGCAGGCAGGCTACAAGTTTGAAACTACGTCCGACACGGAAGTGATCCTGTATGCATATATGGAGTATGGCGAAGATTTTGTCAGCATGCTCAACGGTATATTTGCATTCGCTGTCTGGGACGGGGCAAAAAAACAGCTCGTGCTGTATCGTGACCGGCTGGGAGTAAAGCCCTTGTTTTATACGGTGAAGGATAACATGCTTGTATTCGGATCGGAAATCAAGGCATTGTTCCGTCACCCTTCCGTGATCCCCGAAATAGATATTGACAGCTTTCGTGAGATTTTCGGGACAGGTCCGGCGCGAACACCCGGAAACGGAGTTTTCAAGGGCATTTTCGAGGTCCTCCCGGGACACTGCAGGGTATTCTCGGAAAGAGGATTTCCGGATATCTGCTATTGGGAACTGGAAGCCAGAGAACATACGGACAGCTATGAACAAACGCTTGAGACAGTTTCATTTCTTGTGAGGGATGCCATAACCCGTCAGATGGTGTCGGATGTACCGGTATGCAGCTTTTTATCAGGCGGTATAGACTCAAGCATCGTAACCGCCGCAGCATCTGATTTTTTGCAAAACAATGGATCCAAGCTCAATACCTTTTCTTTCGATTTCAGAGATAATGACGCCTATTTCAGAGCAAATACATTTCAGCCTGAACGTGACAGGCCGTATGTGGATATGATGCTGATGGAATATGATCTGAACCATACATATCTGGAATGCAGCGAGGAGGAACTTGTCAGGCTCTTATGCACTGTAGTGGATTCAAAGGATCTGCCCGGAATGGCGGATGTTGATGCTTCTCTTCTTTATTTCTGTTCACTCGTATCCAGGCATAACAAGGTCGCCCTTACAGGGGAGTGTGCCGACGAGATCTTCGGCGGATATCCCTGGTTTTACAGGGATGAGCTTATGAATGCCGACGGATTTCCGTGGTCATCGGATATAAGCGCCCGTAC
>CAZQUQ010000031.1:19059-20463 GCA_964596445.1 uncultured Oscillospiraceae bacterium
CTGACCTTGCGGGAAATCATCAATGATCCGAATTCTCCTATCAGTCCGCTTATTGACAGAAAGAAGGCTCTGATGTTTCTGGAAGCGCCCGCGGAGTACGGGAAGCCATGGTTCGGTCAGCTGATGGCAGCACCGCAGCTTATGGCCTATCTGATCCAGGTGAATTACTGGCTGGAGAAGTATATGTGATATCTGCCGACTTACATTTACACAGGGATTTTCATGATTTTTGTCGAATGATGTAGTATAATCATAGAAACAATAGTTGAAAGGAAATCTAAATATGCAGCTATCACAGTTCAAAAGATTCGACATGTTGAAAAAGCCCACCAGGCAGAAGCATTATCTGCGGCCTCTGACATGGCTGTTGAGTTATCCTGCCGTACTCGCTCATCGTGTCAAAATAACAAAGATCGGTATGCAGGGCATAAAACCGCCGTATCTGCTGCTGTGCAACCACAACTCATTTATAGATTTCAAAGTTACTACTGCAGCAATTTTTCCGCATCGTGCAAACTATCTTGTTGCCATCGACGGCTTCATTGGAAGAGAGTGGCTGTTAAGGAGCGTAGGCTGCATCTGCAAGCGTAAATTTACGAATGACATGATAATGGTGCGCCATATGAAGAAGGTAGCTGATAATGGCGATGTTATAGTGATGTACCCCGAAGCGCGATATTCTCTTTGCGGCACTAATGCCGTTCTTCCCGAATCGCTTGGAAAACTGGCCAAGCTGCTGAAAATCCCGGTAGTCACGCTTATCATGCATGGGCATCATGTAAACTCGCCCTTCTGGAACCTGAAAAACAGAAAGGTAAAGAACATGGAGGCGGTATTGTCACTGCTGGTATCGAAAGAAGAACTGGATGTACTGGATTATCAGGAAATAAACGAGAGGATTAATACAGCCTTCAGGTATGATGATTTCGCATGGCAGAGAGAGAAGTGCATCAGAATAACCTATCCCGACAGGGCGAAGGGGCTGCATAAGGTGCTGTATCAATGTCCCAGCTGCAGGACGGAATACCGCATGATGTCCGGCGGGAGCAAGTTATGGTGCGAACACTGCAAAAAGGAATGGGAGATGTCCGAATATGGCGAGTTGTCGGCTGTAAACGGACCGACTGAGTTTTCCCATATTCCTGACTGGTATGAATGGGAACGCAGCCAGGTCCGTGAAGAAGTAGAAAACGGCACATACAGGTTCGAATCTGAGGTTTTGGTGGATACGCTCCCAAATTCAAAGGGATTTATTCATCTTGGAAAAGGAAAACTCATACATGACATGAACGGTTTTTTACTGGAAGGGGAATATGAAGGCACCCCATATTCGGTTTCAATAAATGCCAAGTCGCTTTATTCCTGTCATATAGAGTACAATTATCTTGGAAAGCATGGCGACTG
>CAZQUQ010000032.1:0-20140 GCA_964596445.1 uncultured Oscillospiraceae bacterium
AAAGGCAAGGTTCGGTATATGCATCCATCTTTGATGAGCTTCTTTGCAGCAATCTATACTAATACGGTTCTAGAACTGTTTTCAATGCAGGATGCAATCATTTTATAGTATTGGATAGTTTGGTTTATTTGTTATATAACCTATTCTTATTCTATATTCATTTTTCTTTTCACTTTATTAGTTATAGTAAAAATCTTGTTTATTTCACTAGCCTAATAAAAAACGACATTTTACTCAGTTTGCTAATTTATTTTATTATTGCACATGTAAATCTATTGGAATAAGTATAGTTGATAACAATGCGGAGAATGTGAGGAGAAACGTCCCCCACCACTGTTGAAGTTATAGTACTTAAATAGTAAAATAAACAATATATTTAGAGGTGTGGCGTAATAAAAATAAATATGGGTGGTTATAGAACATGGGAGATAAAAAGAGAATCGTTGTAATATTTGGGGGACAGTCCTCTGAACATGAAGTATCAAGGTTTTCCGCTGAGGCTGTGATCAGAAATATAGATACTGAGAAATTTGATGTAGCTATGATAGGCATAACGAAAGACGGCAGGTGGCTTTCATATGATGGACCTGTTGGATTGATAGGGACAGGCGAATGGCAAGCTTTGGCTGAGTCGAGACAAAAATCACAGCAGGTTCTGCTTACGGCAGGAACAGCTATAGCTGAGGCGGAGTGTGATAACAAAAAGATCGATGTAGTATTTCCCGTACTCCATGGGTGCAATGGGGAAGATGGAACAATTCAGGGACTGCTTGAACTTGCCGGCATCCCGTATGTCGGCTGTGGCGTATTAGGCTCGTCATTAGGTATGGACAAGGCCTATGCAAAGATAGTTTTTGAAAAGGAAGGTTTGCCGCAAAGCAAATATTTGGTTTATAACAGAAAGCAAATAGCAAAGGAGTTTGAGAAAATTGCGGCTGAAGTTGAGGATAGACTGTCGTATCCGTGTTTTGTCAAGCCTTCAAATGCAGGATCATCAGTGGGTGTAACAAAGGTCCATGAAAAAAATGAGCTTGAGACAGCATTGCATCTGGCTGCAAGATATGACAAGCGTATTCTCATAGAAGAGTTTATTGATGGCCGTGAAATTGAGTGTGCTGTTCTTGGAAACGATGATCCTGTTGCGTCTGTGGTGGGAGAAGTGATACCATGTAATGAGTTTTATGATTACGAGGCCAAATATATGAGTGGGGACAGTTCTCAAATAATCATACCGGCCGATCTGCCTGCAGAGGTGAGTGAGAAAATCAGGGAATATTCCGTAAGGGCATTTAAAGCTTTGGATTGCTCAGGATTATCAAGAGTCGATTTTTTTGTACGCAGGAGCAATAATGAAATAGTACTCAATGAGATTAACACAATGCCTGGTTTTACCCAGATCAGCATGTACTCAAAATTATGGGCTGCAACCGGGATGTCTTATAGTGAGTTGGTTGAGAAGCTGATTCTGCTGGCATTAGAGCGCTACGAAGATAACAAAAGAGATATAGATTACTAATATTGTTTATTGCCATCGACTTTGGGGGAAATAGTAGTATGGATAACAGACCTATAGGAGTTTTTGACTCCGGTCTTGGTGGCCTGACAGTTTTTAAGGAGATTTCGAACCTGCTTCCGAGCGAAAGTCTGATTTATTTTGGCGACAACGGTCGTGCCCCTTATGGTACAAAATCGAGGGAAACTGTAATAAAGTACACTCTTCAGGATATTCGGTTTTTGTTGAGTCATGACATCAAAATGATTGTTATAGCGTGCAATACCATGAGCGCATATTATGACATCGTTAAGCAAAACCATGACATGCCTGTCATAGAAGTGATCAGGGCAGGAGCAGCCGCAGCCGTAGCTGAGACAAAGAACATGAAGGTAGGAGTAATCGGTACCCCCGCAACAATTAGCAGCTGTGCTTACCAGAAAGCTATTAACAGATTGAACGATAAAATCGAAATATATCAAAAGGCCTGTCCCCTATTTGTTCCGCTGGCCGAGGAGGGACAGGAATGGTGGGAGAGCGACATCACATTCAAGATTGCGCGGGAATACCTGGAACCGCTTAAGCAAACAAGCGTTGATACTCTGGTACTTGGTTGCACACATTATCCGCTGTTGAAAAATATAATCTCAAGGATCATGGGGGATGAAGTAAAGCTTGTAAGTTCAGCTTTGGAGGTAGCCAGAGTTGTAAAACAGACCATTTTGGATAACAATATTCAGAGGGATCCGGAGTATAGGCCAGAATATCGTTATTATACAAGCGACAGCGTTGAAAAGTTTGAGCCGCTGTGCAGTGCCATACTGGAAAGGATGGTAACAACAGCAGAGAAGGTGGATATCGAGAAGTATTGATATGACTGTAAAATATTGATAATTGCGAGAGAAAAACTGATATGCGGATTTTTCTGCAGGAAAGGTGCGTGTTGGTATGGATAAAAACGTTATAATATCAGTCAAGGGCACGCAGACATCCAATGATCAGCTCAGTAATATTCTGGAATTGGTTACTGAAGGCAAGTATTATAAAAAGGATAAAGCGTATTTTGTTACTTATGATGAGAGTGAAGTTACCGGTATGAGTGGGACGACAACAACGCTCAAAGTGAAGGATGGAGTGGTCACACTAATAAGAGCCGGGTCGGTCAATTCGCAGTTCGTATTCCAGCAGGGGCAGAAACACATTTCATATTATGATACCGAGTATGGAGCATTTACTGTTGGGGTTACGGCTAATGCGGTAGATGTAAAAATCGATGACAACGGAGGCGAAATTCGCATTGGCTATCAACTGGAAATAGATAATAACGAAACAGGCGAAAATGATTTTTTTATGTCAATAAGGGAGGCAGGACATTCAAATGACAAACATAATAGAGGACATAAGGGGACAGGTCAGGAGTACAGTTAAAAATGCGCTGGCAGCAGCGATAAATAAAGGCGAGCTGCCGGAAGCGTCGTTTGATGAAATCGTTGTCGAAACGCCAAAAGAAAAGGAACATGGTGAGTTTTCAACGAATATTGCCATGCAGCTGGCGAGGCAGGTAAAGAAGGCGCCGGTTCAGACAGCGTCCATATTAATTTCAAACATGGATTTCACAGGTACATACATTGAAAAAGCAGAAAGTGCGGGGCCTGGCTTCATTAACTTCTTTCTCAGGAGTTCATGGCTTTATGATGCGCTTCAGACAATAGTCCGTGAACGTGATGATTATGGCAGGATAAATATTGGCAAAAGTAAGAAGGTAATGGTCGAATTTGTCAGTGCTAATCCGACAGGACCTTTGCACATGGGAAATGCCAGAGGCGGAGCGCTTGGGGATTGTATTGCCAGCGTACTGCAGGCCGCCGGTTATGATGTGACCCGTGAGTATTATGTCAATGATGCAGGAAACCAGATTGAGAAGTTTGGGATATCGCTCGAAGCCAGATATCTTCAGCTTTTAAAGGGTGAGGATGCAGTAGAGTTCCCGGAAGATGGTTATCAGGGAGAAGACATTATCGACCACATGAAAAATTATATTGAGGAATATGGGGACAGGCTCCTGAATGCTGACCCTGAAGTAAGGCGCATGGAGCTTGTCAATTATGCATTGCCGAAAAACCTTGAACGAATCCGGAAGGGGTTGGAAGCATACGGCATACATTACGATGTATGGTTTTCCGAACAATCGCTCTACGATAGCGGCGAGCTTTTGGAAACACTTAAGTATTTGGAAGAAAACGACCTAGTAACTGAGAAAGATGGGGCAAAGTGGTTCAAGGCAACCAAATATGGCGTTGAGAAAGATGAAGTAATCATTAGGAACAACGGTATTCCGACCTATTTTGCATCTGATATTGCTTATCACAGGAACAAGTTCTTGAAGCGCGGGTTCGATCGCGTCATCAATCTGCTTGGTGCGGATCACCATGGCCATGTCGCCAGAATGAAAGCAGCTGTGGAGGCACTTGGAGTAGAACCGTCCCGCTTAGATATTGTTATTTTTCAGCTTGTAAGATTGCTTAAAAACGGTGAAGTAGCGAGGATGTCCAAAAGAACAGGCAGAGCAATATCGCTGGACGATCTACTTGAGGAGGTCGGAAGAGATGCTGCGCGGTTTATATTTAACACTAAGGCTTCAGGAAGCCATCTGGATTTTGATCTCGATCTGGCAGTTAAACAGTCAAATGATAATCCGGTATACTATGTTCAATATGCTCATGCAAGGATCTGCAGCATGCTTAGGCTGATCGAAAGTGAAGGTGTAAAAGTTCCCTCGTTAAATGAGGTGGATCTTGCGCTGCTCACTTCACCGGAAGAGATTGGCTTGATCAGGAAACTTGCTGAATATCCGGACGAAATCAGGATTTCTGCCCAGACGCTAGAGCCGAGCCGTCTGACCAGATATGTCACAGATGTGGCTTCACTCTTCCATAGCTTTTACACTGAATGCCGGGTGAAAGGTGAGGTGGAAGATCTTATGAAAGCGAGGTTGGTGCTCGTTTCAGCAACGCAGATTGTTATAAAAAATGTATTGGAGATTTTGAGTATCAGTGCACCCGAACGAATGTAATCCAGCCTTCCTTTTAGGGAGCTTTTTGGGGGACAGTTCTCAAATTTACTTTATATCAGTATAAATGTAACATAAATTTAATGGTTATAAGCCAGCAAAATATTAAGAATCAAGCCTTATAAGCCGATATATGTAACAGGTCATAAACCTTGAGTATATCGGCTTTTGCCTGTTTGAACACTTTGTGAGAGGATGCTAAGTTTGCGTACACTTAATAAGTTGATTTATAAAGTTAAATTTTGCCTGGTTTTACTTGTATCACTGCTACTTTTTGCAGAACTGTCCCCCATAACAGAACTGTCCCTCATTACTGCAGCTGATATGGAGAGGACCACTTATTATGGTTATGATGGGGCGAATTCAGTTATTAACTATCTGAAGTTCACTGATGTTAATGAGAGTTCATGGGCTGGAGAAGCAATTTATGAAACAAGCGCTCTTGGCTTCTTTAATGGATTAAGGGATGCGAGCAGACGATTTGGAAGAACTGTCCCCCTAACAAAGGAAGAAGCGATAGCGATTGCATACAGAGCGGCTGGACGTGAGGCTGAGGCACAGCAGCTTGGAATCGCAATCAATAATGCGCGCTCGCAGGCAAACAGAAAAACTGACCCACTGGATGTTCTTTACGACGGCTTTCTGCAGCTTGCTGCCAATGAAGGCCTGATCACATACCAAAATCTGAATGATGCATTTATTACAGACCAGGCTTCTCTTCCGGCCGACAGCTTTAGAAGGACAAGCCCTGCACAAAGGCAGGAGATGGTCTACTGGCTGTCACAGACCCTGAACATAGCTCCCATTCTGCAGCAGAATGAAGTGCTTAATTATTCTGACTGGCGCAGCGTGGATCCTGACAAGCTCCCATATGTTGAAGCGTTGCTCAGGCAAAACATCATAACCGGCAGCAACAACCGAATAAACCCACTGCAGCCCATATCGAGGGAGCAGTGTGCTCAAATCCTTAAAAATGCAGAACAGGCAGTTTTGGAAGCTGTTAGTCATGTCAGTATTTCCGGCATTATAGAGAACATAATTGCAACAAATAATCATACAGGCACTGCATCTGTTACAGGCAGGGACATTCATGTGTCGAATGCAGACGGCAGCTATGCTTCAATACAAACATCATCGCAGCCGGCAGGGTCATCAGGCGTAAGGGACGAGAATGCAGGTTTACCATTGCCCAGGCAGAGAAGAGAACTTGTTGTGTATAAAAATGGAACGATCGGTGATAGCAGTTTGCTGGCCAAAGGCGATAGGATCAGGTACATAGCAGACAGCAGCAATATTGTCAAATATATCGAAGTGATTTCAAATACAAAAGATATTCGATATGTTGCAGTACAGGTAAGCAGCGTAGATCCTGCAAATATGCTTATTGATGTTATACAATTGTTTGAAACTGATTATCCGGATATGGGGGACATTTCTTCAAACAGTTCATTTTCGTGGTCTCAGGCGGAGCGGACGACATACAGGATCGCAAAAGACAGCCGCATCACTATCAATGGCGTTACAGCCGAGCTTTCCAGCATAACTGATGATGCCTCCGCGATACTGGCAATAGACGGCAATAATCTGGTAAGGGAAATTCGATGTGTGGATCTTGGAATAAACACTGAGGCAAGAAGAATCGTGCGGGGAATTGTTGAAGAAAACAATCCCGTACTTGGTTATCTGACACTCTACAATGAAGATGGTTCTGGCACTTCAAGCAGTTATGCCGTGCTCAGAACATATAACTATGCCGACCAAAGCAAAACAGAGGTATTGAAAAATCATGAACCTTCTGATATAGAAAGCATCCAAGCCGGCGATACTGCCTACCTGCGGCTTGACAAGGATGGATATATTGAGTCTGTAAGTGCAGTGGATAACTATAATGTTCGTTACGGAAAAATCATTTCCAAACTGCCGGCCCGGATTGTAGTCGAATATGAAGATGGGATGCAGCAGGTCCTTGATATTGATGAAAGTGTTATCGTAATACAGGACAAAACGCTTGTTGGGCTCAATGCATTGAAAGATGGCGACCGTGTAAGACTGCTCCTGAATGAAACCAGAGATTCCATCGACCTGAAGGAAGTAACGATCGAAGGTGATGAACATTATATAAGCAGCATATATAAAGGCAGGATTGCCAAATTCGATGAAATATCAGACAAAATTACTGTTTTAGGTATGCAGGTCTTTAGCAGGGGGAACTGGGAACTCACCGACAGAAAGGGTTTTACAACTATTCCGATCGCCGATGATTACAAAATTTATGCAAATAACAAGTTGATCGACATTAAATATGCCAACAAACTGCTGTATAACAATGAAGCCTACATTGCTGTCGAGAAAACCTATGGCGGAGAAGAAAGAGCTGTTATGATTTCTTACAGGGACAGTTCTGATACGGAAGCACCAAATACTATTGACACTATAAGCAGTGTGCTGTTGGGATCCGACAGCTTTGTTACTGCAAATGGAAACAAGAAGGTCAGCTATACGGAGAGCAGTATAGTTGTGAAACATGGAAGGCTTGTGTCGGGCAACAGCCTCAGCAGTAATGACAGAGCTTATATGACGCTGAACAGGGATTATGGTACTGGCGAATACTATGCATCTGTAGTCAGCGTGGATGAAACGCCGAACCCGAATATGCTTGCCATTTATCGCGGACGGATAAGTGACATTGTTGACAGCAAAAACTTTACCATTGAGTCCTTCTCACAGCTTCAGGGTATTGACTGGAATTACTATAATACGCCGAAAACCTTCAACATTACTCTGAACACAAGGATACTGAATGACGATGGCGTGCTCAATACGCGTGAATTCATCGGGTACGGGGATGAAAGCTACCTTAAGAGGACGGTTTACATCGTTGCAGACGGAACCAATGCCGTGCTTGTCAGTACTGCTCCGTATGGAATTGAGAACGTCAGGGGTACTGTTTATGCAACGGGTGATGGGGCGATAAGTATACGCAGGGCAAGTGTGTATAATCCGACGAAGTTCATATGGGAAAACAGCGCTGATATCAAAGTGAATATTCTGAAAAACACGATTGCCTTCAGAAATGGCTCGATAATCGATCCGGCCAGCATTAAGAAGGGCGAATATATAAGAGTGGTGAAAAAGGATAGGAGTGCAGAAGGAGATGCCTATATCATCTTCGTGGAATGAACACTCGAACCGGAGGTCATACATAATGAAAAAATTTGTTTATACATTACTGATAATTGCTTTAGCGACTGCAGCTGTACCATTACAGGCGTTTGCCAGAGAAGGTGTGTGCGGTTATGAAGGAGGCATTTCATCTGGAGAAGTACCTGACAATACATCATATGACTATAAGGAAGTCTCATTTATCAGCGGAAAACCTATAGTGTTCGAGGGGACGCTTCTTATAAAGAAAAGCCAGAAGCAGGGAAAGCTGACGTCAACATACACGTACAACCTTAGAAACGGCGAAAATACATTATCACGGGTACTTACTTATACTACCGAGTCTGAGGTTAAAGAAAACGGGCAGATTACTGAAGCTGTGAGCCTTACGTCTGCAAGAGAAACTGTCAGGATAGACGGGGTGACGTATAATATTTCAAACCGAAATAACTATCAGTTTACCAGCTCGAATCTGATCGACCAGAGACCGGCCATCAACTACCATGCAGGCAGTATGTGGAGCAGGAAAGTATATCAGGTCGGCACGGCTAATGACGGCAACACGGTTACGGTAGAATGTACAGGGACATTTTACGGTTATGATCAAAACTGGGGCAGTGCAGAGAGCCTTTTGCTTGATTATGTAATCAGCGGAGAGAAGAATGCGAGTGACGGTGTCGACATATGGGGAGGGACCGCTTCAATATCGATATCTTCAACTTCAACAGAGCAGTTAAATTATCAGGAAAACAAACCTAATCAGATAAGCTTTTCAGGCAGCTATGTCCAAAGCCGCATGAACAGCAGTGTTATGGAATACACCTGCATGTTGCCGGAATTTGATTCTAAAGGGATATCGACAGATCACATTGTCACATACAGTGACAGTCTGAAATTAGAAACATTTCCAACTCAAAAGAGGCTGCCATTTGCGGAACTAACAAACATAAGGGGTCATTGGGCGGAGAATGAGATAAGATTAATGTTCGGCCTGGAAGTTTTTAAGGGAAGCGGTACAGAATTTTCACCGGATAACTACATGAGCAGAGCAGAGTTTGCTTCGGCTCTTGTGAATATCATAAAAGAGGTCCCGAAGGATCCGACGCTTGTCACAAGGACGACAGCGTCCCGTAAAGCAACGACAAAAGAAGTGGTTGTATCACCGTATGATGACGTATCTATCGGGAATATTTACTTCAATGAGATTAAGAGTGCATATGATCGCGGAATACTTTACGGAAAAGGAAAAAACAAATTTGCGCCGAATGACTATATTACAAAAGCTGATGCAATCGTGGCCATTATCAGAGCACTCGGATTTGAGTCTCTGGCTCCTTCGCCTGTAGCTGTAACAAAGTTTCGGGATAATGACCTGATTCCTGAGCATGCGCGCAACGCTGCATATGTTGCTCAGAAGATCGGCCTCCTGCAAAGCGACAGCAAGGGCAACATGAATCCAAATAAAAAACTTACCAAAGCCGACGGTGCAATCATGTTCAGCAGCTTCATCAAATATTTACAGGATGGAATTAAGAAAGATTACAGAGAAAAACTGCTGAACTACTAAAATTGCGGTTTTTTGGAGAACTGTCCCCCTAAACTTACTTGAAGAACTGTCCCCCATGTTGTTTGTTGAGAACTGTCCCCATAAGTGGTAAAATGAGTTTATTAAATATGAAGGGGTCTTAATGTGAAAAAGCAAATTATCAGATCGGTACGGCGCTCACTGTGCATCCTGTTTGTGGTTATATTATTGGTCGGGCAGGGGGTTTATGCATCCGAGATATCCGGTGACGGTTCTTATCTGGACAGCATTATGGATTTTATCAGGGACGAGTATTACGGTGAGGAGATTACCAGGGAGGACCTGACCGATAGTGCTATCAGGGGCATGTTCAACTCGCTTGATATTTATACCACATACTATAATAATGAAGAAAAAGATGTTTTCATGGATTCCATAACAGGCACCTTTGGCGGTATCGGTGTAACTATGACGATAAGCGAAGATTATATAGTAGTGACAGATGTATTATCGCCATCGCCAGCCGAAAAAGCCGGTATAATGCAAGGTGACAGGATAGTGGAGGCCAATGGTACTAAACTTCTCAAAGCTACGCTTGAGCAGGCGGCTTCCGTTATCAAGGGCGAGCCCGGGACCACGGTCAAACTTGGTATATTAAGGGGCGGGGGCAGCGAGATTATATATATTGATGTGATAAGAGAGATTATCAAGATAAATCCCGTTTCATATGAAAACAGAAATGGTATTGGTTATATCAAGCTCGATACGTTTAATGACAATACGGATGAGCAGATGACCAATGCACTGAAATATTTCGATAAAATCGGTATCGACAAGATAGTACTGGATCTGAGGGACAATCCCGGAGGCGATGTTGGTCAAGCTGTTGCAGTGGCCCGGAAATTTGTGCCGGAAGGATTGATTACGAAACTTGATTATAAGTCACCCAAGTATGAAGATCTTGAATACTATTCATCGCTTAAGTCACCCAAGTACAAGCTTGCTGTTCTGGTCAACGAGATGAGTGCGAGCGCTTCTGAAATTGTATCGGGAGCTATTCAGGATACCAACGCCGGCAAACTGGTCGGCACCAGAACCTATGGAAAAGCGAAATTTCAGGCGATCCTGCCGCTGTTGTCTGAAGAAGCATATATAAAATACAGGGATTTGTATGGTTTATACACTGTCAATGCAATGGATCTTTATTACTTTGGCATATACCCTGATGAGGATGAAATTGGCGGATATGCAAAAATGACCCTTGGGGTGTATTATACGCCAAAAGGAAGATTGATCGATGGGTCAGGGCTTATGCCGGATATCAAAGCAAGTGATCCTGAGCCGCTTGATGGATTGTATATCAACGACATCAAACGACTGTCGAAAACAACCGAGCTAAAGCTGAACAGCTTGGGTTCCGATGTATTCAATGCGAAAAAGATACTAAAAATGATGGGATATGGAGTAAACACTCTGGATACAAGCTTTGATGCTGAACTCGAGTCTGTATTGAAAGAGTATCAGGCCCAAAATAATATCAAGGCAAGCGGCGTTCTTGATATTAAGACTCAGATATTCCTGAATGTTGATTTACTTAACCTTATTATGAAGTATGACGGGCAGTATTCTGCTGCTGTGCATTATTTGAACAATTAGAGAAGCGTCCCTCATCCGCAGGATGCTCACTTAAATGAATCTTGGAGAACTGTCCCCTAGCCCGAGGACAGTCTCTGTGAAAATGGAGAACTGTCCCCCATCCATAAAAATGGAGAACTGTCCCCAACAGAGGTGATGTCACAGAGTGGCGCACTTATTAAGGAGATTGAGTGTTAAGCTCCACAGTGAACCGGTGATTTGCCGGTTCGGCTGCGGAGCTTTTTTGCTGTACGTATGGTGCAATATTTGACTGCATCTGCAGGCCGGCAGCACATTAATTGGCTGTATCGGATGAATAAGGGCACTGTTCCTGATTTTTTTCTTATTTCATAAAGTTTACGGATAGTATAAATTTTATCCAAAATGACAATACTTAATATCGAAATGGATGTATAAACGATTATTCATCCTTTATTAAGCAGAGAAGGGCAGATAATACAATATCGGAAATACTCTGATGTATGCAGCAATAATGTTTTCAAAACTAAGCGAGGGGGATATGAGATGGGAAAGTACTTAAAACTGTCAAATCTGATAAGAAAATCAATACCATTGGTTGTTGCTTTTTTTGCAGTCATTGTAATTAGCTCATATACCGAAAATATGAACACAGCCTTATCAGGCAGCCTTATCAGACTCCACATCGTAGCCAACAGCGATTCACCCGAGGATCAGGAGCTAAAGCGGGATGTCAGGGATGCGGTTCTTAAATATATTCGTAATGCGGTAAAGGATTCGGAGAATATTGAACAGACCAGGAAAATTATTGAGGAAAGGATCCCCGAGATAACGGCTATAGCTCAAAGCACCGTAAACAGCCGCGGCTATGGATATAAAGCTACCACATCGATAGGTGAGTACCCTTTTCCAACGAAAGCTTACGGTGATATTACGCTTCCTGCAGGAAACTATCAGGCGGTGAAGGTAGTATTGGGAGAAGGCAGCGGAGCAAACTGGTGGTGCGTTTTGTTCCCGCCGCTGTGCTTTGTTGATGTAACTCACGGGACTGTCCCCGATTCTGTAAAGGAAGATCTCAAGAAGGTCTTGTCAGAAGAGGAATATAAGATTGTTACTTCATCGGATGAGGATAGTGATATTCCCATTAAAATCAAGTTCAAAATTGTGGAGGTACTCCAGGATTCTAAAATTAAGCTGGCAAGTGCTATCGAAAAGCTGCTCAGTTTGAACTGAAGCATGTCTGTAAGTGATATGAATATGATCTCTGCTGTATCCGGCCTATAAATCTTGTATTGATTAATGCGGTCATCATCATATTGGTGATCGCATTTGCTTTGTGAGTTTGTCGTTTCGACGTGTTTCATGTTTCTTTATCTGCTGAGTTGTCCCATCTGCATGTCATGTTATCTTTGTCTGCTTAGCTGTCTTGTCTGTATGCCATGCTTTCTTCGTCTCTGCTGATTTGCAAAACTAAATTCCAGTGTCTTTGTTCTTGGGGTGGAATTTACTTTTTCAAATGAAGGCGCAAAATCTCATCAGAAACTTGAAATGTTATCCTTGACGCATATATGCTTCTTATGTATAATGTTATCTAATATTTTTCCAACAGCCCAAAAGCCAATGAACAGGAGGGTGATTTCATGGCATTCTATTACAATGAACCATCGAGAACTTTCAGCGAATATCTGCTGATTCCTAATCTTACGACTAAAGAGTGCACGCCGCAGAACATAGACTTGAAAACACCTATAGTAAAGTTCCAAAAAGGGCAAAAGGCTTCCATGCACATAAATATCCCGCTGGTATCTGCGATCATGCAGTCGGTATCGGACTCCGGAATGGCCATAGAACTGGCAAGATGCGGAGGCCTTTCTTTTATTTACGTATCTCAGCCTATTGATCAGCAGGCGGAAATGGTGCGAAAAGTTAAAAAATACAAGGCCGGATTCGTTGTTAGCGATTCGAATCTGAAGCCTGATGATACACTGGCTGACGTGCTGGCATTGAAGGAAAAAACCGGCCATTCCACAATAGCAATAACCGAGGACGGACTGCCGACCGGCAAACTTCTTGGACTTGTAACGAGCAGAGACTACAGGGTGAGCAGGACGCCTGTTGATACAAAGATCAAGGAGTTCATGACGCCATTCCAGTCGCTGATCTATGCACAGGAAGGCATTACGCTCAAAGAAGCCAACGATATGATATGGGATCACAAGCTGAATTGTCTGCCTGTCATTGATAAAAATCAAAACCTCGTCTATATGGTTTTCAGAAAGGATTATGACAGCCACAAGGAAAATCCGTACGAACTGCTCGACACAAGCAAAAGGCTCATGACCGGCGCCGGCATCAACACAAGGGATTATGCGGAAAGAGTGCCTGCTTTGGTCGAAGCGGGCGTCGATATACTTTGTGTCGATTCTTCGGACGGCTATACGGAATACCAGAAAGAGACCATCGAATGGGTAAAGAAGAAATACAACGGTGAAGTGAAGGTCGGTGGAGGAAATGTTGTCGACAAAGAGGGATTCCTGTATCTGGTCGAAGCGGGTGCCGATTTTGTAAAGGTTGGCATCGGAGGAGGCTCCATATGTATAACCAGAGAAACCAAGGGTATCGGCCGCGGGCAGGCCACAGCAGTTATAGAGGTTGCCAAGGCAAGGGCTGAATATTATGAGAAGACCGGTATTTATGTGCCGATATGTTCGGACGGCGGAATAGTCCATGACTATCATATGGCGCTGGCCCTCGCAATGGGAGCAGATTTTATAATGCTGGGCCGTTATTTTGCCAGATTCGATGAAAGTCCGACGAGAAAGCTTAAAATCGGCAACAACTATGTGAAGGAATACTGGGGAGAAGGTTCCAACAGAGCCCGCAACTGGCAGAGGTATGATATGGGCGGCAAGCAGAAGATGGACTTCGAAGAAGGCGTGGACTCATACGTTCCATATGCAGGAAGCCTCAAGGACAACCTTGATATAACTTTGAGCAAAATTAAATCAACCATGTGTACGTGCGGCGCTATGAATATATCGGAACTCCATGAAAAAGCCAGACTGACTCTTGTTTCGTCTACAAGCATCATTGAAGGCGGAGCGCATGATGTTATTTTAAAGGAAAATGAAGCTTCGGTATGATATTCCATGAGTTAAACCGATAGCAAGCTATTGCAAATTAGTACAAAATATGTAAAATATAATACATGTCTATAGTGATTTGCAATATTGACAACAGCAGATATGTATTCTATAATTATTTAAACTACGGGAATATCGTGATATATTTCAATAGCACTGCGAATTTCAGTGCTATTTATATGTAACAGGCTGTAGTCTTCGTTTTTTAAGTTTTGTGCAGAAGCGGCAGTTGATCGGCTGACTTGATGGTTATCGCTCCGAAGGCATTGGTGTCGTCCGTGGATCAGATTATTTTATTGAATATTTGGAGATCTGCCTTATGTACAGCAGAATAAATACAAGGTAAATGCATATATTATCAACACAAATTTTTAGGTAAAGGAGAGGCTCTAAATGGCAGGTAAGGAAGTCATATTGACTTATGAGGGCTTAAAGAAACTGGAAGAGGAACTGGAGCAGCTTCGCGGACCCAAGAGAATGGAAATAAAGGAAAGAATAAAGACAGCGCTTTCTTTTGGGGACATTACAGAGAATTCAGAATACGATGAAGCTAAAAACGAGCAGGCATATATCGAGGGAAGGATCGCACAGCTTGAAACGATGCTCAAGAATGCGAGAGTAATAGATGAGGACGATGTAAGCACTGACAAGGTTACGATAGGATCAAAGGTAACGCTTCTGGATCTGGACAGTAAAGAAGAGGATGTATACACTATAGTCGGTTCGACTGAAGCAAATCCGGCACAGATGAAAATATCGAACGAATCGCCCGTCGGGAGCGCACTTATGAACAAAAAGAAGGGAAATACGGTAGAAGTAATGGTTCCGGACGGAACGCTCAGATTCAAAATAGTTAAGATCGAAAAATAGAGGCTTTAAAACTTGTACTTAAGGAATAATTTAATATATAATAATTAGAATAACAGTTTATTAAAAAGTAAACTGTTATTCTTGATTTAAGCCTTATGTTGGGCTATAAACCGAAATTGTGTGAAATGACGGGAGTGTTAAAAATACAAACTGTTTGTTATAATTATGGTAAACTTAGTCAGGAGGTTCACAAATGGCAGATAATACAGGCAGCAATAGTGAGAACAATCAGGTAATGGATCAGGGTTCCATGCAAAATGCTGATGAACTTAATGAGATACTCAGGATCAGAAGGCAAAAGCTGCAGGAGCTGCAGCAAAACGGCAGGGATCCGTTCAGGATCGTAAAATATAACGTAACGCACCACACGAAGGATATTGTTGAGAACTTCGAAGCAATGGAGGGAATACTTGTATCCGTAGCCGGCAGGCTTATGTCCAAAAGAGGGATGGGCAAGGCCAGCTTCTGTGATATACAGGACCGCGAGGGCAAGATCCAGATATATGTTAAAATCGACGATATCGGTGTGCAAGAGTATGAAGATTTTAAAAAATATGATATAGGGGATATGGTCGGAGTTGAGGGAACTGTCTTCAGGACTCACAAGGGCGAGATATCCATAAAAGCTGAAAAAATAGTTTTGCTGGCAAAATCGCTTCAGCCGCTGCCTGAAAAGTGGCATGGACTCAAGGATGTCGATCTGCGATACAGACAAAGGTATGTGGATCTGATCATCAATCCGGATGTAAGAAAGACGTTTATCATACGCAGCAGCATCATTAAGGAGATCAGAAGATTCCTTGACGACAGAGGGTTTCTTGAAGTTGACACCCCGATCCTCAATACGATCCAGGGAGGAGCTACCGCAAAGCCGTTTGTGACACACCATAACACGCTGGATCTGGACATGTTCCTGAGGATCGCTCCGGAGCTGTATTTGAAAAGGCTGATAGTCGGCGGACTCGAGAAGGTTTATGAGATGGGCAGGATGTTCAGAAATGAAGGTATGTCCATCAAGCATAATCCGGAATTTACAATGATGGAGGTCTATGAGGCATACAACGATTACAAGGGAATGATGGAACTTACTGAGGATCTTATTTCTACTGTTGCGCAGAGAGTGCTCGGTACAACGAAGATAACATATCAGGGGCAGGAGATCGACCTTGCGACGCCATGGAAGAGAATGACTATGAGAGAAGCGGTGCTGGAATTCTCAGGCATTGATTTCGACTTGATCAAGACCGATGAAGAGGCAAGAGAAGCGGCGCGCTCAAGAAAGATATTTGCAGTTGACAAGCTGACAAGGGGCGAGGTCATGAATCTGATGTTTGAAGAACTGGCGGAGGAACATCTTATCCAGCCTACGTTTATACTGGATTATCCTGTCGAGGTATCGCCGCTAACAAAGAGGAAGCCCGACAAGCCGGAGCTTACGGAGAGGTTTGAGCTGTTCATAACAGGACGTGAAATGGCGAATGCCTATTCTGAGCTCAATGATCCTCTGGATCAGAAGGAAAGGTTCCTGCAGCAGGTCAGGAAGAGAGAAGCTGGGGATGATGAAGCCAGCATGATGGATGATGATTATATCAATGCGCTCGAATATGGAATGCCTCCCACCGGTGGTCTCGGGATCGGAGTCGACAGGCTGATTATGCTTTTGACGGACTCTTACTCCATTAGGGATATATTGCTGTTCCCGACGATGAAGCCAAGGGATTAGAGGGTTTGTGTTAGAGAGGTCGTGGTCATATGGATAAGAAAGAAGCAAGAAAAATTCTTGGTGTTACAAAAGAATCAAGCAGAAATGATATAGAAAAGAAGTATTCCATACTGCTGAAAAAGCACAGGCAGGAGATGCTGGAGGGCAGTGAGCCAGGTGAGACGGAGCATGATACGGCATGTGACTTTGACCGTATCACCGAAGCGTACAATTTACTGATGGGATATGAGGTCAAAATCGAGGAGGAGCCTCCCGGGAAAGCCGCTCCGATACTGAATAAACTGGGAGTCGATGAGAAAAAGGCAAAGAATTTCTTCTATTATTATAAGTATCATATCCTGGGTGCTATAGCCCTGATAATTGCAGTGATCTATACTGTCACAAGCTGTGTGAACCGTGTCGAATACGACTTTAATATTGCGTTTATAGGAGACATTTTCTATTATTCGGCAACAGACAGTTTGGGTGAGAGCATCAAAGCGGAAGTACCGAGTATACAGGAGCCGGGCTTTGACGGTGCTTATCTTGGCATTGCCGGAGATCAGCAATATGCTATGGCGTCGAAGGCGGCTGTTTTAATAGCCGCAGCTGATATGGATGTATTTATTCTGGACAGGGATACCTATACGATGTATGCAAAGCAGGGAGCGTTTTTAAGTCTGGATGAGATCGCACCGAGGCTGGGTGTGGATATTTCTGAGCATCAGGATCTCGTACTTGCCGTAGAGGAAGACGACGATATGGGAGATATAGATGTAGTCGGTGAGGATAAAACTGAAATTACGGATGATGCTGATACCAGCGGGGACAGCAATGATCCGGCTGCTGAAAAGCATCTTTACGGGATAGACGTTTCAAACAGCAAAGCATTAAGAGAAGCCGGCGTTATTGCCGAGGATATGGTTGCCGCTATTTTTGTGAACTGTGATCAACAGGAAAAAGCAGAGGCGTTTCTGGAGTTTCTTCTTAAATAAAATATACGGGGGGTAGCGTGTATGTCCAGTGAACTGATCATCAGAGATGAGAACATGGAAAAAGAAACCGTGGTCTATGTCAGCGGAGAGATAGACATATATACTTCGCAGCAGTTCAAGGAAAAACTGTACCAAATCGTTGACAACAGCAGCAATGACCTGACTATCGACTGCAGCGGACTCAATTATATGGACAGCACAGGTCTTGGCATTTTTGTCGGAGCATTGAAAAAAACAAAGTCAGCTGACAGGAATATTCACATCAGGAATCTAAAGGATAATATAAAGAAGCTATTCGTTATAACAGGTCTTGACAAGCTGTTCATAATACACTGATGTAAGGAGCGATATGAAATGGAGGTACAGGACAAAATCACACTGCTTTTGCCTTACAAAGCCGAATATGTTAGTATCGCAAGGCTTACAGCATCAGGCGTGGCATACAGGATGGGCTTTGACATTGATATTGTAGAGGATATAAAGGTTGCCGTATCGGAAGTGTGCAGCAGGATAATCAATGTAAGCTCAGGTAAGGGCGGCGAGTATGAAATTATTTATGAAATTGGCGGAAATGCACTGACTGTAATGTTCAGGGCTGATGTTGAAAGAGCGGGCTGCATATTTGAAGATGATGAAGACGGCCTTGGCGTGTCTATCATCAATGCTTTTATGGATGAGGTTGAATTCTGTCCTGAGAATAAAGATCATATTCTGTCCATGACTAAATTTATCGAGGAGAAATCCTGAAATGGATCAAAACTTCAACAAACCGGCAGGGTCCAGCGGGCCCGGAGATGTTGATGCGCTTTTTGCAAGATATGTCAAAGACAGAGATGTGGCTGTAAGAAATGAGATCGTAAACAGATATACATATCTTGCAGAAATAATATCGAGGAAGTTCCTTAACAGGGGTGTGGAATACGAGGATATATATCAGGTTGCCTGTATTGCACTTATAAAGGCAGTGGAGCGCTTTGATCCTGAGAAGGGCTTCAAATTCGTCAGCTTTGCCACACCTACCATAGTAGGCGAGATAAAGAGATACTTCCGTGACAAAAGCTCTGCCATCAGGATACCCAGACGCATATATGAGGTATACCAGAAGGTGAACATGGCAAAAGACACGCTCTCACAGGAACTGAACAGGACGCCGAGGGTGGATGAGATAGCGGCCTACCTTGATATTAGAGCAGAAACAGTACTTGAAATAATTGAATCATGGAATGCTTATAATATTCAGTCCTTTGATCAGACTGCTTTCAGCGATGACGATCTGGAGCTTCATGAGACCATAGGTGACAATGACACGACCTTCGAAAGGATAGAAAACAGAGACTTTATCGAGAAGAGTCTCAGCAAATTCAATGATGCTGAAAAAGAGTTCATAAAGCTGCGATTCTTCGGCAAAAAAACGCAGAAAGAGATAGCAGACCGTATGGGAGTATCGCAGATGTACATTTCACGTCTTGAGAAAAAGGTGCTGGAGCGGTTCAGGAATTTGCTCTACAAATGATACATATATAGAATATAATGATAAGATTTTATATCGATGTGATCAGAAGTATGTTTACTGGCATGCCCTGAGGGTAATATATACATATATAAGGTTATCTCACTGTGTATAGGATGAGCGCATAAATTGATATTGTCCGGTATATGGATATACTTTATCAGGAGCATCGGATACAATCGATAAGGACGTGAAGTGTTGAGAAGTCGGTGTATTTATAGCAATTATATACCAAGTGTTCTGGAAAAAATCAGAACAGTAGTGGACGAATTGATCATCAGCCTGCAGAACGACTGTGGCGAAATGTATGATGAGAACATATTTGACCTTAGGGTGATACTGAATGAAGTTCTGGTCAATGCTATATTGCATGGCAACCATGGAGATGCAAGCAAAAAGGTTAAAATTGATGCCGGCATAACCGATAATGATGAATTTTTTTTGATAATCGAGGATGAAGGCTGTGGTTACAATTTTACAGAAGTTTGCAACAGGCATAAAACATCCATAACAGATTTGGACCTTATGAATGAGAGCGGCAGAGGTATAATGCTGGTAAAGGGCTTGTGCGACAAAGTCAAAGTTAATAAGAAGGGCAATAAGATCGTTGTTATGAAGAAGATAGAAAAAATCCGGTCATTCCAGTAACCCTGACACGTCCAATGTCCGCCGATATGGCACATCGTAAGTTTATTCCCGTTTGATGAACTTTATGTTTGAGACTGTTTTCACAGTATTTGTTTCCCGTATGGCCAAAGCAAAAAACATTGTGTCACAATCAAGCATTATGGACTATATAATGATAAAATCGAGTATAAAAAAGAGAAACAGGAATAAATCGTGCTTAATGAGGAAAAAGCTAATATGCGAAGGTTGATGATATGCTCATGCGGTGATATAGTATATAAGCTGTCTCGCGGCGCTGAACAACGCTGGACTGCCTGAGAAGAAATTAAAAAAGGTGGTTGACAAAAAGAGAACAGCGTGGTAGTATATAAAAGCCGCTCAGTTGAGGGCGGCACCCGAAACTAAGCCCTTTGGGGCATGACGGAGGGGA
>CAZQUQ010000033.1:0-19917 GCA_964596445.1 uncultured Oscillospiraceae bacterium
GCCTGAAGGGTATTTTTGCTGCCTTCAATGAGATGCAGGCAAGAAGGCTGTTTGAGGATTTTTCCTTCTTTATGGGCGAAGATGTGGTCTTCTTCCCGACAAAGGAGATCATGCTCTATGATGTCGAGGCAAAGAGCTATGACACCGTCTATCAGAGAATAGCGGCGCTCGACAGGATCAGCCGGGGAGACTGCAGGTTTGTGGTAACGTCAATAGAAGCATTTTCTCACAAGCTTATAAGGCCGGAAATATTCAAAGAACATATTATCCTGATAGACGACAAAAGCAGGATGGATCCCTGGGAGCTTGCCCGCCGGCTGGTGGTCCTGGGCTTTGAGAGAACGGAGTCTGTTGAGAGAAAAGGCCAGTTTGCCGTCAGGGGAGGCATTGTCGATATTTTCCCCATAGATACGGTTAACGCTGTGAGGATAGAATTTTTCGGAGACGAGATAGATTCCGTCAGGTGGTTCGACACCAATACACAGCGGTCTGTGGGCCGTGCCGAAAGTATAAGGGTGCTGCCTGCACGTGAGTTGATATATGACGGCAAACGCAAGGAAGAAATAATCGATGCGATAGAATATGATGCCGCCAGATCAGGCAAAAAGAACAGTACATTAGTGCAAAAAATAAAAGCGGATCTGGAGCGGTTCAACGAATCGTGGTATTTCCCCGGAGTCGACAGATATATAAGCTATATTGCGGATGAGTCTGTTTCACTTGCCGATTATGCATCAGACAATATGCTGTTTTTCATGGATGAGCCTGCAAGGCAGAAGCAGCGGCTGGATAACCTGCTGCTTGAGCACGAGGAGATATGCAAGGCTCTCATTGAGAAAGGCAGCCTGCTGCCGCAGGGCAGTAATATGTATCTGGATTATGAAGCAATTTTCAGTTCCGTAAGGAAAAAAGGGAAGACCATTCATCTGAATTCCGTGAATCCTGACGCCATTGCTGCGGCAGGAGCTCCGGCATTCAGCATTCCATGCAGGACAGTGAACTCATTTCTTGGCAGTACCGACATGATGGCGGAGAGCCTTTTGGAATGGAAGCAGAACAAAGGAAGGATAATTTTGCTTTCAGGTACCAGGGGTCGGGGTGAACGGCTGAGAGAATCATTGTTTGACAAGGGAATCGAGCCGGTATATATGGACCGGGTCGCCGGACCTGTCATGCCCGGCCAGGTCATTATCACCCGCGGCAGCCTCAACAAGGGCTTCGAATACCCATCCATCGGTTTTGTCGTGATAAGCGACAAGGAAGTGTTCGGCCAGGACAAAAAGAAGACGGCAAAGAGTGCCGGCAAGCACAAAGGACGCCCGATCAGCCTCTTTACCGAACTGGATATAGGAGATTATGTCGTCCATCAGGCTCACGGCATCGGTCAGTATGTCGGCTTGGAGAAGCTGTCTGTTGAAGGTGTCAAAAAGGACTATCTGAAGATCAGGTACCAGGAAGGTGCGTTCTTATACATCCCTACCAACCAGATGGACCTTATCCAGAAATATATCGGTTCTGAGGGAAGGCAGCCAAAGGTCAGCAAGCTTGGCGGATCGGACTGGAGCAAAACAAAGGCACGGGTGAAGGAATCCCTAAGAAAACTTGCAGCGGAGCTGATCGCTCTGTATGCCCAGAGAGCTGCGGCAAAGGGCTTTGTATACTCCAGGGACACTGTCTGGCAAAGGCAGTTTGAGGAACAGTTCCCGTATGAAGAGACGGAAGACCAGCTAAAGTGCATAGAAGAGATTAAGCAGGATATGGAGTCCGGAAAGGTAATGGACAGGCTCCTTTGCGGCGATGTCGGCTACGGAAAGACGGAGGTGGCGATACGCGCCATATTTAAAGCTGCGATGGACGGCAGGCAGGTGGCATATCTGGTTCCCACCACCGTTCTGGCCCAGCAGCAGTACAACAGCTTTGCCGAAAGACTGAGGGATTTTCCTGTGACAGTCGACGTACTGAGCCGCTTCAGAACCAGATCCGAACAGAAACATATACTTAAGGAAGTAAAGGCCGGCAATATCGACGTGCTGGTAGGTACCCACCGTCTGCTCCAGAAGGATATCCACTTCAAGGACCTGGGCCTGCTGGTGATCGATGAGGAGCAGCGCTTCGGCGTGACCCACAAGGAAAGGCTGAAAAAGCTTGCTCCCGGCGTTGATGTACTGACGCTGACGGCTACGCCGATACCCAGAACACTGCACATGTCACTTGCAGGCATTAGAGATATAAGCATCATAGAGGATCCGCCCGAGGAGAGATATCCGGTCCAGACATATGTCATGGAATACAACAGGGACGTGATAAAGGATGCCATTATCAGGGAACTCGGAAGACAGGGACAGGTGTTTTACCTGTATAACCGGGTCAGGACAATCGATATGAGAGCCGCCGAGATACAGGCAATGGTGCCTGAGGCCAGGGTGGCCGTAGCTCATGGGCAGATGGACGAAAGACAGCTTGAAGATATAATGTTCAGTTTTATCAAAGGTGAGTTTGATGTACTGGTATGTACGACGATCATCGAGTCGGGACTTGATATGCCCAATGTCAATACGATAGTTGTCGAGGATGCGGACAAGATGGGCCTGGCTCAGCTGTACCAGCTCAGGGGCAGGGTCGGCCGATCCAACAGGCTTGCATATGCATATATAACTTACAGGAAGGACAAGATCATTTCGGAAGTCGCGGAAAAAAGGCTGCAGGCAATCAAGGAGTTCACTGAACTGGGATCAGGCTTTAAAATTGCGATGCGCGATATGGAGATCCGGGGCGCAGGAAACCTGCTTGGGCCTGAGCAGCACGGCCACATGGAATCGGTAGGCTATGACATGTACTGCAGGCTTCTGGACGAAGCGATCAGAGAACTGAAGGGAGAGCCTCTGAAGAAGGAGGAGGCGGAGGTTGCGATCGATATAAATGTAGACGCATATATAGATGATTCCTATATAAGTGTCGAAAGCAGGAAAATAGAGATGTACAGGAAGATCGCATCGATAAATGACGAAAATGATGTTATAGATATAGAAGATGAGCTTACCGACAGGTATGGAGATATTCCTTCGTCTGTCAGGAACCTGATAGCTGTGGCATACATAAAGGCGCTGGCCCGTTCGCTTGGATTTTCATCCGTGACGGAGAAGAACGATACTGTGACATTTGGTCTGA
This sequence comes from uncultured Oscillospiraceae bacterium, assembly GCA_964596445.1. GTDB lineage: Bacteria > Bacillota > Clostridia > Acetivibrionales > DTU013 > DTU013. The sequence goes on from CAZQUQ010000033.1 coordinate 3,169, forward strand.
CCGATGTGAAAAATATCGATTTCAGGATTATTGCCAAAGCGGCGGAAAAATACAAAAGACAGCTGCTGTTCAGCGCAGGAGCGGCCCCGTGCCTTGTTTACAAGATACCTGCCGGGCAGAGGGATCGCTTGCTGGACAATATTAAAATTTTATTACAGGACCTAAAAAGCTATGATGCAGGCTGATTATCTATTATAATTGTAGTTGGCATCTTATGATGTCTATAGTGACAATTGCAAAATCTTTCGTAATTGAAAGAAATCGGTTTAAATTTTATATCTTATATGAGGAGAGATAAACTTGGAAAAAAGCAAAGAAAAGAAGAATTACGGCAGCAAGGCTGCGGCAGAGAATCCCGGGCTCCCTTTGTCTTTTAAGTACGGACTTGTTGCTTTTGCAGCCGTCGTAGTGATCGCCATAGCACTGGTGATTTACTTCGGATCAGCCGTTAACGTAGTTGCGACGATCGACGGGGAGAAGATCACGGAAGGAGAGTTCAGATACTATCTTGAGATCCAGAAGCAGATCATGTTTTACAGCGCATTGCAGGAAGACAGCAGCATCACCGAGGAGGCTTTCTGGTCGACGAAGATCGGCGGCGAAGATGCTCTGGATCTGGCAAAGAGACATTCCATGGATGAACTGAAGAAAATGAAGCTTCAGTATAAAAAGGCAAAAGAGGCAAAGATCTCACTGACGAAGGACGAGATCGCTTATATCGACAACAACATACAGGCACAGATCATCGACGTCCTTGGTGACGGCAATAAAATCAAGGCAAACAATGCTTTTAAGGAGCAATACGGATTTTCCGTAGACGAACTCAGAAATGTACAGCTGCAGAATTTGACGGTCAGTAAGTACATGGATGCGGAGACTAAAAAGATAACGGATGCCGATATAGAAGAGTATTACAGCAAAAATACGGAGGCATATAAAGCCGATACCGATTACAGGTATGGAGCAGAGGAAGCTGTCTGGGCAAAGCATATACTGATCATGGTAAGCGATGATGCATCTCAGGAGGACAAGGATGCAGCGCTGAAGAAGGCCGGGGAGCTTATAGAAAAGCTCAAATCCGGTGAAGATTTTGCAAAACTGGCAAAAGAGAATTCAGAGGACGGATCGGCTCAGTGGGGAGGAGACTATTTGTTTGGTAAGGACAAGATGGCTGATGAGTTCGAAGAAGCCGCCTTCTCCCTGGAACCGGGAAAGTTCACTGAAACACCTGTAAAGACGCAGTTCGGCTATCATATAATAAAGCTTGAGGAAAAATACGGCAAAGGTGAAGCAGTGAGTCTGAGGTGCGCAAAGGAATATATCGAATATGGTCCTGAGTTTATTTATGAGCAGAGAATAAAGGAGCTTGTCGACAAAGCCAATTACTCTGCTGATGATTCGGTTTACAACAGGATAAAATGATTTCTGTTGATGCCAAATGGAAATATCGCCGAAGGCTGCCTGAAATGGCGGCCTTTTTTATTTTTTGCACGAGTGGTTTGCTTTTTCACAATTGGCCTCATATGTATAAAACTCCAATAAACAATGAATACTAACAAGGCAATGTGAACAATTCAGTTAAGGAGGTAACGACATTGAAAGCAACCGGTATCGTGCGGAGAATAGATGATCTTGGCAGGGTTGGGATACCCAAGGAGATACGCAGGACGTTAAGGATAAGAGAAGGCGGTCCGCTGGAGATATTCACCGACGAGGAGGGCGAAGTAATACTTAAGAAATATTCTCCGATTGGTGAATTGGGCGATTTCGCCACACAATATGCGGAATCGATACACAAGACCAGCGGATATATTACCTGTATAGCTGACCGTGATACGATCATTGCAGTGTCAGGTGCGTCCAAGAAGGAGTTCCTGGAAAAATCATTAAGTCCTGAGGTGGAGAAGGTCATTGAAGAAAAAGCGACTCTTGTGGTGAAATCAGCTGAAGACAAGAGCATATCCATACTTGCTGATGAAGGCTCGGAACGGAAATATGCCGCACAGGTGGTTTCTCCCATTATATCCGAAGGTGACCCGATAGGTGCGGTAATGATTTTATCGACAGACCCGAACAGCAGAATGGGTGAAGTGGAAGCAAAGCTGGCACAGTCGGCGGCAGGGTTTCTTGGGAAACAGATGGAACAGTGATCCTGTTTGATAATTGATTTTTTTCAAAAAAACAGCAGAGGGCAGTCTGCTGTTTTTTTGCCGGTAAATTATTTGTCGATTATTACATTATAATTACTATATTGTGTCACGAATACTATAGCTTAGGCGATTATGCTATAATTTTTACCGTCGGGACCGCTTGCCATGCGGAATATTTCTATGTGAAGACGGGGTATGCATGCAGTTTGATGCGATAAATGCCAGATTGACTGATATACGTGACGATATGGAGAAGATAGGCAGGTTTGTAGAGGAGTACAAACCTTTTATCGCATCGTGTGCCGAAAAGATGACAGGCAGACATATGGATTATGGCACCGATGATGAGCTCAGTATAGCGATGATGGCATTCGTCGAGGCAGTCAGGTCATTTGACGGATCTAAAGGAAATTTCTTTTCATTTTCCCGCAGTGTTATAAAGCGCAGGCTCATTGATCATTACCGAAGCGAAAAACGTCACAGCAACGTTGTTTCATTAAACGTCCGGATGCAGGACTGTGAAGAGGAGTATGATCTTAGCAGCAGTGAAGCCATCCGGGCCTTTTCGGATATGAACACAGCCGAACTCAGAAGGATCGAGCTTAAGGAACTGGGAGAAGAGCTGTCCCGCTGGGGTATCACATATCAGGATCTTGCCAGGGCATCACCGAAGCACAGGAAGACAAGGCAGCAATGCGCAGAGCGGGCAGGGATGATCTTGTCGCGACCGGATATGCTGCTGTCTGTCATGACAAAAAGGTACCTTCCGGTCGCAGCGCTTGAAAGTGCTTCAAAAATACCCCGAAAATTAATCGAGAGGTTCCGAAAGTATATAATAGCCGTAGTTATTATAGCAATAGGCGATTATCAATATATCAGGGATTACATAAAGCTTTAGAAGGGGGGGCTGGAAATGAAGGGCATCGTAGCTGATATAAAGGGCAAGTATGCGGTAGTACTGACACAGGATGGCTTGTTTAAAAGGATCAAAGCTCTGCCTGACATGGAAATAGGAGTCGAAATCGATCTGGACCAGCCTTCGGTAACTAAGTACAGCAGGACTATGATGAGGATCACCTCGATCGCAGCAGCCTGTCTGCTGGCGCTTGGAGCAGGCGTAGGAGCATACAGCTATACCGTCCCGTACAGTTACATAGATCTTGATATCAACCCAAGTGTCGAACTGACTGTCAACATATATGACAGGATAATAGGCGTCGAAGCGCTGAATGAAGACGGAAGCATGCTTATCAGGGACATGAGCCTTAAGCATATGAAGCTTGACAGCGGCGTTAGTACATTGTTGAACAGTGCAGTCGAACAGGGTTACCTGGAGGTGACGCAGAGTGATGCCGGACAGCAGTCCGCCGGTGGAACAGATGCTTCCGGCAGCGAACCTCAGCCTTCTGCAGACACAGGCGAAGTGAAGGATAGCGCGGCAGTGGGTGACACTATTGGCACAAGCGACACAGACGCCACCATAAACGATGCCACAGACGCCATCAAAAACAGCGCTGCGGAAGACGTTAAAATCGATGTCACAAACGACGCTGAAGACTCAGGCAAAAAGGACGATCCTGGCGGTAAGAGCGTGCCGTCTCCAGCCGGTGATGCCGGCAATAGTAGCGGTGTCAGCAATGCATCAGGGAAAAAAGCCGCTGATGCCGGAGGCAGTACTAAAATAAAGAATGCTGTGATGGTGACCGTATCAAGCAGTAATCCCAAAAAGGCGGGTTCACTTAAGAAGAGCCTTGAAGAGGCAGCATCAAAGAAGCTTAAACAAGATAATATCAGTTCGAAAGTACTTGTTGCCCAGACCAGTCTGGAGCAAAGGGAAGCTGCAAGAAGGCTTGGTGTTACGCCCGGCAAGCTTGCGTTGATCGAAAATGTCGTGACGAACATGCCTGAGGTCGACTTGGAGGAGATCAAAAACACAGCGGTAAAAGACCTTCTGGAGCTTGCACGGAGCAAAAAATCCGAGTCAGGGAATAAAGAAAAACATAATGAAAGCAGTAAGGCAGGCGGCGATAAAAACAGCGGCAGTAACGGAAGCAAGACCGATAAGGGCAATAATGGCAACAACAGTAAGAATATCGATAATAATGCTAAAGCTGGCGGAAAAATCACAGACAGAACTGCAAACAGAGACGATGCCGGCAGCGGAGGCAATATAAGCAGCGGAAGTATTATCGGAAGCATTTTTGGCAACAGTATCGGAAGCGGGAGTAAAGAAGACGAAGGCAGTAACAGCAAAGCAGGCAGTTCAGTCAAGGAAGGCCCCATAGAAAGCCCCGGATGGAGCAATCAGACCAAAGACAGCAATACCAAAGAAAGCAGCAAAGCCGGGGACAACAGCAGCAAAAAAGACAGCAGCGGTGCCAGAGATAACAGCAGTGCCAAAGACAACAGCAGTATCAAAGGCAACAGCATACCCAAAGGCAACAGCGGGACTAAAGATGCCAACGGAATATTCAAAGATATGGGTGCCGATGACTTTAAGAAAACCCTTGAGCAATATGGAAGCAAACTTAAGGAGGAACGTGAGCGTCTGAGGGAGGAACTGCTTAAACAAGCCCTGACACCCGGCGCAAAGAAAGACCGTGTTGATAACGTCGAAAGCAAAAAAACGCCCGATGCCGGCAAGAAACATGGGAATGAAGAAAAACAGGAAAGACCCGATGCCGTCAAGGACCGTGAGGACGCCGGCAAAAACATGAAAAACTCCGATTTCGCCAAAAGCAGGGATGAAGATGCTACCGGAAAAAATAGCAATAACAACAGCAAAGATACCAGGGACAGCAAAAAGGATGATAAGAGCAAAAACGGCAAAGGCAGCAGCGGAAAGAAGCAGGACACCGGTAACCGGAACGGGCAGAATGGGAGACCGCGAAAATAGGTGATATCATAAAAAGATATCGACATGTTCCGGCATATAAACCTATAAACACATACAACAGCAACTTTGAGCAAAAGGATGCCAGCTTTAATCAAAGCTGGCATCCACCATAATTAACCGTCTTTTTGTATGTCGTTGTCATAATTTTATCGTTATATTGTTCCGCAAAGTGACAAATTATCCCGATCCCCTCGGCTATAATCTTTGATAGCAGGAGGGACGGAAGATGAAAGCTGTTACTGTACAAATGAGTAAGCCAGGTTATCTGTTGCGGCTTATCAACAAAATCTTTCTTCAGAAGAACAACTTTATTATTCTGATTTCCGCATTTCTTATCGGGTGCAGCAGCATCGGGGCGATGATCCCGCTTGGAGCTGTTTTTTTCGCTGCATCATGCGGCACGGCTGTATCAGGGATTCTGACTGCAGCGGCAGTTATTGCAGGCAGTACTCTTCACGGGTCGTTGGAATTGGTGTACTTAAATGCTGCCTGCATGTTTCTGTTTTTTATTCTATCTATTCCGATGAAGGAAAGCATGGCAAAAATGAATGTAAAGGCCGCACTGACTGCATTTGTATCAATGCTGCTGCCACAGCTGATACTTGCCGGGCTGCAGGACTTTTTGCTCTATGATGTTCTCAAGGCTTTGTTCTGTTCCTTTATTGTTTTTGTATTCTATTTTATTTTCAGATTTTCCATACCGATAATGTCCGGCATTACAAATAAGGTGCTTCTTGGCGGGGAGGAAGCTGTCAGTACGGGCATCACCGCAGCATTGGCTTTGTCTGGCCTGGGTTCCTTCCAGGTCCTTGGATTTTCACCGAGGAATATACTGTGTGCAGCCTTTGTGTTGTTTTTCAGTTATAAATGCGGTGCGGGTGCCGGTGCTGCAACGGGAGCAGTTACCGGTCTTATAATCAGCATTTCATCGACGTTTACTCCGTCCATTGCCGGAACATATTCGCTGTGCGGACTGCTTGCCGGCATACTCGGCAGCCTTGGTAAAACCGGTGCAGCCCTCGGGTTCATTCTCGGGAATATGGTCCTTGCGGTATACTTCAACAGTGCTGCCGAGACACTGTTGTATATGCGGGATGTACTGGCTGCAACAGTTGTTTTTTTCATCGTACCCGGGAAACTGGCCGATCTTCTGACATCGCCCTTTGCAAGAAGATCACCGGAGCTTGAGGACAGACGCGGGTATTCCAGGCGGATCAGAGATATTACTGCAGACAGGCTCAGAAAATTTGCAGGCGCTTTTATGGATCTCAGCAAAACGTTTGGCGAGATAGCACAGACCAAAATACCGTCAGAAAAACATGATATAAATGTGCTGTTCGATAGAGTTGCAGACAGGATATGCAGCGGCTGCAGCCTTTGCATGCATTGCTGGGAACGGAGCTTCTACGATACATATCAGGTGATGTTCCAGATAGTCGAGAACCTCGAAATGAAAGGAAGAGTTGAGGAAAGTGATGTTCCGGCCTATTTTCTGGATAAGTGCCCGAGGATCAATGATTTCGTCAATGCCGTCAACAATATGTATGAACTGTTCAGAGTGAGCGTGGTTTGGAAAAGCAAAATAAAAGAGAGCAGATCTGTTATAAGCAGGCAGTTTGAAGGAATGTCGCGGGTAATAGGGAACCTTGCCGATGAAATCAGCACCGACATATGCTTTTTAACTCCGCTGGAAGATGCAATTGCAGCGGCATTGAAGCGCGAGGGCATAAAGGTGGGGGATGTCATGGCATACAAAGGGCTGTGGGGAAAGTATGAGATCTGTATTTCATTCAGTATGAGCAATGGAATAAAGGACGGTACCACAAATATCGGCAGGGTCATTTCGGAAGCTGTCGGCAGGAGGATGGTGCGAAATGATGAAGACTGCAGGGAAGCTGCAGACGGCAGCTGCTGGCAGAAGTATGTTGAAGCTGAGAACCTGAAGCTGACGACAGGTGTTGCAAGAATACCGAAGTATGGAAGCAAGGTATCAGGGGACAGCTTTACCTTTACGGAATGCGGCAGCGGCAAATATACACTTGCTTTAAGCGACGGGATGGGATCCGGCTACAGTGCATCGGCTCAGAGCAAGGCTGCGGTGGATATGCTTGAAAGCTTCCTTGAATCAGGTTTTGATAAGGAAATGGCCGTAAATCTGATCAATTCCGTCCTTGTTTTAAGATCAGACGAGGATAATACATGCACCATGGATATATCAATGATCGATATGTACAGCGGAGAAGTGGAATTTATCAAGATCGGAGCGGCTCCAACATATATAAAGAGGGGGCAAAGAGTGGAAATGGTCAGGTCTGCGACGCTGCCTGCCGGCATACTGCCGGGGGTGGACGCTGAACTGGCCCGCAAGAGTATGGACAGCGGCGATATGATCATCATGGTGACAGATGGAGTTATAGACAGTATGACAGATGATGAACCGGGTGACAGGGTACTGATGAAGTACATACAACAGCTGGAAAGCCTGAACCCGCAGCAGGAAGCGACAACCAAAAAGGAAAAGGCCGTCGGCTGCTGTGATAATAAACCTTTCGACGATTTAACGGTATTGGTCGCCAAGGTGTGGAAAAAACCTGCGTAAAGCCAACATGTCATGGAGATTAGCTTCAGGACAGCTGAATTTCAGGCATGGACAGGAAATTTTCTGAATAAAACCGTATTTTCTTTCTCAAACTATTGATACTGGGTTTATTCTAATATCATTGGTTTGCGGAGGATAATATGGTGGCAGGTGATTCCAAGAGAATAGTCGTAATTAAAAATATCTCATCAAATCTTATAGAAGAAGCCATACTGATTTTGAGAGGAGGATCGGATACATCGGACAGCAGTAAAAAAGACAGTCATGCACGAAGCAGATCGGAGGCAAGGACTGATTTTCTGCTCAAGGAAGCCGAGTATATTATAAATGAATACATAAAAGAACACGGCCTGCGGAAGAAACACAACAGGCGGACACCGCAGGGCGAGCTGCGCCGTTTCAGGATATCTGTCAATGCGGTGGTCAACATTATACTAGTGGCGGCTGTCCTGCTGCTGCTTGTCATTTTAAGCAGAACAGTCTAGTTGATCATTATGCCTGTCACAAATGCAAACAGTATGACAAATGCCAGGTAAAAGATAAACTGCTTCATTCCTAACACAGCCTTTAAGGCCCCGAGGTTCGTGATCTTTGTTGCAGGCCCTGTTATCATGAATGCTGCGGCTGCGCCCATACTCATGCCTGACTGCAGCCATTCGGCCAGCAGCGGGACAGTTCCGCCTCCGCAGACGTACAGCGGAACTCCTATGGTTGCAGCCATCAGCACGCCGAAACGCCGATGGCTCCCGAACAAACCGGCAAAGGAATCTGCAGGCACATAGCGCTGAAATAATGCTGAAAGTATTATACCAGCCAAAAAATAGCCGCCGGTTGCCTTTATATTTCTTCCGATGTTCTTTATCAGCCTGAAAAGGATATTGGGATCTGTATCTCTGCCTGATGCTGGCTCAAATCGGGAAAACGAGAAAAACTTCTTGTTCCTGTAAAAAATATTTATACATATCCCTGCAGCCATCCCGCATATAAGGCATGAGAAAAAGCGGACTGCCAGCGCAGTTTTCCCTAGAGCCGCACTGACGATCAGCAGTTGGGGATTCAACAGGATAGAGCTCATCATAAACGCCGCCAGCCAATCGTCCCGCATGCCTTTTTCCGAGAACGAAGCGGCAATTGGGATCGTCCCGTACATGCAAAGCGGTGAAGCTATTCCCAAAAGACTGGCAGGCAAGACGCCGAATATGCCCCAGCGGCTGTTTTGCATCTTTAGGAATAAAGCATTGATTTTTTCTTTTCCAAAAACAGAGATAACGGATCCCAGCACCATGCCTGCCAGCCAGTATTTGAAGATCTGTCCGAACTGTATCGTGAAGTAATACCAGAGATATATCAGCTCACGTTCGACTGCATCAATCATCGATCATCACCAGTTCATATTTCTGACTTCCTATGCCCAACTCCTCAGCATAATCAAGCGTATGAGTCCCCTGTCTTGAGATTATACTCCTCCTTAGTGTAGCGCTTTCTGTTTCATCGGCTGAAAAAATCAGATCTACACAAGCCTTCTCAAGCGCAACCGGATCAAGGGATGCCAGGATCCCGATGTCTGCCAGTCTGGGTGCTGCCGGGCTGCTATCGCAATCACAGTCGATGGACAGGTTGTTCATAACATTTATGTACAGAATATTCTCACCTGCGTCATCAACGATAGCTTTTGCCGCTTCGGCCATAGACTCCAGAAATTCCAGCTGATCATAGCTTCCGCTCAGCCATCTGTTTGTTTCGTATTTGCCTGCGGTGTGTATCAGATTCTTTCCTCTGGCTGAAGCGAATCCGATGGACATATTTTTGATCGCTCCGCCAAAGCCGCCCATAGCATGGCCCTTGAAATGCGATAGGACTATTATGAAATCATAATTTTCGTAATGGGAGCCAACCACATCTTCCTTCAGATGCTTGCCGTTTTCTATCGGAAGAGTTATTTCACCCTCCGCGTCCAGGATATCTACCGAAGTATATGCAGTAAAGCCGTGATCCTCGGCTGCCTGCATATGTGCGGCCGTATTTGCCCTAAGGCCTCCGTAAGCCGTGTTGCTGTCCACGAATGTACCATTGACGGAAAGGACCAGATCCTTGACAAGATCCGGTTTAAGATAGTTATTTCCGCCAGGTTCTCCCATATGTACCTTTACAGCGACCTTACCCGACGCTTCTCTGCCCAGGGCCTTGTATATCCTCATCAATCCTTCCGGGCTGATGTCTTTTGTCATGTAGACTATTGACGGATCCTCTTCCTTGGTGTCAGCATTCTGTACGGCCGACGCTTCCGAGCTCTGATCGTTGTCTTTTTGATCGTTTTGCTCTTCTGTTGTCACATCAGTGTTATTTTGCTTATTTTTTTCCATGGAACTGTCGAGTTGAGAATTTTCGCTATTTGCTCCGCACCCTGTGATAACGATGAATAATGCTGTCATCATAACAGTTGCCAGCCACATCTTTTTCATAAAACTTCCCCCTTTATAGACACAAGCATGATTCAAATTATTTGTCTCTGTAGTATTTATATAATATGTCATTATGACATATTGTGATCCGTGCCGCCTGCTTTATCCAGCAGGTGCAAAATGCCTGATACTTCGTCGCACCAGTCGATGTACGTCTTGCTGATCAGCTGGCCGAACCTTAAGGTAAAATAGTTGTAGTAATCGCGTACTTCGTTGATAGTTGAAAGGTTAAAGTAACTTGCTATATTGTTGTACGTATTCAGAGCACTTTCTTTTTTCTTTCTGATATCGCTTATCAGATGAAGATTTTGGGCAATCGGAAGGTTGCTGCCGAAGAACAGCTTTATCAGCAGTTCGCTGCCGGTGTCGGCCTGCAGCCATTCTTTCAGTACAGCCAAACCCTGGTCGGTTATTGAATATACCTTCCGATCAGGCTTGCCATCGTTTTTTTCAGTAACACAGGTGGCATTATTATGCAGTACAAGCTTTTTAAGCACAGGATAGATCTGTCCGTTGCTGACTTTATAAAAATAACCTATCCCATGCTCGATCTTTCTCTTGATATCATATCCCGAGCATTCTCCAAAGCTTAAAATACCAAGGATCACATAGTAGCTTGTATTCTCCTTCATCATATCCCCCCCCTCTCTAAATGATATATGTCAAATAGACATATTTATTATATAATATCATATAGGTTTGTCAATATGGTCCGATATAAAACCTAAAATGTACACTTGCGTATATTTGCTCATTGTGATAGAATATCAATCCAGAATCCTTGCTCTGCACTTAGATGCAGGGCCGTTCAGTCCAGAAGGAGGTGAAAGTCGAATGATGAACAAATATGAATCAATATTCATCATCAATCCCGATATTGGCGAGGAGAACATTCAGGCTCTTGTCGAAAAATTCAAGACTCTGCTCGAAACGTCCGCACAATTGGAAAGCATTGATGAATGGGGCAAAAGGAAGCTCGCATATGAAATAGCCGACAAGACGGAAGGCTATTATGTTCTTGTCAATTTCAGCGCAGAATCCGAATTCCCGCGTGAGCTTGAAAGAATATACAAGATCACGGACGGTATAATCAAATATATGATCATCAAGAAGGAAAAATAGGGTGGTAGTATGAATAAGGTCATTTTAATGGGCAGACTTACAAAGGATCCGGAGCTAAGGTATACTACGACGAACAACGTAGCAAGATGTACCTTCTCGATAGCTGTGGACAGAAAGTTTTCCAGGCCTGGAGAAGAGAAACAGACCGACTTTTTCAACATCGTGGCATGGAGGAATCAGGCTGAGTTCTGCAGCAAGTACTTCACGAAGGGAATGAGGGTCGCTGTCGTCGGAAGCCTGCAGAACAGGAACTGGGACGATAATGAAGGCAAAAAGCATACCATAACTGAGGTTGTGGCTGAAGAAGTCCATTTTGCAGACGCACGGAAAAACGACGGAGGACCGGCATACGGTTCGTCAGGCTCGGCAGGCTTTATGCCCGCTTCATCGGGACAGGGAGACGAGGGATTTTTCCCGACTGATGACGACGATGAACTGCCATTCTGATAAGTGGCCTTATCGCCAAACAGCACAGGGAGTCGCAAGGCTCCGCATAAGTAGTATGAAAGGAGGCGTTTTGAGATGCCAGGCGGAAAAAGAGATAACAAAGGCGGTAACAGAGATTCATATGACAAGGGCGAAGGCAAGGGCGGCATGAGGATGAGAAGAGCCAAGAGAAAAGTCTGTGCCTTCTGTGTGGACAAGGTTACCGATATAGATTATAAGGAAGTAGCAAAGCTTAGAAAGTATATTTCTGAAAGAGGAAAGATACTTCCCAGAAGGATATCCGGCAATTGCGCAAAGCATCAGCGCCAGCTGACAACAGCGATCAAGCGCGCCAGGACAGTGGCATTGCTGCCGTTCACAGCCGAGTAATTTCCCACATCAGCAGAATGATAAAACAACCCCTCCGAGACAGTATACCTGATCCGGAGGGGTTATTACTGCAGCGGACAGCAAAACAGCCGGATATCCAACTTGCTGATCCGGCCGCTGCCCTGCTCGTATAGAGCAGTCTTGGAGGTTGGGATTATTCTGCTGCATTTCTTTGTACTTTCACTGCTGTGGCTGCTTGTCACTGCACTGCTTTGACTTCTGTGTTCGTTCCTTGTTTATTTATTGCTGCGTCCGCTGCTGCACTGATATTTACCCTGATATCCATAAAGTAAAACAAATATCCGGGAAATAATCTGGGCAATAGCGAAATTTTTCAACTAATGGGATAGTTTATATTGAAAATCAGGGTAATAATCTCGTGTACTCCTGGATTAAGTCACGTAATCACATAAAAAATGCCGGTATCGTGCTAAACTTTATCCCATTAGTTGAAAAATTTAACCATTTGTATAGGACGATGCTTCTGCAGACTGATAATTAAGTTGGAAAAATGATATTTTTAGTGTATTATATATACGCTGATGAAGCCTCAGTATTTTTCAGGAAAAAGGTATTGCATGACGAGAATAGGCTATTTGGGCCCGAAGGGAACATTTTCCCACGAGGCCATGAAAAAATTCACAGGACAGCTGCCATATGCCTCCGTGGATTACCCGTCCATACCGGACATATTTGCAGCGATGCAGAGCGGCCAGATAGATGAAGCGATCGTACCCATCGAGAATTCCATCGAAGGTGCGGTAAGCGCTACCATGGATATGATATCACAGGAATCCGGGCCGATGATAAAGGCTGAGATGGTTATTCCGGTGAGGGAACACCTGCTTGCAAAAAAGGGAACGGATATTTCAAAGATCCGGTATGTTATTTCGCATCCCCAGCCGCTGGGACAATGCAGGAAATTTCTTTCCGAAAAGTTGCCGTATGCATTGACAAAAGCTTCTTACAGTACGGCTGCGGCAGCGGAGGAAGTAGCAGCCGGTTCAGGCGATATGGCAGCCATCGGCTCCGGGACGGCTGCTGAAGTCTATGGCCTGGAAATAATCCAGGAGGATATCCAGGACCATAAGAACAATCTGACGAGGTTTATCGTACTTGGCAGGAACGACGCTCCAAGGACCGGCAGTGACAAAACCTCGCTGCTGTTTTCTACGGAGGATAAGCCGGGAAGCCTGTACAGGATACTTGATATATTCAACCTCTGGGATATAAATATGACCCGTATCGAATCAAGGCCGGCCAAAAACATGCTCGGCAGATACGTTTTCTTTGTAGATATTCTGGGGCACAGAGAAGATGAGGATCTTAGAGATGCACTGACGATGGTTAAAAGGAAAACATCGTTTTTAAAGATATTAGGTTCCTACCCGATCAGTTCTGTTTAGCAATCACAGATGCAGGAAATAGTAAAATATGGTAATATTGATGGAGAACGATCCGGAAATGCGGGTGGGGAGTTGAGCTTATGGCAGTGCCTGAGAAGGAAATCGATATTACCAGGAACATCAAGCTTATAGAATGGCTTAAAAGTGAGTTGCTTACAGATCTGGCGGATCTGTTCAAGGTATTGGCGGGGGGTGTCAGGCAAGAGCTTCATGAAGCGGTCGGGGAGATATTATCGAATATCATCCTGATAAGCTACCTGTTGGGGAAGCGTCTTGGCATCAGTTATAATGCAATCGAAATGAAAATACATAATAAGGTCAAGCTGGGGCTTGTCGAAAACCATGACGTTGAAAAGTATTACGGAGATCTGTCCGAACTGTCAAGGCACCTTGGCAGCAATAGAAGAAAGGAGAAGTGAAAGGGTCGTTCCCTTCATTAGGATATGGATAGCAAGAAGATTCTAAACATGCTGATTCCGCAGGCAAGCGTACATATCTGGGTTATCCTGCTGTTGACGGCCGTCATCGCAGTCCTTGACTGGCGGGTCGCAATACCTTGCTTCGTATTGTTTGCCTACCTTACATATCATTATTTCAGGAGCAATTTCAAGCGCAAGGCGGAGATATCAAACTTTATAGAAAACCTGAATATCAATATAGACACGGCTACCAGAGACACGCTGCTCAATTTTCCGATGCCTCTTGTGATCACCGAACTCGACGGCTCGATCATATGGTACAATTCATCATTCGGCAGTATTTCGGAACAGACCGACATGCTCGAAGATACTGTAAAAAATCTGGTCAGAGAGATAAAAAGTACCGAACAGCTGCCTGAAGGTACAAAAAAGAACACAGAGAGGATTTACGGACAGACTGTCATTGACGGCCGCCATTATACCGTGCTCTGTAATATAGTCAGACGTGACCGGAACCAGGATACGTCAAACTATATGCTCATACTGTACTTTATCGATGTCACGGAGTTGGTCGAGCTAAAGAAGAAGTATTCGGACGAGAAGATAATTACCGGTTTATTTGTTATAGACAATTATGACGATCTCATGCAAAGCATGGAAGATCCCATAAGGCCGCAGATGCTGGCTGAGATCGAAAAAAAGGTGGTCCGCTGGGTATCCTTTACCAACGGCATAATAAAAAAGTTTGAAAGAGATAAATACCTTTTCCTCTTCGAGCAGAAATATATGAAGGAACTGGAGGAAAAGAAATTTGAGATACTGGATACTGTCAAAGAAATCAATATAGGAAACAAGCTGCCGGTTACACTCAGCCTTGGATTCGGACTCAACGGAAGCACGCTTTCAGAGAATCTGCAGTTTGCTGCGGCAGCCATCGATCTTGCCCTGGGCCGCGGCGGCGACCAGGTCGTGCTGAAGAATGGCGCAAACTTCAGCTTTTTCGGCGGCAAGACCAGAGAACTGGAAAAGAGAACGAAGGTCAAGGCCAGGGTTATTGCATATGCACTGCGTGAGCTGATCGACCAGGCGGACAATGCATTCATCATGGGACACGAAAATGCGGACATCGATTCGCTCGGTGCTTCGCTCGGGCTTTACAGGATCGTCAGAAGCAGGAACAAGGATGCGTATATAATCCTCAACAGAATCAATCCTACCATCGAGAATCTGGTATCAAGGATAAGAAGCAGCGAAGAATATGAGGAACTGTTCAGAATCACGAACGAGGCTATGGAAATGCTGCTCGGCAAAACGCTGGTGCTAATTGTCGCTACCCACCGCTAAAGCTTTACTGAAGTGCCGGAACTGATCGGAAACGGCACGCAGACAGTGGTCATAGACCATCACAGGAGAGGGGCGGACTATATACAGGATACGGTCCTGACATACCAGGAAACTTATGCATCATCCACATGCGAGCTTGTTACGGAAGTGATACAGTATATAGACGAAAAGCTTAAGCTGACGCAGCTGGAGGCTGAAGCTCTCTATTCAGGCATAGTAGTAGATACAAAAAGCTTTACCTTCAAAACCGGAGTCAGAACTTTTGAAGCTGCATCCTACCTAAGGCGGCAGGGTGTTGACACGGTTGCGGTAAAACAGCTTTTCCAGAACGACATGCAGACATATAAAAGCATCTCATCTGTTGTCAGGGATGCCGAACTTATAAATGACGAGATCGCGATCTCGGTATGCGGGAAGAATCTCAAAACTCCGCAGCTCATCGCGGCCAAAGCGGCAGACGAACTGCTCAATCTGTCCGGAATATCAGCATCCTTCGTATTGTGCAGCGTCGGCAGTGAGATATGGATAAGCGGTAGGTCCCTGGGAGACATAAACGTGCAGATGATACTTGAAAAGCTGGGAGGCGGAGGCCACCTGTCCGTTGCCGGTGCCCAGCTTGAGGGTATGGATATAAATGATGCAAAAGAAAAATTAAAATATGCTATAATGGAGTATATAAACGAAATGGCAAAACCGAATACTTGAATACCGGAGGTTTGTATGAAAGTCATATTGAAGCAGGATGTCAAGGGACTGGGGAAAAAGGAAGACCTGGTAAATGTCAGCGACGGTTATGCCAGGAATTTTTTATTTCCGAGGGGTCTGGCAGCTGAAGCGAACGCGAGCAACATAAATATAATGAAGACCCGCAAGGAAGCGGAGAAGAGCAAAAAAGACCGTGAAGCCGCACAAGCAAGGGAACTGGCGAAAAAGCTCGGAGAAACTGAAGTAGTTATAAAGGCCAAGTCCGGCGAAAACGGAAAACTTTTCGGGTCGATCACAAGCAAGGATATATCGGATAGGCTCAAATCCGATTTCAATATCGATGTGGATAAAAAGAAAATCGTCCTTCCCGATGCACTGAAGGCTATAGGAACGCATGAGGTGGATGTAAAGCTGTATCCTGAGATCAGCGGCAAGCTGAAGGTAAGAATAGAGAACGAATAACCGGAGGGGTCTATCGTGGATATGGATGCCATAGGGAGGATACCTCCACATAATGTTGAAGCCGAACAGGCCGTGCTCGGATGTATGCTGCTTGATGCCGACGTTATCCCGACAGTTACGGAACTGATCAAAAGTACGGACTTCTACAGGGATGACCACAGGGAAATATGCGAGGCTATAATCGATATAGTGGAGAAAGCCGGGCCTGTCGATATCATTACAGTATCAGAACAGCTTCAGCACAGGGGGACTCTGGATGCCGTCGGAGGCCTTGATTACCTTGCCTCGATCACAAGTGCAGTACCTACTACTGCCAATGCCCGTCATTATGCAAAAATCGTGGAGGAAAAATCGCTGCTCCGAAAGCT
>CAZQUQ010000034.1:0-16926 GCA_964596445.1 uncultured Oscillospiraceae bacterium
CCACAACCAGCCACAATTAGGGCAGGTCACTTACACAACTTATTCGGTTTTTACTAAGGTAACACCTAAGGAATGTATGTATTGTTTCTGATACGCTTATGTTTTAGTCAGATATCTGTAGCAGATTTTCTCAGAATTCTTTTGGTGCAAATAATGGAGATGCTTCTGTATAATTCTCATATCCCAGTTTCTCCAGATTATATTTAGCCTGTACTATTCTACTATCTGGCAAAGTCCTTGCAGTTGCAACTGATTCAGGCATGGAAGCACCATTCACATATATCCATTATATACAATATAAGTTATGTAGAAGATAATGTTTTTTCATTATCTTCCACATAACTACAATATGTCAGGGTATTCCAGTAAACGTAACACTTGTTCCAATCATTTTGTTTATAGCCGCTTTAAATTTATCCGGCATTACTTCTGACATTTCCATATAGTTTCTTAAACTTATAAAATCATCCCAATCAAGCCCAGCAGGTCCAGTATAATATCCAAGAACTTCATTATCACCAGCACGCAGTATAGATGTGAAAACCAACTTACCATCAGCATTAACTGATAAATAACCCATATATTGGTCATTCTTAAGTTTTTCAAAAAATGAACCAATACAGCTTCGAGATTTCTCTTGAAGCATTAAGTAAGACATGTTTTCTGCGAAGAAATGGAAGGGATACTCCTAACAGTATAATCTTAATCTATTTGTTATTAGTTATCGCTGGTCTTGTCCTCTACTATCACCTTGACTGTGCCATGAAAATCTTCATAGACTGCATGTATCAATGTTTCACCCGGGCCGACAGCTCTAATTTCAAAACCATCTCCAATAACTTCAGCTACAGAAGGATCGTCCGATGTCCATGTAACTAAATCATCGATATTGATTACCTCTCCATCATCAAATTCAGCCTTTAGACCAATAAAAGCAGCCTCTACAACATCACCATCATATGACATGGCTAATTCTGTATCGGTCAGTCTTATCTCCTTTATCTTCCTGTCCCTGTATTCTACTTTCACTATAGCTGTCACTCCATAGAACTCTGCAACTAGATTATACCTACTTGCTCTTCTTGGTCCAGCTCCCCAGTCAATCGTTACATCCTCCACATGCTCGAGTGTCCAACTCAGTTTATTATTATATGTTATATCAAATTTACGTCCATAAGCTGTCTCCACAAGGACACCGATTTCAGGGATATCGCTGCCTAGCCCTTCATAACTTAGTACCAGATCATGATACACCAAGTTGAGCCTTGTGAAAGTGTCCTTCTTTACAGTTACATTAATGCTGTCTTTCAAGCCTTTATACTCTACAGTTATTAGCACTGTACCTTCTGATTTTGGAATAATCGCTCCATTTCTTAGAACTTTTACAATAGAATCATTATCTGATCTCCATAACTAATAATTAAGTAAACATGTTGGTTATAATTTGTCGTCATATGCTGGATGATTGATGTACATATGGTTGACTATTCCATACCCGGTTTGCATAATTGTTGTATCAATCTGTCCTGAGTCTTGCCATCAGCCTGTTTTTGCTGAAATGCCTTAACAGTGCGGCAATTTTTACCATGGCATACACCGGCGCAGAACAGACGAATATATCAAAGCAGACATTGAACATAAAGAGATGCTTGCTGAGATCAGCTTCGCCGTCGCCAATGATGGGAAGGACAAACTGCATGATGCCCGTAAGAGCAATAAAACCAAAATATTCAATAAGCAGGCGTTTATGTTTGCTGTACGCTCTGCTGTATTCACATATCAAAACCAGCAGTATCAAGCCAAAGAAAGCAGATATGAACAGCAGAGAATGTGGAAGGACTTCCATTTTCAGGTCGCTCCATATGCAAAAAACATCGGTTGTCTTCTTATATTCCGTTCCTTCATATTTTTCATAGTTCCCGAAGCCCTGGTTCAGCTTGAAGCCATTCTCTGCGGCTATATGTAGTTTTTTCAGCAGGCAGTCCGGGTGTCTTGCATAAAAAGCTGCTACCTCCATATGGCTGATGTTTTCACCGATCATTTTTCTGAATTCAGCCGTTCTGATGTCTACAGCGTAATCCTCCATGAAGTAGTTCGTTCCTGCAAGCACTGCAAGCGAAGGATCAAGTCCCAACTCTTCAAGATCTGCTGCCGGATCGGGCGACTCTTTCAATATGCCGAAAAACACGGTCTGATATTTGTTGCATATCCTTATGTCCCTTGAAATACTGAAATATGCAGCAAACGATACCACTACGACTGCCGCTGCAGCTGCGGCACAAAGCCTGCGCCAGATCTTGTCCTTCCGCAGAGCTGCTATCCTTATAAACAACAATGTGGCAAGGATGCCCGCAGGAACATTTTGTACCTTTGCACCGGCAAAGATAATTACACCGGCACTGAATAAAATCAATACCGGTATGGAAGGCTTTTCTTCAGCAGCTATCATATAAGCCATCGCCGACATGAACAGCAATGACACAAATGTGACAGGCTCGCCGTATAACGAGTTGAAGTATGAGGTATAGGCCGTATCACAGAAAATGATCACAAACGATATTACGGCCAGTATCGCAGCGGAAGCAGACCGCTTCCTGATGCACTTTACCGCCTGGCAGACAGTGAACGCCAGGATAACGATATATATTGCAGCAAGGTATCTGATGTCAAATACATCACTGCCTGAAAAGGATCCTGATAAATAAACCGCCGCCAGCACAAGCAATATCTGTGTGGAGAAATAGCCTCCGCCGAACGGTATGATATACCCCGTTCTATAAAGTCTGTTCACGTATCCGAAATATTTTTCTTCAGGGTCATTTGTCAGGTAATGGAGGCCCGTCGATCTCATGATCCTGGCAAAGTCTCCATTATCCGCTACTCCAATGATCGGACGTCTGAGCAATATCACTGCCAAAAGCATGATAACGCACAAAAACGCCAAGTGTTCCGGTTTGAATCTTTTAGCGACATTCTTTATCAATGGCAGTTCACCTGCAAATCGCTCTATTCTGTGACAGTATATGACACTGTCAGTTGCTCCCCGCCGCCTGTGATCATTATCCCGTAAGTGCCAGGCACCGTATCTTCAGCGACGTTCCATGACAAATCGACAAAGCCGTCGGCATCTGACTGCCTGACTACGGTAGAGGTCATCACATCGTTGGAGTTTCTATATACGCCAGTTATCGTATACTGGGTATCAGCCTTTCCCCGGAAGGACAAGCTGCCTGTATCTCCTTTCTTTACAGGTGTTTTGATACTGCTTAGAACGATGCCTTCACCTCCGGATGAGCGATCTCCTGCAGAAAGCTGTGTACCTGTGATCCCGCCTGTGTTATTATCGACTGTTCCGCCATCACCTGCAGCTCTGCGGTCCTGGAGATCTGTACTTCTGTTCATATTCGCATATGATTGGCCGGGATAGTCTTCCCTTCCCCTGTCGTATGTCAGCCCGATCCCTGCATTATCATTCCTTCCCTGCAGTCCTGTATTGTCCATATTTGCAGAACATGCTGCGGCCTGCAATAATATCATCAGGACAGACATTGCAACAATAGCTGTGTTTTTCATATAACACCTCTCAAAAAATAAGGTCATGTATATGTTGCCCATATCTGCCTGATATTCATTGTAGCAAATTTTTCCACATCAATACCATCAGTGGATATTATTACTATTGTACAGCTACACCTATGCATATTTACATAAAATAAATTTCTCAGCAATCGGGAACTATCTGCAAGCAAACATCATTATTCAGCTAAAAGGCCGTTTATTGTATATTGTCGAAATTTGAACATTACTTTTCATATATGTATAATTGATATGTTATTGTGCCTGCATATTTACCATCACTAGAGAGAAGGTTATTAATTTGCATTTCAGACCCTTGAGTAAGAGCAGTTCATCCGGCGGAAGCGAAAAGCCGGGTCTCAGGCGTGAAGTTATAAGGCTTACCTGGCCGGCCTTTGTTGAACTGGTATTGTCGACACTTTTCGGCATGGTGGACATGGTCATGGTAGGCCAACTCAGTCCGGCAGCCATTGCATCGGTAGGTCTTACGAATCAGCCGTTCATGCTTTTGCTCGCAGTATTCGCAGCAGTCAATGTCGGTACCACTACCCTTGTCGCATGGAATATCGGAGCGAAAAATAAAGAGAAAGCTGTCAGCGTAACAAGACAAATACTAGTGGTCAATTTCGCCCTTGGGACGGTCATGAGTTTGATCGGTGTTCTGGCAGCCCGATATATCGTTGTTTTTATGGGTGCTGAGACAGACACTGTACAAGACGCCACGGCGTATTTTCAGATCGTGGCAGCAGGTTTACTTTTCCAGGCGCTTACGATGGGCATAACAGCCGCATTACGCGGGGCAGGTGAAACAAAAATACCAATGCTGTATAATCTCGGCAGTAATCTTCTTAACGTATTGGGCAACTATTTGCTTATATTCGGTAAATTCGGCTTTCCAAAATGGGGTGTCGCAGGCGCTGCTGTTTCAACCACATTGTCTCGTTTTATCGCCTTCGCGTTCGGATTATCCGTACTCCTATTTTACAAAAACTCATCGGTCCACATCAGGACGGGCAGCCGCTTCAAGCTGGATTTTTCAATAATAAAGCAGGTTTTCTCAATAGGACTACCGGCTGCATTGGAGCAATTCGTCCTGCAAGGCGGGCTCATGATGTTTGCACGTACAGTTTCAAGCCTTGGCACAGCAGGGTTTGCTGCACATCAGATCGGATTGAATATATGCGGTCTGACATTTTCACCAAGCATGGCCTTCGGCGTCGCGTCGACCACGCTGGTAGGACAGAGCCTTGGCGCAAAGGATGAGGAGAAAGCGAAAAAGTATGCTGATATCACACACCACATGGCGCTTGTCGTCGCATGCATCATGGGAGTGGTCTTCCTGCTGTCCTCACACCAGCTTGCCCGCCTATATACAAATGATCTGGCAGTGGCGGCGATGGCCGGCACCGTTTTGAAAATAATGGCTCTTGCACAGCCGGGCCAGTCTACGCAGCTGTCTCTGGCAGGTGCCCTGAGAGGCGCCGGCGACACCATGTATCCCCTGTATGCTTCCCTGTTCGGTATCTGGATATTCAGGGTCGCGGTGGCATATGTTTTTGTCCAGATATTCGGCTGGGGTCTGATAGGCGCCTGGGTCGCGCTGGTGCTGGACCAGTACACAAGATCGGCAATAGTATTTTTCCGCTACCGCTCAGGCAAATGGAAATATATCAAGTCCCGCAAACAAGAATTACAGAGTTCAGAAGCCTCTTGATGTGAATTTGCCGTATTCATCCAGGACAGAAGACAGAACAGTCAAAAAACATTTGATATCATTGTCTTCCGCAAGCAGCTGAAATACGTTTTTAACTTTCCTTCTGAATATTTTGTCTATCTTTAGTTCGAATGGTTCCATTAGAAGAGGGCATAAGTATTTCGCCCTGGGATCCTCGATTATTGTCAATCTGCCGCCCGGATCAAGATATGGAACATACGGAAATATCCTGCATGCCAAGGGTCTTGATCTTCTGTCACACTTGCCGCCGCATACCGCAAAAAGGACATCCATATCAAGCAGCTTCTCTTTGCGGATACTTAGAAAATCAGAACTCTTGTCGAGCATACATTCCTCACCGGGATAAAGGCACATACCCGCTTCATCGCCGCCCTGGCAGCATCTGCTATTGCACAGCATACCGCAGTCGAACTTTAGCGGAGTCGAATCCTGAAGAATCCTATAAGCTTTTCTGTATAATATCTTTTTATCCAAGTAGTTGCCCCCGAAGATCATATTCCCCGATGATCGTATCCCCCGATAATTGCATTTTTACCGGATGTATTACATGTTCCGCCTGCTGTCTGAAGAAATGTTTTACCTGGACAGGAGCTCCATCAGATAATTTGCAAGCTCTTTAGCTGCCTTCTCATGTGCCGGCTTCCCCGGATGGCTTCTGGAACCCATCGTTTCCTCAGTAGTGTTTGGGAGTTGAAAAACCGATGCTTTCCTGTCTCCGGTCAAACGAACATACTCATTGACTGCACGGTATAACGCCGGCATCAATGCCAGTCCTGCCATTCCATATGCCCAGACTATATGCGCTTTCCTGTTATAAGTCCTGATCTTCTTAAGAAAATCAATCACAGCCTTTTCAAAAGCTTTCAGATCTTCCTCATTATATGTCCCATCCTCGTTGAGCCGCTGTTTATGGCGCTCTCCGCTTGCTGCATCCGTCCACTCAGGTGAATGGAAGGCTGACGCATCATTAGTTCCTAGATTCACTACGACAATATCAGGCTGCCACTCATCGAAAGCGTTTTTTTCGAACGCTCCCGGAACTTTGCAGTTTTCCTTTTGCAATATGCCGCAGGTCATATCATAATACTGCGGTATATTGGCGCGGGGATTGTTGTCCCATCCTGTCAGGACACCCCAGCCGCTCTGGGAGATCACTCTGTAATCGGCATTCAGAGCTGCAGCCGTCATAGCAGTGTAGTTATCTATCACGCTGAACCACATAGGGATCCAGTCCTGTTCACATTTTGACCCTGCCGTCCCTTCTCCCGACGTTATACTGTCTCCTATAAACTCAATTTTTATAGGTTTATCTTCCACCGGCAGAAACTCACCGTCAATCCTGACTGAATGTATATGCAGCAGACAGCCGTTATCAAATGACATCGGCTGTGTCTCCTTTATAAAACGCAGATTTTTCACAATAGCTTCATTCATGCCTCTGAATATGCAGATCCAATGCCTTCCCGCAGTCACCATCTGCCTGCTCACAGGATATGAATCGATCACTATTGTGATCCACGGCTCATAGACACCTTGATCCGCCTCCACCTCGATCCAGAACTCGGATCCTTTGACATTGAGCTCAACAGCGCTCCCCGTCCAGAACAATGTAAGCGGAGTCAGACAGCCTGTCGTCCTCCCATGGATCTTCATATGCACTAAATCAGTTAATCGATATTCCTTCAGCCCACAATTGCCGTACATGCTTTATACCTCCCAATAATAATTGATCTGCAAGCTTCAATAAATTAAAAGCAAACAAGAAACGCTCACATATAAACTTCACTTGTGATACGTTTCACCATATCACTATATACCTCGAACGCAATTATGAGTATACACTCTCGATTTAATTATACCTCTCCCGTGAGAATTTCAAAGGCCCATGGTTGTACAATATCTGTGCCGCTTCCCTGCCGAATTGCACCAGATCGTATCCGCCGAGCCTTGCGGCAAAGATAAATTCCTGTGCGGCACTGATCAGTTTTTCCTCTTGTTCTGTCATGCCTTATACAACTCCTTTTCTTATAGGATGAAGGTATTATAGCATCAGTTTTTATAATTTGGAAGTAATAATTGACAATAAAGCAACTATGATGCTAAACTTAAGATAGAAAAAGCAATATGTTGTTTCACTGATATTTTCAAATCATAATTTCACAAATTCCGTAATTTGGGTCGTTGAGACTGTATCATTTTTGTTATAAAATAATATGCTAATAATAGAAAGTACTATGTCCAAAACATTGTTTTGTTAGAAAGGTAAGGTGATAGAATGGCTACAATATGGGATTATGTTGAGATTGATCCGTGCCAGAGGCCTGCTTTCACCAAATATGAATTAAGTAAAAAAATTAAAGAAAAAAGAGTTGCGTCAGGATTAAGTGTTGAAGAATTTTCACAGCAGTATGGCATTTCTGCGTATTTGCTTGTGTCTATTGAAGAAGCAAAGCGTAGTTTCAATGTTCCTATGTATGAGGCGTGTGCCAGAATTCTCGGAATGGAATTAGACGAGTTGCTTAAAACGGATCAAGAGGACTTGGGCTGTGTCAGGTTCAGGTCTGGCAAAGTGCATGAAGTCACTTGGAAGACAGTGGAAATGGCTAATGTCTTATTTAATGAAATGGTGATGCAGCATAAGATTAGTGCCAGATAATATGAGGTGTTTTAGTTGGGAAAGCAGAATATAAAATTAACCGAAGATGAAAAGAACAAAGCGTATAACGAAGTAGTCCCAATTGCTCAACAATTCAGGCAAAAATATATACCTGAAAACCAGAAAGTAGAAAATACTTTCAATATATTGGAGGAGCAGTTGGGATATTTTATTTTGAAGTTTCCTTCAAAAGACAGTGACCTTTCAGGCTTCCATATCGAAAAGAGCGGAATTCATTGCATTTATATAAATAGCTCCCATACATTAGGAAGGCAAGTATTTTCCGCATGGCATGAATGTTACCATGCCATTAACGGACAGGTGAGCTTGAGCTTTATAAGCAAATTAGATAAAGATATAGAAGAATATAAGGCAGAGTGTTTTGCAAGCTGCATATTGATGCCTGAAAAACTCGTCAGGCTTTTTGTGGCATATAATAGTATTAACCCCTATTACATAAGTTATAGTGATATTATTAAAATGCAACACTACTTTGGTGTTAGTTATTCGGCTACAGTAACAAGACTTATACAGCTTTTCCCTCAAAGTAAAAATACTTTGCAAAGGCGTTATGCTTTAGCCCAAAAGTCCAAAGATAAAGAACTGGAAAAGAGAACCTTACAAGCAGGATTTAATACTGATTTGATAAAGCCCACCAACGATATTTATGTGTCACAAAAATTTATAGAAGATATTCAATTCAACCTCAAAGACGGCAGAATTTCGCAAGAGAAAGCAATGTCGTTAATCAAACTTATTGAAGGTATGGGCGGAAACGATGGAAATTAATATTGCTGAACTTTCCAAATATCCCATATGTGACACGGATATTTGGGTAAACCTTTGTTTGGGTGGTCTTTTGAGTGAGGTTTTTAAGTTGCATAGCAAATTAGTGGTAGCTGACGTGGTTGAAGGGGAAATCCTCAACTGGCGGAAAAGTGGCAAGTATTGTTTTATAGCCGATGAATTCCAGAAATATAAGAAAAACGGGCATATATTGGTTATTGAACATGATAAGCATATACCTGCACCACAAAGGAAAATACTGGAGAGAATTTTATATGATTTGAAATTTCAGAATGATTTTAAGAACAAACCTCCAGAAGAAAACAAGGGCGAATTTGTTTCGGCAATTTACGCTGATTACTTTAAAATCCCATTTATGAAAAGCAACGATAATGCCTTTCAAGAAGGCGGAAAAGGTCGAGAGGCTTTACCAGACTTATTAGTGAAAAATTGGAATGATACATTGAGAGAATTGTTAAAAGATGATAGGCAACGGATAAGTATTGCCAAAAAAGTTGAGGAAGAAAATAAGCGGATGAACCAGAGCAAGAATACGGTGGACAAACATAATAAAGGAAAAAATGATATTTCAATGGATGAAATGTTAGAGCAGCTAAAACAAAGGTTCAGTAAGAACTATTAATATAAGTGGAAGCCTTAAGCTGCAAGGCTTACAGGCATATACCACGATAATGTGAAACTATGGATAAGACAGGAGTGATCAGATGAAGATAATAAATACGAAAATAATATGGGACAGGAACGGCTGGCTGCTGCACTTGACCTGAACGAGGAAAGGGATTTTTGATACGATAACCTTGAAATATCCAATGCCAAACGGCTTTAAAGAGGTAATACTGCGTTTCACAGACCTCGACCTAATGAATCATATGTTATCAGAGCAAAAAGAAAAAACGTTCGAGTTTAACGATGATACGTTTCACCATTTATTATTTTAAATGCACGGAATATTTGCTCCATTAATATCAGACGGGCCAGTTGATGCGGAAATGTCATATCTGAAAGTGATAACCTTAAATCAGCTTTTTTGATCAGATCTGCGTCAAGGCCAAGTGAACCTCCGATAATAAATATAATATTCGATCTGCCGCTGGTCATGCAGTTCTGCAGTACGGAGGCAAATTCTTCGGAATCCTTTTTGGTCCCGGCTGCATCCAGCACAATAAGAAAATCTCCGTTCCTGACTTTGCTGAGTATC
The DNA here is from genome assembly GCA_964596445.1 of uncultured Oscillospiraceae bacterium. Classification (GTDB taxonomy): domain Bacteria; phylum Bacillota; class Clostridia; order Acetivibrionales; family DTU013; genus DTU013. The sequence continues at coordinate 9,973 of CAZQUQ010000034.1, forward strand.
CGTTCTGCTTCCTTCTTCTTGATTTGCTCTTCCTGTGCAGCACTTAGTGTAACCGGCGCTTGTTCATCCTCCACCTCAGTGATGCGAAGATCGCAGAAACGCGAAAGACGCTTGGAATACTCGGCGATCCCATCCTTCAGATAGCGTTCCTTCAATTTTCCTACGGAGATGATGCTGACTTTCATAATATATTCCTGCCAAACCGGCTTTCATCATATTTCGATAACTTTTCCCACCCTGTCGCGAAGTGCGACATCGACAGTGATGTCAGCTCCGGCCTCTTTACATTTTTCACATAATACATTGCAGACCGTCTGGTATGCCAGTTCAGGGAAATTGTTCTCTTTGCTCAGATGCCCCAGAAGAAACTTTTTAGTTCCTCTCTCCGCCATATATGCAACGACTTCTCCGGCCGCATCATTTGAAAGGTGGCCATGATTGCCTGCGATGCGTTTTTTAAGAGGCCATGGATATGGTCCGATCTTAAGCATTTCCAGATCATGATTGGACTCCAGCAGTAAAAGGTCACTGTCCTCAAAATTTCTCAGCAGTTCCATACTGATATGTCCAATATCGGTGGCGATAGTCGCCTTCCTGCCTGCCGACGAAAAACTGTATCCAACAGGTTCGCTTGCATCATGCGGTATCGGGAACGGGGTTACGGTGATATCACCTATATCGAAAGGTGTATAGGAAGAAAACATTCTTTTATTACACTCAAGAACAGGTCCGATCATCTGCTCCATTGCTTTCCACGTACCTTCGCTTGCATATATCGGAAGGTTGAACTTTCGGGACATGATCCCGGCACCCTTTATATGATCGCTGTGTTCGTGCGACACTAAAATAGCACAGATCTCCGATGGTTTTTCACCTATCGAATGCAGTGCTTCTATTATCCTTTTAGCGCTCAGCCCTGCCTCCACCAGCAGCTTTGTATTATCCGACGCAACAAATATTGCATTTCCGCTGCTTCCGCTGTACAAACTGCAAACCTTCATGTCTGACCTCTATGACCCTTCCATTTATGTCATTCATCTACTCTTGATATATCAGCGCCGAGCTTTCTGAGTTTTCCTACAAAATCCTCATAGCCCCGGTCTATGTACTTAATGTTGCTAACCTCTGTCGTACCCTCCGCTGCAAGTCCTGCAAGCACCACAGCAGCCCCGGCTCTAAGGTCTATCGCATTGACGCGGGCCCCCATCAGAGATACAGGGCCTTCTATCACTGCCAGACCATTGTCTGTACGGATATTAGCGCCCATTCTCCTTAACTCATCTACGTATTGGAACCTTAAAGGCCATATGCTTTCCGTAACGGTACTGCTGCCTTTTGCAAGGCACAGCAGAACTGTGATCGGCGGATGAAGATCTGTTGCAAAGCCGGGATACGGAAGAGTTTTAATATTCGCCTTCTGGATATCCCCGTTCCCCACGACCCTTATCCAATCCTCGCCCTCTATAAGGTTGAGATTCATTTCCTGAAGCTTCGCCGACAGGGATTCCATATGCTTTGGTATGATGTTCCTAACAGTCACATCTCCTCCGGTAACGCCTGCAGCAATCATGAATGTCCCGGCTTCAATCATATCAGGTATGATGGAATGGACGTGCCCGCCTTTGAGATGAGGCACTCCCTTTATCTTTATGACATCTGTTCCGGCTCCCTTGATATTGGCACCGGCTGCATTCAGAAAGTTGGCTGTATCGACTATATGCGGCTCCTTGGCTGCATTTTCGATGACTGTAGTCCCCTCAGCCCTGACAGCAGCAAGCATAAGATTTATGGTCGCTCCGACACTGACCACATCCAGATATATCTGGCCTCCTGTAAGCTTATCGGCATGCAGCTTGATCATCCCGTTTTCTACAAGCACACTCGCACCCATTGCCTCAAAGCCTTTTATATGCTGATCCATCGGCCTGTAGCCAAAATCGCAGCCGCCGGGCAAAGCGACCTCTGCTCTTCCGAATCTTCCAAGCAATGCACCAAGAAGATAATATGAGGCTCTCATGCTTTTTATCATATCATAGGAAGCCACGTATGAATTTATATTGCTGGAGTCGATAAGGACTGTGTTTCTGTTTTCGAATGTTACTTTTGCACCAAGCTGGGTGAGCGTATCTTCCAATATGCGAGTATCCCTGATATCAGGCAGGTTTTCTATCCTGCACACGCCTTCTATCAGCAATGCCGCAGGCAGCACCGCCACCGCCGCATTTTTGGCGCCGCTGATATAAACATCTCCCTGCAGAAGTTTACGGCCGTTGATTATGATTTTCTCCAAACTCTGCGCACCCGCTTTCTTGTCATTCGTATAAAAAGGCCGGTATATTTTCGCCTGAAATTTCTTATTACATTATAACACTGTTTTGAATATATTACTACAATGACATATGATGTGCTAGTTATCGTGCGAGCTGATGTATATGGGTTCAGATACGCCCTTTATCTTGGCGCGCCAGACTGGCAGCAGTTCCAGTGATTCTATTTCCTCCATTGCGGATCTGTCCAGCTTGTAGCCGCTGTCGATATCGGTTATAACGACGTCGTTCCTGCCCTTGAACTTTGCAAGCAGCGCCTGGTATGCCTGAGGCCGTTCGATAGTCTCGGAAGAGAAGCCTTTGATTTGCTGTTTCATATACATGAGGCAGCTGACGAAACCGCTCTTTATTGTGATGCTGAAAGTGTTGTCATACAGCAGAGACCCGCTGTATGTCTCTATGTATTCAAAAGTCCAGCTGCCATCTTTATTTTCAGCGGAGCTGTCCAGTATGTACTTTCCCGTAAGCAGTCCATTTTCCTTCATAAACCGCAGTGCAGCATCTTCTGCTTCTTTTTCGCCGGGTTGTCCATCTGACGGAGCCGGAGCATCATCAGTATAAATAAAACTGTTATCATGCTGGAATTCCAGCCTTTTCGTACCGGCTGACAATATGCTGTCTTCATCTGACATCTCATATTTCTCACCCAGCAGCCTTGCTGCGATCTCATCTTTGTCAAGTCCGCCAGTTATGTACACAAGCCTGAAAGCGTCTCCTTGTGATGCGGGTATTTCACACTCAAGCGTTACACCTCTCTGCTCAAGGACAGTTTTTGCATTTTCAAGCATTTCTCTGCTTACACTCTGGCTGTCATGATGCATTAAGTTATTTACAAGCAAAAAAATATTAAAAGCGATCAGCAATATTATCACAATGCTTTTTGCCTTTGATGTATCCATAGCTTATCCTTCCTTTTGAGGTATCAGCTCAACACTGACAGTATCGTTGCCTGTCTGTATGATCAGAGCCGGCTCAAGCACCCTGTCCTCGCCATTGCCGATGTAATAGCCTGTATCGATCTCCTTGATGGTGATATCGTCGTACATTATATCTCTGCTGCCTATCACTTCCAGCAGTCTGTCGTTGTACATGCCTTTCTCCTGCTGTCTGAAATCCCTAAGCAGCCAATCGCATTCCAGCACACGTTTGCTGTCCGCAACTATCCTGATGGCATACATCAGTTTTTTACCGCTCCCATCCTTCATATCATATTCGATTTTGACCGGCAGTCCGTTTATCCTGTAGTCGAATCCGAACTCATATGTACCTCCGGATAGTTTTTTCACAGATGCCAGTATCATATCTGAATCCTGTACAAGCAAACCCTTGACCCTGGCTGCGAATTTGTATGCGCTCATTAATGCGCTTCCGGTCATGGATCTTGGCACCGTATCGGTGATGCCAAGATATCTGTATGTCAGGAACCCGTCTGAATAATACCTGTAAACATTGCTTCCGTATGTGTATTGGATCACGTTTTCATTATATATGTACTTGTTATATCTGCCGGCTTCGCTTCCAAGTATCGTATCAGCAAGGATCGTCTCATCCTCCGCCCTGGCCGGCGGATCCGCTGAGTATTTCGAATAAGGCCAATATCGGGGCGATGAGGCCACATAAAGCACATCAGGCTCATCAGCCGACTTATTTATCCTGCTTCCTGAAAGCGTAAAGTATTTGCGGTGCCTGTCCGCTTCCTCTTCGATCAGCTTTTTGCATATAACCGCGAGATTCCCTGCTTTATCAAATTTTATCGGGTTTGAATAGTAGATCGTTCCGTTGATCCCATAGAGATAAAAAAAACCAACCTTATTATCAATTATGTCTCTTTTTATCATGATCTTGCTGAAGGCCGGCATTTCCTGCACCGGACTTCCCATGCCAAGGAACCAGCCAAGAAGATCGGGCTCAACCGTATATCCGAAGTCTATCAGCAATCCTCTTCTGTCGATTATGTCTTCCCATTTCTCATTGGTCTGAGTGATCTCGATATTGCCTGCAGCTATCTGTCTAAGCCCAAATACCGCCTCATCCCAAAATGTTTTATAGTACTCATCATTATTCCTAATAAGCCAGTATGTGATCTCGCCATCGGACAGTATAAGCTTGTCAGGAGCAAACAGTTTCTCACTGACGGTCTCATCACTGATATGGGTATCTTTACTAAAAAGCCCCGCTAAAAAACTAATAGGAGTCCCCTGGTTCTGATAACTCCAAAGGATTCCTATCTGTATTAATCCGATTATGATCAGTATGCAAATAAAGACTGTCTTCAGTCTCTCTATTATATCACGGCTCATTTAAGCTCCCATCATAACGGCATTTCACTTGGACTTGCCCGTAAACAAATCTAATACGTTATCCTTAAATTCTATTGCCTTTTCTATGACTGGCCTGAAGATCTTCTGCGGGATCGTTTCTTTATAGTGTTCCACGGTGAAGATATTATATTGGACCTTATCCGGTGACTTTTCCGATGCTCTGTATGAAATCAGAAGAAAATTGTTTTCACCGAGTTCCAGATCCACAACAACAGAAAAATACCCGCTCAAGACCGGAATAGACTCGTCTCCGTCCGGGAGTTCCACCAGTTCATACTCTCCGGTAGTCTTATTCAGCTTTGCCAGAAGAATTATCAGGTCATTATGTGATGTGCTGCCTGACACATTATAGATATTGCTATACTGCTTTTCGATTTTTGTCAAGTCTTTGGGATTGTTTATCGTCATCAGGAACTGGCCGTTGTCTTCGACACTGCCTGATTTCAGAACCTCGTTGACGGCTGCTTTTATCTCGGCCTGCGGGTCTTCCTTCTTTTCATTTTCACCGGCGGCGGCCTCAGTCACCGGCGTATCGCCTTTTTGTGCCTGAGTGTCGTCACTCTTTTGTGTCTGAGCAGCCTGGTCCTTTGCTTCTGTTTTGCCCGCATTCGTTTGCTGGCCGGCGTTCTTCACCGTACCATTGGCAGCTGAAGGCTCAGAAATGCCCGATCCTTCAGGATTCCCTGCAAATACTGTCATTGGCGATGATACTAATATAGTAAATGCAATCAATATCACAACTAATTTTTTGAACATACTTCCCTGTCTCCCCGGACAACCGCCTGTCATAGCATATTGCCCAATAACTATTATATACCTATTTCATTATACAAAAAATATGTTACATAAATATTACATGCCATTTAAGATTAAATTACATAAATAATCCTCAAAGCGTTTAATTTGTCAGGCCTGTCTGCCTTACAGGGAGCCTGACCGTCACCTCCGTGCCGATGCCTATTTTACTGTTTATGTTAATTGTCCCTTTATGGGCTTCGACGATATCCCTTGCTATGGACAGGCCGAGACCTGTGCCTCCCATTTCCCGTGAACGCGCTTTGTCGACCCTGTAGAATCTTTCAAATATCCTTTCAAGATCGCTCTCAGGAATACCTATGCCCGTATCGGAGACCTTAAAATATACGTCATTATATATCTTCCCCACATAAACGGTAATATTTCCTCCGTCAGGCGTATACTTGACCGCATTGCTAATAATGTTGAAAGCCACTTGCTCCAGCCTGCCGTAATCAGCTTCTATCTCAGGGATCTCATTCATGACGAAGCATTCAAGCTTTTGATTTCTTGATGCTGCTTCCATTTCCATTCTTTCGGCCACGCTTTTTATCAGTTCAGTTAATGACAACATTTCAAAATTCCATTGCGTCTGCTTATTATCAAGCCTCGACAGCTGCAGAAGGTCCCTGACCAGCCTGGTCATCCTGTCGGCCTCAGAATTTATTACAGACAGAAAATGTTCTGCCGTTTCCCTGTCGTCCAGCGCCCCATCCAACAAGGTCTCCGAGTAGCTTTTTATTGATGTCAGCGGCGTTCTCAATTCATGTGACACGTTCGCAACGAACTCTTTCCGCATATCGTCAAGTCTCTGCTGTTTCGTGATATCCTGTAATACGGCGATAACGCCTTCCGGATTTTTAGCTTCATCTGTGAACACGGCGAAATAGACCTTCACGGCCCTGTCGTCTACGGTTATATCCATTTCGGTAGTTTGCTTTGACTGCAGGTACAGTACATCCTCAAGTGAGTACTCGAAGCCGAAACGCTCACGGTATTTCTGAAAGGTGCCCAGATCTTCCGTCCCAAGTATACTGACGGATGCAGGGTTGATATGGATCACTTCGCCTTTGAGATTGAAAGCTATGATGCCATCTGTCATATAGTTCAGGATGGTTTCCATTTTGCTTTTTTCACTGGATATCTCGATAAGATAGTTTTTCAGACTGCTTGCCATGTGATCGAAGGTTTCTGCCAGCTTCCCTATCTCGTCGTCCGATTTTACTTCAAGGTCCTGATCGAAATCTCCCTTTGCTATGCTCTCAGCTTTGCGCATAAGCTTTGTAACAGGCTGCGTTATGGTACGTGAAAGGAAATAGCCAGCAATGAATGCAATAACAAAGCCTATAATCAAGCTCGTATATATGGCATTGTTGAAATGACTGGTGATTTCAGCCCAATCATCCTTATAGTAACGGAAGTAAAGTATGTTTCTGCCTATAGGCCTGGCATAGTCAAAAAAGCTGACGCCATTCGAGCTTTCCAGAATTTTTTTATTATTCTGAATGCCT
>CAZQUQ010000034.1:16936-19769 GCA_964596445.1 uncultured Oscillospiraceae bacterium
GAATGCCTGTCAGCGCTTGTACAAAATTGTCCGATTCAAGAAGTGATTTCAGATTTGCTTCTGCAGCATTGCTCAGGAAAATTTTATCGTTGGTGAAGTATATCTCATCATTCTCATCATATATTGTATAACTTCTATGCTCAAGGTTGACCAAAAACAGCTCCTCACTGTTCTGAAGCGCTGTTTTGAGTTCTTCAGCACTGACGGAGCCGTTCCTGACGGGCCATTCCTCGAAGCCCTTCTCGATCCTGTCTATGAAATTTTCATAATATTTATTTTCTATTCTGCCATTAAGAAAAAGCCCTATCGGTATGACAAGGCAAAAAGTAATCAGACAGAAAAAACTGACCAGCCGCCATTGTAAGCTTCTTGGAAACATATGCTACCTCGTATGCCCCGCCGGCGTTATTTCTCAGGCTTATTGAAATAATAGCCTACGCCGCGTTTGGTCAGGATGTATTCGCAATTGGAGGGATCCCTCTCAAGCTTTTCCCTGACACGTCTTATGGTCACATCTACCGTCCTTACATCACCATAATACTCGTAGCCCCATACCTTTTCCAGCAGATTTTCCCTCGAAAAGATCTGGCCGGGATGCATCGCAAGGAATTTAACAAGCTCAAACTCCCTAAGCGTCAGCTCTATATCGGTATCGCCCCTCTTTATCTCATATCTGTCACAGTCTATCTGCAGATCGCTGCATTGGATATAGCTGCTTTTGGTTACCGCAGTTTCTTCCATTGCGATCCTTCTGATATTTGCCTTTATCCTTGCCATCAGCTCCCGCTGGCTGAAAGGCTTTGTAATATAGTCGTCAGCGCCCAGCTCAAGCCCCAGCACCTTATCGACTTCCTCTTCCTTTGCCGTAAGCATTATAATGGGCGTTGACATCGACTGCCTAAGCTTCCTGCATACGGTGAAGCCATCCATTTTGGGCAGCATCACATCCAGCAGGACCAGATCGGGCTTCTCGCTCATCGCAAGTTCTATAGCCTGCTCCCCGTCATAAGCTTCGACAGTGGTGAAGCCTTCCTTCTTCAAGTTGAACTTCAAAATATCCACTATGTTTTTTTCATCGTCAACGATCAAAATTTTCTTTGCCACAAAATACTCTCCCTTATAAACTGGTATGCCTAACTATAATGCACGTCATGCATCTGATATACCCGATAATAATTATATCACTTAACCTCATATAATCAAAGGACGTATTTACTGGTACTCTTTACCTGACTGCAATACTACTTCCCCCATCTAAGCATTATATAATTATTTTCACTATTGGCATTTGTTTCATATATTTCCGAGTAATCTGAGATTTTCTTAAAGCTAAGCTTATAAGTACTGGACGAATCCAACTCATCAAATCTCAGAACAAGTGTTGTCGGATCAATATAGTTCACACCATACGGAACGATCCTGACAAAACCATTCTCGCTTGATTGCTCAAGTACAAAGTTTGAAGTACTTATATTTGATAGATTAAATGCAATTTCAGTATTAAACAGTACTTTTATTGCATCCTTTGAAATCGTCACCGCATCGATCATTTGAGGAAGTATTATATTACCGCTGCCAATAAACTCACTTTTAACAGTGACCTTTTGTGCATTACCAAGAGTATCCTTCAGATTGGAAATATAAACAGAATACTTCTGGCCATCTTTAAATACTCTTCCCGCCGGTAAAAACAGCTTTATGGTATAACTACCGTTACGTTCAGTATAGTATGCCTTTCCTGGGACAGTATAGAATGATCCGTCGCTGACTCCTCTTATGCTATAATTACTAACTGCAGTTGCACTAGAAGAATCCAGTGGTTTGTTGACCTGTAATACTACACTGTTATTCTGTTCACATATTGATTCAATAACAGCTATTTCCATATTTGCTTCATAAGTTCCCGGGAACTTATATGAGAAGCTCTCTAAAACACTTTGCTTATATATATCAGGTATGTATTCAATGTTAAGATCATATACTGATTTCATATCCAAAGTACGTCCAAGTCTCAGAAGTACCTCTCGGCCCCCTGTATCTCCCTCGTTTATTACAGCTGCATTCAGCACATCTATAACAATATTACCTGGTCCTATTACTGAGTAATTAAGCCTTTTTCCAGCCCATACAGGGTCTACCTCCCTGTTGAAAATGACACTAACCATATTATTGGATAATGCCCTCACGTTATAGACATCCAACTGCTCTGATCTATCAGCGGTTGCAACGAATTCTCTGATATCACCTTTCCCTTCACACAGCTTTACGCCATAATTGCTTACAAGCTTTCCATCTACATAGAGAGTGTAAACCTCGCCCATCTTTAGCGATCGGTCCTTTAAGTACAGCGACACTGCATTATCAACTGACTGAATCTTCTTTACCGTCATGTTTTGAATATCGCCTGACACCCATAAAGATCCGTTTTCTAATATACTATAATAATAAGGAGACTCACTGTTCTCGTTCACAGGATGCGTAAAATATATGTTGATAATATTATCGTAGATTTGCTCGATTCTATTAATTTTGAAAAAGTCAGATTCTATCTGTTGAGACGTATAACCACTAAATATACCGGATAAATTATCAGTAATATACCCATTGGTATCAGCGATTTTACTAATATTAAGTCTATACGGCCTTGAGGGAATCTGACCTGCGGTGATGATCTGGATGATATTATCTTTAAATGCGACTGATTTGATTTCCAGATTTTTATCAGGCATGTTTTCGTCAAAAATAATAATGTTTTCTTTCTTAACATCCTTTATTCGCTGATCAAGTATAATCTCAATATCCTCATTGACGCGATGAATGAGATTACCCAACT
>CAZQUQ010000035.1:0-6958 GCA_964596445.1 uncultured Oscillospiraceae bacterium
AATTTTCAATGATCTTTTTCCAGTTTACCTATTGACATCTTACCGCTGGACTCCTCAATCATTAGTCGGTAAATATCCAGATGTCTGGATATAATAGGCCAGCTCCGGATTTGGTGTGAATCCCCGTAAGTCAGGTTTTCCAAAAACAGTGCTGCCATTCTGTCCATAAGTGGTTCCAATACAGGAATACAAATCTGCATAGTCCGCAGTGTATAATAAGGTTCCGTTACATTCTCCGCCGCCTCCGGCGTAGTCACTTTTTAGATGTAAATTGATCGACCCTGTCATGGAGTGACTTGAATTTGAATAATTATTAGATGATGACGGAAAAGTTCCATCCGAACCTATATAAATATAATATTTGACATCATTATCCGGTTCAGCACCTCTCAAATCCGGCAGCAGAAAATTAGTAGCACCATTGCCTCCAAATTTTGTCCCCAGTAACGAAAAAAGCTGCATGTAATCAATAATTTTCATTGTCTGTCCTTCACATGCCGCCCAACCAACTGGAGTATATCCATAAGGGAAGAGCTCGATTTGGCCTAAAAAACAGTTAATTCCCAGAGGTTCACTTTGCTCAGGTATATTTCCTGTTGTTGCAATACAGTATTTTACGCCCTGATATGGACTCTGAAGGTTTGGTACAGCAAAAGTGTCAGTTCCATCCCCGCCGAACTTGTTTCCCAATACTGAAAAAAGTTCAGGGAGTTCGTCTGTGAGATATAAATCCCCATTACATTCGACCCATCCCGTAGGAATAAAGTTGAATGCTATCATGCGTATCTGCCCCACACACACGACCTCATCCGTGATAGCTTCGACAACATAGCCGCCTGCTGCAGCAAACGATATTGCTGTACTCAATACAATCAGCATTACGACTTTCAACAGCTTCATCCTCATTCAATTTACCTCCATGCACTGATATAGTTTGAATATTTATATTTGCAATGATTATTACTGTTAATGTATTCACATATGGTAAAGTAACTTTTGATGTTTATCACTTTTTATTTGAAGCTGCTCTATTGAAAATATACTATGACTATAGTCATTTTTATAGTAACCTTTTCGACAATTTTTGTCAATTTTCGATTTATTTTTTAAACAGAAAAAATGAAATGACCGCTAATAACGCTTATGTTTATCCGGACATGCTGTTTGCTATATTAGCAATGAACTTTGTTATCCAGGCATACTGTTCGCTATATAGGCAATGAACTTTGTTATCCAGGCATACTGTTCGCTTATCTGGACAAGGCATAAAAAAGAGACTGTATTAAAACAGCCTCTTTTATTCGTCGCGTCACTTGATCTTATCAAGCTCCATAAGCCATTCTTCAGCCGAAGCGTCGCTCGGCATGCGCCAGTCTCCCCTCGGCGACAGGCTGACGGTACCGACCTTTGGCCCGTCTGGCAGGCATGAACGCTTGAACTGCTGTGTGAAGAACCTCCTGATGAACACCCTGAGCCATGACTTGATGGTTTGGACGTCATATTTTCCATCAAAGGCGTGTCCGGCCAGATACAGAATCTTTTCAGGCTGCGCGCCGTGCCTGATCATATGGTAGAGGAAGAAATCATGCAGTTCATAAGGACCAACGACATCCTCAGTTTTCTGCTGTATCCTTCCATTTACATCAGGCGGCAAAAGTTCAGGCGATATCGGCGTGTCAAGGATCTTCCTCAAAACCTCCGAAACGCTCCTGTCCTCGATGGTGTCGGCAGCCCATTGCACCAGATGTCTGATGAGCGTCTTGGGAACACCGCAGTTCACAGAGTACATGGACATATGGTCGCCGTTGTATGTGCACCAGCCAAGAGCAAGCTCGGAGAGATCACCTGTGCCTATAACAAGTCCATTCAGCTTGTTTGCCAGATCCATGAGTATCTGTGTCCGCTCCCGTGCCTGTACATTCTCATATGTGATATCATGCACCGACGGATCATGGCCGATATCTTCAAAGTGCTGCAGGCATGCTTTCTTAATGTTGACCTCCCGGAATTCTGCGCCGTATGAACGTATCAGTTGTACTGCATTCTGATATGTTGCATCAGTTGTACCAAACCCAGGCATCGTGACAGCCAGGATGTTTTCCCTTGGGATATCAAGCAGGTCGAAAGTCTTTGCTGTAACTATCAGCGCAAGTGTCGAGTCCAGCCCGCCTGAAATACCGATAACCGCTCTTTTTATACCGGTATGTCCAAGTCTCTTCGCAAGCCCGGCAGTCTGGATGGCTAATATCTCAGAACATCTCTTGTCTCTTTCTTTTTTGTCCGACGGCACGAATGGATACGGATCGATGTATCTTGTGAGTCTGAAGCCGCCAGCCGTATTATTATCAGCTGTGATGTTTGTCCCGGCCTCGTCGGACAGTGAGAACGGTATCCTTCTGAAGCTTCGGTCCTGAACGCCATCCATAAAGCTGGTATTTTTCAATCTGCTGTTCATGAGTTTCTGTATATCTATCTCGCTGATCGTGATATGGCTTTTGCGGAGGAATCTTTCGGATTCACACAGTACAGCACCGTTTTCAGTTATCAGTGCGTGGCCTCCGAATACCACATCAGTCGTGGATTCATACACGCCGCTCGATACATACACGTAGCCCGAAATGCACTTCCCTGACTGATTCTTGACCAGTTCCCTTCTGTATTCGGCTTTTCCGATCAGTTCATTGCTTGCGGAGAGATTGAACAGGATATTTGCGCCTGCAGTCGCAAGATATGAGCTGGGCGGAACAGGGATCCAAAGGTCCTCGCATATCTCTATTCCAAAGCATACACGATCTGTTCCGGACAACGTCGATGTACCAGGATCGTCTGATATGAACAGCAGGTCGGTGCCGAACGGCACATTTTGCCCCAGTAACCTGACAGAATCGCTGTGGGTGTTCCTGCCCGGCGCAAACCAACGCTCTTCATAGAATTCGTTATAACCCGGTATATATGTTTTGGGAACTATGCCGAGTATCTTCCCCCGCTGCAATACAGCCGCACAGTTGAATAGCTGATTGTCCTGCAATAAAGGCAGTCCGACTATAGAAACGATATTAAGATACTTCGTTGCTTCAGCAATCAGACCCAGGCCTTCCAGAGCCGATCTGAGCAGTCTTTCCTGCTGCAGCAGATCCCCGCATGTATAAGCAGTGATCGAAAGCTCCGGGAAAACGACTATTTCTGCGCCTTCTTTCTCGGCATCTCTCATCAGCTCAATTATTTCTTCTGCATTATATCGGCAATCTGCAACTTTCAGCTCAGGCACAGCTGCAGCGACTTTCAGAAAACCATGTTTCATATTCAGGAACCTGCCTGTTCATCAAATTTCATATATAAGCCGTTATACAGTCCGCCAGGCTGTATTGTGTTACTGCCGGCCGACTGTTGATACATCTATAATAATTATACCACTTACACATGTTATTGGATACATTATAGCTGTCAAGCGGATGCATATGTCTGCGATCCGCTTGTCTTGTCAGTCTTTTATGAAGTTGACACATCGCCTGCCTTGCCTGCTTTAAACCGGCACATGTCACATCACATTATGCCGTCATTTCTTCAGGCTCGCTATACGGGCGAGGACCTTCTCATACATCTCGGTATACCTGGCCTTCTTCTCCCGCTCTTCCTCTATTACCTTTGCAGGCGCTTTGGAGACAAAGCCTTCATTATTAAGCTTGCTGTCCACTCTCTGCAGCTCTTTTTCAAGATTGGCCTTCTCTTTCTCCAGTCTCTCAAGCTCCTTGGCGATATCAACCAGATCCTCCAGCGGTATGAATATCTCTGCGCCTGGCACCACCGCTGTAACAGCATCTGACGGTATACCCGCCTTATCTGACTGCACGACGATCTCGGAAGCACCGGCAAGCCTTTCTATGAATTTGGTGCCACTCTTTATTACATCGCTTTCAGCAGCCCCTGCAACAAATATGAGCTTGTTTTTCTTTGCCGGAGGCACATTCATCTCGGCCTTGATGTTCCTGACGGCCTTGATGGAAGCCATTATCAGCTCCATATCCTTCTCATCGCCGGGGAAATGCAGCTTCTCGTCATATGTCGGCCATTCGGAGATCATTATACTTTCGTCATCGTTGATAAGGTGCATGTATATCTCCTCAGTGACAAAAGGCATATACGGGTGCAGCAGCTTCATCGCGGTGCCGAGTACATGGTTCAGTACCCACTGGACCTCAAGCCTTGTATCATCCTCCCTGTCGAAGAGTCTGGGCTTGACTAGCTCAATATACCAATCGCAGAACTCCTCCCATATGAACTCATAAACCTTTTGCAGAGCAATGCCCAGTTCAAAGTTTTCAAGGTTTTCCGTCACTTCTGCTGCAAGGGTGTTCACCCTGCTGAGGATCCATTTGTCCGGCGTTGTGAATTTCGCCCTGTCGACCTTGCTGAAATCTGCATCCTCATCAAAATTCATCAGCACGAACCTGGTAGCGTTCCAAATCTTGTTGGCGAAGTTTCTGCTGGACTCGACCTTTTCGTTCGAGAACCTCAGGTCGTTTCCGGGTGAATTTCCTATCGTAAGCGCAAAACGCAGCGCATCCGTTCCATATTGTGAGATAATCTCAAGAGGATCTATGCCGTTGCCGAGGGATTTGCTCATTTTCCTTCCCTGTGCATCCCTCACGATGCCGTGGATGAACACGTACTTGAACGGCTCTTTGCCCATATGTTCGAGGCCGGAGAATATCATCCTCGCCACCCAGAAGAATATAATGTCATAGCCGGTGACAAGCACGTCCGTCGGGTAGAAATACTCAAGATCCTTTGTCTTCTCAGGCCACCCCAGCGTGGAGAACGGCCACAGCGCCGAGCTGAACCATGTGTCCAGCGTATCGGGATCCTGCTCCACCATTGTGCTGCCGCATTTGGTGCAGCATTTGGGCTCTTCGCGCGACACCATCATCTCTCCGCATTCCTGACAATAATATGCAGGTATCCGGTGCCCCCACCACAACTGCCTCGAAATGCACCAGTCCTGGATATTTTCCATCCAATTGAAGTATATCTTTGAAAATCTCTCGGGCACAAACTTGATGGTGCCATTTCTTACAGCCTCTATTGCCGGTTCTGCCAGCGGCTTCATTTTTACGAACCACTGTCTTGACATGATCGGCTCGATGACCGTATTGCATCTGTAGCAGGTGCCAACATTATGCTTGTGTCCATCTATTTTTACAAGCAGGCCAAGCTCCTTCAGATCCTCGACGATCTTCTTCCTGGCCTCGTATCTGTCCATTCCTGCATATCTTCCGGCCGCCTCATTCATCCTTGCGTTGTCGTCCATGACCCTGATCTGCTGGAGCCCGTGGCGCAAGCCGACCTCGAAGTCGTTCGGATCGTGGGCAGGTGTAATTTTGACCGCACCTGTCCCAAACTCTTTGTCTACATAAGAGTCTGCAATGATCGGTATCTCCCTGTTCATCAAAGGCAGTACGACAGTCTTTCCGATGAGGCCGGCATATCTTTCATCTTCAGGGTTAACGGCAACAGCAGTATCTCCCAGCATCGTCTCCGGCCTTGTGGTTGCAACGACAATGAATTGACTGCTGTCTTTCACAGGATATCTGATATGCCAGAAGCTGCCTTCCTGCTCTTCGTACTCCACCTCTGCGTCGGATATGGATGTGCTGCATTTCGGACACCAGTTGATTATGCGGTCGCCCCTGTAGATAAGGCCTTTTTCATAGAGCTTGACGAACACTTCCAGCACTGCCTTTGACAGGCCTTCATCCATTGTAAATCTTTCCCTGTCCCAGTCGCATGAGCTGCCAAGTTTCTTGAGCTGCTCAACTATACGGCCGCCATAGACCCGTTTCCATTCCCATGCTCTTTCCAGGAACTTCTCTCTGCCAATATCTTCCTTTTTTATGCCCTCTTTGGCCATAGTCTCGACAATCCTGGCCTCCGTAGCTATACTGGCGTGGTCGGTGCCAGGCAGCCAAAGAGCGCAGTACCCTTGCATCCTTTTCCACCTGATGAGTATATCCTGCAGCGTATTGTCAAGAGCATGCCCCATATGGAGCTGTCCTGTTATATTCGGCGGCGGTATGACTATTGTATAGCGCGTGTTCCTGCTGTCCGGCACTGCATGGAAATATCCCTTTTCCATCCATCTCCTGTATAGTTTGTCCTCCACCTGTGACGGATCATAAGTCTTTGCAAGGTCATTCATCCGTTCCATGAAAATCCTCCTTTTATCTGAATGCAATGAGCGTGAGAACCAGTCCGGGCAATGCGACAAGCATGCCATAGAGCTTGATGTTCACAGTCGCCTTCAGCATTTTGTAATCGTCGATTTCCTCCGGTTCCATCTCATTTTCATGCTCCAATCTGATCTTCTTATCCAGCCCAAACTTCCTTACGATATTTTTTGCCGCAAGTACCATGGCAAAACCGGTTATAAGTATCAAACCGGCTAATATTTTCAATGCCAGCATCGTTTCCTTCCTTTCCATAAACTAAAAAACCCTTCATCCATATCAATTGGACGAAGGGCTATGCTCCGCGGTACCACCAAAATTCCCCTTTCGGGGCTGCTCAAGGAAATAACGGTTCCGTCCGCTGCAGTTTTTCCGCGCCTTCCCGTGGAACCATCAGCTGTTCCCGGCAAAGGAGCATGTCCCGGTATAGGAACATATAGTGACGGCTTTTTGCTGCAGAACTCCCGGGCGACCTTCAGCATTCTTTCCCCGAAAGGCTTCCCAGCCTGTGAGCCTTTCTCTCTTACAAGGGGCAGAACTAGCTTACTCCTCCCGATCAACGTTTATGTCGTTTTTCAATGTATATTGTTTAATATAATATATGAAACGAAAAAAGGTGTCAAGGGGTGAACAGTGAGTGCCTGTTACATCGGTTGGCCAGATGGAGGCAGGAGCGGTGAGTACATCATCAGTGGATGCTTTTCGGTATTGAAGTCTGCACAGATAAGGCTGCC